>CAZAHL010000215.1:0-12918 GCA_964484845.1 uncultured Chryseolinea sp. | reverse complement strand
CGTGGCCAGCGTTGCTGCAGACCTTGAGAAAAACGGAGCAATGAAGTATACTGTGATTGTTGCAGCGAATGCTTCAGACCCAGCACCATTGCAATACTTTGCACCATTTACTGGCGCAGCTATAGGCGAATTTATCCGCGATACGGGTCGTCCGGCCTTAGTTATTTATGATGATTTATCAAAACAAGCAGTTGCATACCGTGAAGTTTGCCTTTTGTTGAGAAGACCTCCAGGGCGTGAAGCATATCCTGGTGATATCTTTTACCTCCACTCAAGATTGCTGGAGCGTGCGGCAAAAATTATCAACAATGATGAAATGGCGAGAGGCATGAATGATTTACCTCCTTCCATTAAGCATTTAGTTAAGGGAGGCGGTTCACTAACCGCACTTCCAATCATCGAAACACAGGCTGGTGATGTGTCAGCTTATATTCCCACAAATGTTATTTCCATCACCGATGGACAAATATTTTTGGAATCAAATTTATTTAACTCCGGTATCCGCCCTGCTATCAACGTAGGTATATCTGTATCACGTGTTGGAGGTTCTGCGCAGATCAAGTCTATGAAAAAGGTTGCGGGAACATTGAAACTTGATCAGGCGCAATTCCGGGAACTGGAAGCTTTCTCAAAATTTGGCTCTGACCTTGATCCTGCCACTAAATTAACGATCGACAGAGGGCGGAAAAATCAGGAAATATTAAAGCAAGCGCAATATGCTCCTGTTCCAGTGGAAGATCAGGTGGCTATTATTTTAGCCTCAACACGCGGGTTCTTGGATAAGGTACCTGTCGAGAAAGTAAAGGAATTTGAAAGCGATTTTCTACTAATCCTCAAGGCTCAACATAGAAACGTTTTGGATAACTTACGAGCTGGCAAGCTGGAAGATCAAGATGTAGCTTTGATTAAGAGAATTTCGCAAGAGGTTGCCGGCAACCTGGCTTAATGACTTAGCAACATGGCAAATTTAAAAGAAATTAAGAATAGAATTACTTCTGTAATTTCTACTCAACAGATCACCAAAGCCATGCGGATGGTTGCAGCTTCGAAGCTCCGTCGGTCGCAAGAAAAAATGACTCAGATCCGGCCTTTTGCCTCTAGGCTGAGGGATATGGTTTCTAATCTCACAAGCTCCATCGCAGGCGATATCGACAATGATTGGTATACTGTAAAACGTACTGAAAACAAAATTTTAATAATACCGATAACCTCGGATCGTGGCTTATGTGGTGCCTTTAACAGCAACGTTACTAAAGCTACGCTGCGTATTATTCAGGAAAAATATCCTGTTCAATTCAGCACGGGGAACATCACAATTCTGCCAATGGGAAGAAGATCCATGGAGTTTTTCACCAAGCGCAAATTTGCTTGCCAGGATTCGTATTGGGCAGTTTTTGGTCAACTTAGTTTTGAAAATGTATCCAGAGCTGGTGACCATATAATTGAAACTTTTAAACAAGGCGGTTATGATAAAGTTGAAATTGTTTACAACTCCTTTAAAAACGTTGCAACACAGATATTAACTACCGAACAATTTTTGCCAATACAAGGAGAAAGCGCTACAAAAGGACAAACCGTTGATTATATTTTTGAACCAGCAGAAGAAGATTTATTAGCGGGATTAATACCTCAACTCTTAAATGTCCAATTATACAAAGCTGTCCTCGAGTCGAATGCAGCTGAAAATGCGGCGCGTATGACGGCCATGGATAAAGCTTCTGAAAATGCAGGGGAATTATTGAAAGACCTCAAGTTGCTTTACAACCGGTCTCGCCAAGCAGCCATCACAAAAGAAATTTTGGAAATTGTAGGGGGCGCAGAAGCACTCAAATCGGCCTAAAATTTAATGTCATAAATTTGAAGTCTTCTGAGTTATCAGAAGACTTTTTTTATGCGTTTGGTTGTTCAATTTTATCGCCTTCTGAATATTCTTAGTCTGGACATCGTAGCAGGCGCTGTGATCAGTGCGCTTTTTTTTGCCAAAATATTTCAGGTCGGCATCAGGCCCTATGGATTAATTGCACTTGGGTTAACCGTATGGATCATTTACACGGTCGATCATTTGAGAGACGCTAAAAAAATTAGTCATCAGGCATCTACAGAAAGGCATCGATTCCACCAGCGCAATTTTCGAATTCTTACAATTCTTGCTGCGGCAGCATTTTTGCTGAATGTTCTAACCATCTTTTTTATTCGTAAACAAATCCTACAATGGGGATTAATTTTGTCTATGGCGGTCGGTTTATATTTGATCGGACAAAGCTCACTTCAATTTGCAAAGGAAGGGTTTATTGCGTGCCTGTATTCATGTGGTGTGCTTCTCCCGTCTATTGCGCTTACAGAAAGGCAATTAAATACCTCTCATTACCTTTTAATTATTCAATTCGGTGTCATAGCTTGGATCAACCTGCTGATGTTTTCGTGGTTCGACCATGGATTTGATGAAAAGGATAATCAAAACTCATTTGTAACGATTTTTGGCAAACGCAAAACCCGGATTTGCATCTTCATCTTAGTCATAATAGACTTTTTTCTTGCCATTGTTCAAATATCCGAATATGGCGCAACACTACCTGTTTCTATCCTGGTTCTTATGAACACCACTTTGCTCCTTGTTTTTTTGTTTAGAAATCGTTTTGCCAACAACGATTTGTACAGGTTGATAGGAGATGCTGTGTTTCTTTTTCCAATGATTGTGTTGGTATGAGAAGGACCAACAACTTCGACGGTGTTTCAAAAATTTACGATAAGCTATCCACCTTGGTTTTTGGGAAGAGCATGTCAGAAGCCCAAACAATATTTTTGCCGGAGATCGCACAGCACGCTTCTGTCTTAATCCTGGGTGGTGGAACGGGATGGCTATTGGCAAACGTGCTGAAGACTAATTTGAAAGGCAAAGTATGGTATGTTGAAGCGTCATTAAAAATGATAGAACTTTCGAAGAAAAAAATTTCAACCATTGAAATGAGTCGAGTTTCTTTTATTCACGGAACGGAGCATTCTATACCTGCTGAGATTGCTTTCGATGTTGTCATAACTCCATTTTTCTTAGACTTATTTACAAATAATCATTGCCAGGTGGTTGTCAAAAAAATAACGTCTTGCCTTCATAGTAAAAGCATTTGGGTAGCTACTGATTTTATCAATTCAGCCTGGTGGCATAACGGAATGCTTTTTATGATGTATAAATTCTTTAAGCTGACAAGCAATATTGGGACATCCAAACTTCCGGAGTGGGAATCCATTTTAAAACATCATGGATTAGTTGAAATGAGATCGCACTTATTTTATAAAGGCTTCATTAAAAGCGCCCTGGTCAGCTTTAACGAGTGATCAACTGGGGATGGAATATCTTATCTGGATTACTTTGCTAAACCTTTACTGAAGCATTATGGTATCCTTGCCTAGCTGATCCACCAATTCCGCTTTTTCTTCCATGAGCTTAATGATTTTGCGCAGGTATTCAATTTCCTTTCTTGAAAGCTCCAACTGCTTTAAGTAATCTGCGGTTTCGGATTTCAAAACCTGAATCTTTTCGTCCGAGGATTCGGTCGGACTTGAAACATAATATTGAAAGAAGTTATGATTAAGTACTTGAGAAATTTTTAGGAGAAGACCGGTATCAAGGTGACGTTTTTTAAAAATACGATATACGTTCTGCCGAACTGTACCCAATTCATCTGCAAAATCGGTTAACTTCATTTGTCGTTGATCAAACACCTCTTTGATTTTTTGTCCAATTTCAACTGTAGGCATATTCACGAAATTCGATAATTAAGATAGTTAAATTAAAGTTTACATTTCTTTAGTTTACTTACCAATTGTAACCAAAATTTTTACAGTTCATCAATTAGATTGCTAAATTGCGTTACATGACCCGGCTTAATTCGTTCGCTAGCAGTGAAGGCATTGTAAAACCTTATTATAAGGATGAGTATGCTACGCTGGAACTGGATGATTCTATTCCTTGCATAAAACTTAAATTGGAAGGAACGCCCAGGTATAGCGAGCATTATCAATTTGTGCAACAGAAACGACTTGAACTCATCCGTCAAGAAATAGGCAATTACCCAAAGCTTCATATGCTGACGGACAGCAGCGCTGCAGGACCTGTTTTAGATGAGGACGTGCAGTATTTTAATTCCCAGATCATGCCAGTAATGGAGAAATTGGGTATTCGTTACCTGGCCGTGGTCATGCCAAATAGTAAGTTCACCCGCCTTGTTATTAGAGAGATGACCCAAGCAGTGCGGACTATGAAAATTCGCCATTTTGAGTCTATGCGCGAAGCCAGATCCTGGCTAAGAAAGATGACAAGCTTATAGTTTTGGAATCCTTTTTTATTAGGTCCTAACATGGCTGTTTTTGGTTTCGAAATGCTTACAGGGCAAGTGTATTATTAAACGCCATAATACCTCGATTTCCGGAGCCCCATTGAATACTCTAATACATGCGTCAAGCCAAATCCAGCCATTTTTGGATACAAAATAACATTGAAAAGACTGCTTGTTTTGTTGCGCCTATCAAGTATCTTTCGAAGTTTAATTACACTCATTCCTGGCCCTGTCTGAGTTTAAGTTGCTTTCTTTTCTTTAGTATGCAGGATCTAATAAGGCATTTACCCGCTGTACTCTACGAGTATGTCATTCATCCTGATGGATCCAGGTGTTTTAATTTTATTAGTGATGCATCGGAGTCAATCTTAGGTATTTCTCCTCAAGCAATACTGGAAAAAGCGCAGGTTTTAGAGTCAATTGTTCACACGGACGATATTAATAACCTGCATGAGACTTCTGCGATTTGCGAAAACAAAGGTAGTGAGTGGAACTGGCAAGGAAGAATGTGGGTTCGAGGTGAATTAAGGTGGATGGAGATCAGGTCGAATCATGAATGGAAAGCAGATGGCAGTACGATTAAAAGGGGCGTTATCCAAGATATTACAGAACGAAAAGTGACAAGCAAAAAAGATGAAGAAACCCACCTTGTGTCAATTGAATATTTGCCGATCGGCATTGTGATCCATAAACAAGGCAAATTTTTATTTGCTAATGCTCAAGCGCGATCTATTTTACGGATTCAAAAAGTACAAGATTTTATAGGTTGCGATGTGCTCGATTTTGTATATCCTGAATTTCATCAACAGTTTATTGGAGGAATGAAAGACGCTGCGTTAGGAGACCCTCACATCATGACGGAACAAAAATTTATTCAACAGGGCGGTGAATTGATAGACGTCGAAACGATGTCAATTCCGTTCATGCTACAGGGGGATCCGTGTTTTCAGATAATTTTCAGAGATATCACCAAGCGTAAGCAGACCGATGAACGAACCAAAAAGAATGAAACACTGCTTGCCCAGCTTTTCCAAAACGTACCGATGGCCGTTGTTTTATTGACGGAATCGGGGAAGGTAGAGCAGGTGAACAAAGGATTTGAAGAGATGTTTGGATTTACGCTGGAGGAACTGAAAGGCAGAAGCATAAATGATTTTATTGTTCCGGTGGAACTAACGCACGAAGGAGTTGATCTCAACAATCTTATTACCAATCATCGTGTCGTAAGCATTGAAACAGCCAGGAGGCATCGAAATGGTAAACTAGTGGATGTTATTTTATATGGTATGCCGGTTACCCTGGAAAATCAGACCATAGGCATTTATGGTGTGTATGTTGATATTACAGACCGCAAAAGCGTCGAGGAGGAATTGAAAATAAGAAATGGGGAACTAGACAATTTTGTTTATAAAGTATCGCATGATCTGCGCGCGCCACTGTCGTCTATATTGGGTTTAGTTAACCTGGCGAAATTACCCGGCAATACAGATAACCCAATGGACTATATTGATATCATTGGAAGTAAGGTCGAACATTTGGATCATTTTATTAGCGACGTGCTAAGCCACTCCAAAAATTTGAAAATGGAAGTGAG
Organism: uncultured Chryseolinea sp.; assembly: GCA_964484845.1. Taxonomy (GTDB): domain Bacteria; phylum Bacteroidota; class Bacteroidia; order Cytophagales; family Cyclobacteriaceae; genus Chryseolinea. The sequence goes on along the minus strand of CAZAHL010000215.1, from coordinate 6,990 downwards.
CACGTCTAAAGTGGATTTCAATCAAATAATTCAACAAACCTTTGGCGACCTCAATTATCTTGAGGGAACTCAGGAGATGAAGCAGACAATTAAAATTGAAGGAATAGAGTTTTACAGCGATCCCTGGCGCATCTCTGAAATAATGCGGAATCTCATATCGAATGCGATTAAATACAGGCGGATGGAAGGGGTAAGTTCGGAAGTCAATATAAAGATCACCATAGATCACCTGCGTGTTGAAATCATCTTTGCCGATAATGGTATCGGAATCAGTGAGACTAACTTAGCTCGAATTTTTGAAATGTTTTATCGCGCTACAGAACAATCCGACGGATCTGGAATAGGTCTCTATATTGTAAAAAATGCGGTAGAAAAATTGGGTGGCCAGATTTATGTGGCAAGCCGGATCGGCCAAGGCACGCGATTTAATATTATTTTACCGAACCGTGTAAACAGCGTCATCCACAACAACACATCTCCGTTGGAAGTAGAACAGTAATGAACATTCAGGAAGTTACTTCACCTAAACAGGAAAAAGAATTCCTGGAGTTGCCCATTAAACTTTACAAAAATGAGCCTCATTGGATTCGTCCCCTGGATAAGGATATTAATTTGGTTTTTGATAAAGAAAAAAATAAAGCATTCCGTCACGGCGAGTGCACGCGATGGATTCTGGTCGATGAGAAAAACGAGACAATTGGCCGAGTTTCCGCTTTTGTCAACCAGAAGACCGTTAAAAAAGGCAATGATCAACCAACGGGCGGCATAGGCTTTTTTGAATGTATTAATGATAAAAAAGCGGCTTTCTTGCTCTTCGATCAATGTAAACAATGGTTACAAGTTAAAGGGATGGAAGCGATGGACGGCCCCGTAAATTTTGGCACCCGCGACCGGTGGTGGGGATTATTGGTGGATGGGTTTGAACGGGAACCAAATTACCAGTGCAATTATAATTTTCCTTATTACAAGGATTTTTTTGAAGCATACGGTTTCAAGGTATACTTCTATCAAATTACTTTTGGCCGGACAGTAAAGGGAGCCGTAAATCCACGCCTTGCAGAAAAGGCTGAAATTACATCCCGGGATCCGAACTACGATTTTCGCTACATAACCAAAAAAGAATTACCAAAGCTAGCGGAGTATATTCATCACGTTTATAATAAGGCCTGGGCAAATCGAAGTGAAAACCCAGAACTTACTTTGCAACAAGCAAAACTTTTGGTTAAGCAGATGAAACCTATTCTGGACACACGCTTATTATACTTCGGATTTTATAAAAGTGAGCCTGTGAGTTTCTTTATTTCGCTGCCAGAATTAAATCAGATCTTTAAATATGTTAACGGAAAGCTGAACTGGATCGGTAAACTTAAATTTCTTTGGCATTCACTCATGAAGACCAATCGTAAAGCCTTCGGAATTTTATTTGGCGTAGTACCTGAACATCAGGCAAAGGGGCTGGATGGTGCAATGATCATGAAGGCACGCGAAGTTTTGCAAGACCAGTACAACCGTTACGATGAATATGAAATGAATTGGATTGGAGATTTCCATCCTAAAATGATCAACGTGGTGAAACAAGTGGGAGGAACCGAGTGTAAGAGGCATGCGACTTATCGCAAACTTTTTGACGAATCACAGCCATTCAAAAGAGCGCCTATTTTGAAATAGGAAAGGTCAGAAAAAATATAAACGTACTCAAATCGTTATCAAGCAAATTAGTTTTGGAACGGCTTAACATTGATGTGAAAGTCTGGTTATAAAGAAACTCTAAACTTAGTATCTCAACACCATAAAAAAATTAGATGCACCCATACGTAAGGTCTTTTATGAAGGCATTGATATGAATGAAAACAAAAATAAAACAGGAATACTTCTCATTAATCTCGGTACGCCAGACAGCCCTTTAGTTGGTGACGTTCGATCGTACCTTTCTCAATTTTTAAATGATCCGCGCGTGATCGATATACCCTGGATCCTTCGCAAGATTCTGGTAAACCTGATCATCGTTCCTTTTCGTGCGCCTAAGTCTGCGAAAATCTACCAAAAGCTCTGGACAGCCAATGGCTCACCCTTGCTTTACTATAGCATCAAAGTGAAAGAACTTTTGCAAAAAGAATTGGAGGAAGGATATGAGATTCATCTGGCCATGCGATATAAAAATCCTTCTATACCGGATGTCATGGCAGAAATGCAAAAGCGAAATTATTCGAGAATAATGGTTATCCCACTTTTTCCTCAGTATGCATCAGCGTCCACCGGATCTGCACACGATGAAGTTATGCGTGTATTGCGCACGTGGTGGGTTATTCCAGATATTACTTTTATCAGCCAGTATTACGATCATCCGTCCTTCATCAAAGCCATCGTAGAACGCGCGAGGAAACATGACCTAACCGCGTATGATCACATTCTTTTTTCGTACCATGGTTTGCCCGAACGGCATGTAGATAAAGTCTATAACAGTGGATTATGCACGGATCACGATTGCGAAAATGAAATTACCAAGGAGAATAAATTTTGCTACAAGGCCACCTGCTACGCTACAACCCGATTGCTGGCAGGGGCGTTAAACATACCGAAAGACAAGTATACGGTCTGTTTTCAATCTAGACTTGATGAGAAGTGGTTGAAACCGTTTTCAGATAAAGTCGTGGAAGAATGCGCGCGCAAAGGCATGAAAAAAATCCTCGTCTTTTCCCCCGCGTTTACCGCCGATTGTTTGGAAACGATTATAGAAATCGGGGATGAGTATCAGGAGATTTTTAAAGCGCATGGGGGTGAACGTGTGCAGTTGGTCGAAAGCCTGAACGATCATCCTTTATGGATTAATTGCTTGAAGGAGATTGTGCTGGAGAACTAACAGTCATTTCTCTTAGAGGTTTCTGCCAACCCGTTCATGATAACGGATTAATTTCCTCCAAAAGCACAAACCGCGGAAACCCATATAATATCTCGAGCGAGTCATTTGAAACGTTAGCTAAAAAAGCTGAGATTAAATTTAATGACGCCGCACATGAATTGACAATTTGAATTGTTCTTTGTCACTTGCTGCACGAAAATAATACTTGCGCTAGCCTCACATAAAATGAAGATTCAATCCCGCCTTCCGGATATAGGTACGTCCATATTTACAATTATGTCAAAAATGGCAACGGATTATGGAGCCATTAACCTGTCTCAAGGGTTCCCGGATTTCTCCATCGACAGGAAGATCATTGATCTTGTAAACAAATACATGTTGGAAGATTACAACCAATATGCACCCATGCAGGGCATGCCGGTATTTCGCAAGGTTATTGCTGATGTGATAAAGGAATCGTTTGACAATGCCCTTGATCCTGAAACTGAAATAACCGTAACATCGGGCGCTACGGAAGGAATTTATGCCGTTATCTCAGCCTTTATCACCCCGGGAGATGAGGTAATTGTCTTTGATCCATCTTACGATTCTTATAATCCGGTAATCAGACTAAATGGGGGTATTCCTATTCACATCAATTTACGGTACCCAGAATTTTCCGTTGATTGGAATGAAGTGCGCGATCGCGTTACAAATCGGACCAGAATGATTGTAGTTAATACTCCGCATAATCCCAGCGGGTCAGTATTAACGGAAAGGGACTTGAGAGAACTGGAGTCTATTGCTTTGAAGTATAATATTCTAGTGTTAAGTGATGAAGTTTATGAGAGATTGATCTTTGATGGAATTACCCATCAAAGTGTTTTGCGTTACCCTGGTCTTGCATCACAGAGTCTGGCTGTCTTTTCATTTGGAAAAACGTTTCATGCAACCGGCTGGAAGTGTGGATATGTTGCCGGTCCTGCGCATCTGATGCAAGAGGTTAGAAAGACCCACCAATTTATTGTGTTTAGTGTCAATACGCCTGTTCAACTAGCTTTGGCCGAATACATGCAGGATCCAAGACATTATCAGACTTTGGGCAGTTTCTATCAGAAAAAACGCGACTTCTTTTTGCAGCACATGAAGGGGTCCTCTTTTGAACCACTTGCTTGTAGCGGATCCTATTTTCAAGTGCTTTCCTATAAGAATATTTCTCAAAAACCCGAACTGGAAATGGCAGAAGAGTTGACCAAAAAATTTAAAGTTGCCGCCATACCCGTTTCGGTTTTTTATCAGGATAAATCAGATCATCGCATACTTCGATTTTGCTTTGCCAAAAAAGAGGAGACGTTGGAAAAGGCGTGTTCGGTGCTGCGAACGATTTAAAGGGAACGGTTGCCTTTTACTCCATTTTTAGTTAGAGAAATTGCTCGTCATTCCTTTTCTTTGCGGGCAAATTAGGATGCATGCAGGATTTAAAAATAACCTTAATTCAATCGGATCTACATTGGGAAGACGCAGACGCTAATTTATCCATGTTTGAGGAAAAAATATGGCAGATCAGCGGCGCGACAGATGTCGTGATATTGCCGGAAATGTTCACAACAGGCTTTACCATGGCAGCTTCCAAATTAGCGGAGATGATGAACATGCGAACCTTTAAATGGATGAAGCAAATGGCGGATCAAACCGGGGCGCTGATTCTAGGTAGTTATATAGTGACCGTGCATGATAGATATTACAATCGTCTCTTATGGATGGAACCTGGGGGACATTTTAAGACCTATGACAAGCGCCATTTGTTTAGGATGGCCAATGAACAGAAAATATATGCTCCAGGGGAAAGCCTTTTGATTTCTACCTGGAAGGGCTGGAGAATCTGCCCTTTGGTTTGCTATGATTTACGTTTTCCGGTCTGGAGCCGAAACCGATGGGATAGTGCAGCAAAAAGGCCTTCATATGACGTCGCAGTTTATGTGGCCAACTGGCCAACTGCACGCATTGATACCTGGGATACTTTATTAAAGGCCAGGGCCATTGAAAATTTAAGCTATGTCGTTGGAGTGAACCGCGTCGGCCAGGATGGAAATGGAATTGAGTACACTGGCCACTCTTCCGTCATTAGCCCGAAGGGAGATGTCATCTTTTCAAACGAAGGCGTCGAAGCAATTCGTACGCTTGAGTTAAACGCCCATTCCCTACACGCATTCCGGGACCGCTTTCCGGCTTATTTGGACGCCGATGATTTCACCATTGAATTCGAAGAATTCGAGGAGTCATCCGACGTCAAAGGGCTTAATTAATTGCTGTTTAAAAATTATACCACAATTCTTCATTGAGATTCAATAACTTATGTCTGTCTGTAAGATCACCCGTGCCCTCATTTCTGTTTTTTATAAGGACAATCTCGAATCTATTATTCACTTGCTGGGAAAGGAAGGTGTTGAATTTGTATCAACCGGAGGAACCCAGGATTTTATCGAAAAGTTAGGATACAAAGTAACTCCAGTTGACACATTAACAGGCTATCCGTCCATCTTCGGAGGACGAGTTAAAACGCTTCATCCTGCAGTCTTTGGAGGTATCCTTTACAGGCGCGATGATAAAAATGATTTAGAGCAAGCAAGGGAGTTTGACATATCCCCTATCGATCTAGTCATTGTCGATCTTTATCCTTTCGAAGAAACGGTAGCAAACGGAGGTAAGGAAATAGATGTTGTTGAAAAAATAGACATTGGTGGTATTTCACTCATTCGGGCCGCGGCAAAAAATTTTAATGATGTTCTCGTAGTTGCGTCACGCAACCAATACACTGAGTTGCTCGCGTTGCTTCAATCTAAAAAGTGCGTTACAGATTTGCTCGATCGGAAAAAATTCGCCGCCTTGGCTTTTGATGTAACGTCGCACTACGATTCCGCGATCTTCAATTATTTCAATCGCGAATTCCAAATACCGAGTTTTAAGAAAAGTGTTCAGCAAGGAAGGGAGCTTCGCTATGGTGAAAACCCACATCAAAAAGGAATCTTTTATGGTGATCTAGACGGACTATTTGAACAACTGAACGGGAAGGAACTATCCTATAACAACCTGGTGGATATTGATGCAACGGTAAACTTGTTGAAAGAATTCGAAGGAGAAACTGCGTTTGTCATCATAAAACATACTAATGCTTGTGGAGCAGCCACAGCATCGACAGTAAAGGATGCCTATCTTAAAGCCTTTCAGGCAGATACCATTTCTGCTTTCGGCGGCGTCTTGGCAACGAATAAACCGATTGATTTATCTGCTGCAGAAGAAATTAATAAATTGTTTTTCGAGATACTGATAGCACCCGCCTATTCGGATGATGCGTTGAGTTTGTTGAAAAACAAAAAGAACAGAATGATTTTGCTTCAAAAGAAGGAGCTTTCTGAATCAAAGCAATCAAAGACCATTTTAAATGGAGTCATCGAACAAGATCTCGACTTAAAAACGGATACGGAAAACGATCTTAAAGTAGTCACTAAAGAGGTGCCAACTGCCTCTGAAGTCAAGGCGTTATTGTTTGCCAGTAAAATTTGCAAGCACACCAAATCCAATACCATCATCTTGGCCAACGAAGATCAGCTGCTGGCAAGTGGAGTTGGGCAGACTTCACGGGTTGATTCACTAAAGCAGGCAATTGAAAAGGCTGCGACATTTGGATTTACACTACAAGGATCAGTAATGGCGTCGGATGCATTTTTTCCTTTTCCAGATTGTGTGGAGATTGCCTCTCAATATGGTATTCGAGCTGTGATTCAGCCGGGTGGTTCGGTAAGAGATCAAGATTCAATAACGTTCTGTGATCAGCATGATATGGCGATGGTCTTCACGGGCATTCGTCATTTTAAGCATTGAGGTTGATGTGGAAGTCAGAGCTTTAAAAATTTTCTTCCAAGGTTTGTTGTCTACACCAGGGGATGGCAGGATGGCGAGTAAATATTCTAAGGTGCCAAAAAACTTACATTTTTAGAGCGATAGTCGATATTTTAATAAATTAGATGCAACTTTATGGCTGGCTCTATCTAAGTTAAGCTTCAACAGCGAATTTTTAAACTTTAGGCAACATTAATATACATGGCATTTTTTGATTTTTTCACCAGCGACATCGCGATCGACCTTGGTAC
>CAZAHL010000214.1:0-12974 GCA_964484845.1 uncultured Chryseolinea sp. | reverse complement strand
AAATACCACCTGGACAGTCGCCGCAAGCAAGATGTTGCATAACGTATGCAGCTAGGCTATGGTCGGTCTCCCGTCGATATACCGGTTGTCCTGGGATGATCCAGCTGATGCCGCGCCAAGTTCTGCGGAAGTAAACAGAAAATTCACATTGATTTCATCAACCGTTTGGGGATTGGTATTCAGGTCATGCAACTCCTCTGTGTCGCATCCAACAATACCCATTGCCAGCAACAGCGTACTTAGAATTATTTTATAATATTTCATTGCTTTCTTCTTTAATGGTTAGAATGTTGCCTTTAAGTTAAAGCCATAGCTGCGGGTTGCAGGCATGCCAAAATAATCCAGGCCCTGAGCATTGTTACTGGTATAGGAAGACTCCGGATCGATGTTATCAGCATTCTTGTACAAGATGGCAAGATTTCGAGCGACAAATGATAATGTCAGGTTTTGAAAAGGCGTCTTGTTGAGTAATGGTTTTGGAAAGCTATATCCAAACGTAACTTGTCTGAGTTTGACGAAGGACGCGTCATATATGAAACGGTCAGATGCCCTTTCGCCTAATAGATTCCAATAATTCTGAGCTTCACCTGGAGTTAAGGTTTTAGTGAATGCTTCGTACGTCGGTTGACCAGTGGGGGTCCCGTCGCTTGTCCCGTTTTGAATTGCACCGGTTACAACTAAAGGAGCTTCACCTTCACGGCCAAGCAGGGATTGTTGCGTGAAGCCTGCTTGCGTCATGCGCACATTCGTACCAGAATAAATATCTCCACCAGCTCTGAAGTCTATTAGGAAGCTAAGGTCGAATTGCTTGTAAGTAAATGCGTTATTAAACCCTCCGGTAAAATCCGGCACTCCACTTCCAATCTTATAGTATTGATTATCGGTAAGAGGTGCGCCATCTGAGTTAAAGACAGGCAAGCCGTCCGGAGTTGTCCGTTGTACCAAGCCCGTAAGAGTGCCGAAAGGTTCACCTACTATATGAGAAACAAATACCGTTCTGGTTCTCGGTTCTTCAACATTCAATTTGGTATTGCCTTCAATAAGGGAAACTACTTTGTTCACATTTTTCGCAAAGTTTAGTGAAGCATCCCAAGTAAAGGCTCCCTTGATTGGTGTTGCTGACAGCAAAAACTCGATTCCGCGGTTTTGCATCTCACCTAAGTTAACAGAGGTTGTACCAAAACCGGAAGCTCTTGAAATATTTGCATTGAGAATGTCATCCGTTGTTTTCTGGCTATAATAGGTCAAATCAAGACCGAGTCTGTTTTCCAGGAAACGTAAGTCAAGACCAACCTCAAGTTCCGTTGATGTAAAAGGAACCAGAAACTCATAAGGGAGATTTCCATTGTCATTAGTTGCCGAAGCAAAAGTTGACAATGGTTTTCCGAGATGAGAGCCATAACTGGTAAAATTAAGGGTAGTATTGTAAGGATTAATGGTAACATTCCCAACCTGCGCCCAGGATGCCCTGAATTTTCCAAAGCTCAACCACGCTGGTAATCCGTCGACAGCCTCAGAAAATACAAAACTTGCGCCGACTGACGGATAGAATTTACTATTCACTTCAGGTGTCAGCACTGAAAACCAGTCTTGCCTTCCCGTTCCAGTCAAAAACAGAACTCCGTTATAACTGATTTCAGCCGATCCAAATAAGGAGTTGATGCCAGATCCACTGTAGAAATAACTAAAGTTCTTGGAACTTCCGACAACATTATTGATTGCATGGAAAAAGGGTGTGTTAAAGCCAGTACCTGTTACTGACGTCCTTTCAGAGTTTCTACGCATTCTATTGCCTCCAAAAAACGCGTTGACGTTAAACTTTCCAAACGCCTTATCAACTCCAATAATATACTCAAGGTTGATTTCACGAACGCGGTTTTCGCCTTCGGTCATGTTGCCAGCACGAGTATGTCCAGTACCCTGAGGTGTAATTTCCTGATCTCTTCTTGTTTGCCAGTCCATTCCTGCACGACCCTGCACATAGAGGAATTCAGTGATATCATATCGTAACTGACCAGATGTTATGAATCGATCACGGATATCAGAATTGACGTATTGATACGCAGCCCACCAAGGATTTTGGGAATAGATATTATCAGTTTGTGCAAATTCTTCTCCGACACCTTTTCCATCAGGAGTTGTAACTCCGATTGCAACTGCTCCGAGCTTATTTGGATCCCCTCTGTAGTCATCAACATTTATATTACCTGGAATCCTGTACATGGATAGGACGCCATTGCCAGGGGAGTCTGAAAGGCGTGGTCGGTTTTTGGTATCTTCGTGTGAGTACAACACCTTGGCCACGAGGGTAACTTTTTTACCAAATTTTGAATTAGTAGACAATCCCATGTTCAGGCGGTCGAAACCAGAATTGGGAATTACTCCAGAACTTTCCAAGTTGGAAATGGAGAATCTAAAGTTTTGAGTTTCATTTCCACCTGTAAACGCTAAGCTGTTTGTCCACGAGGTTCCAGTTTCAAAGTAACGTTTCCAATTGTCCCCTACATAAGAATAGGGTCTGGCAACACCGTCAAATTGCACTACACTACTTCCGTCAAACCGTGGGCCCCATGCCTGAGCGCCCCAGCCTGAAAAGGCTTGTGCCTGAGTGCCGGGCTTCGTAGCAACACGTTCGGCTAAAGTTGGCCCTACCAGCGCTCCGCTTCCGTGAGACGTTTGAAAATCAGTGAGGTTGTTAATGGTTTCAAAGACGTAATTGGAATTAAATTCTACGCCCACACCTTTTCTTGCTGTTCCTTTTTTAGTAGTGATGTTAATTACTCCATTAGCCGCTCTCGCCCCATAAAGTGCAGCGGCGTTACCACCTTTCAACACGGTAATAGACTCAATATCATCCGGATTAATACTGGCCATACCATCCCCTTCGTCACCACCGCCCCATACGCCAGCTTGACCAAGTCCAAGATCCGCGTTGTTTGAAGTATTATCCATGGGAATTCCATCAACGACATATAATGGTTGATTATTTCCTTGAAGGGATTTGTTACCACGAATAATCACACGGGAAGATCCCGCAGGGCCGGAAGCTATTTTGGTTACATTTACGCCGGCTACTCTTCCCGCCAATGAATTTGCCAGACTGTTTTCACGAGCCTGTGTCAGATTCTCCCCGCTGACAGTAGTTATTGAATACTGTAAAGCTTTTGTGCTTCTTTCCACACCTAAAGCAGTCACAACAACTTCATTCAATTGCTGAATATCTTCAGCCATCGCTACATCTACAGTTGTCCTGGTTCCTGCGTCTACTTCTTGTGTTGCATATCCAATAAAGGAAAAAACAAGAACAGTTGATTCTTCAGGGACTGATAAAGTATAGGCACCAGTCGCATTGGAAGTAGTTCCTGCTGAAGTGCCTTTTACAATTACGTTAACTCCTGGCATGCCTTGGCCATTGGAGTCCGAAACTGTGCCCGATACTGTTCTTTGAGCAAGTGCAACGACGCTACTTAGAACAAAAAACAACATCAAGGTTAAAATTTGGTATTGTTGCTTCATATTATGGTTTGGGTTAAATAACAATTTTAGTACAATTGCCGGCAAAGGGCAGCCTGGACCTTTTGCGGTTGTGTTTCGTTCTGAATTATTCCTCCATATGTTTAAGATTTTTAAAAAGGATTAAAGGTCATTTTTAACTCAATGCAATCGAATGTACAATAAAATTTTCGCAGAATTATGGTGGAAAGTAACCTTTACGCAGACGGTTGTCTCTCTCGCTAGGCTCCTAAAATAATGATAACTCGAACGTTTCATTTCCTGTTTATTTTTTGAGTTTTTCCCTCTGGGAAAGGTAAGGGAAAACCTAAAAATTCAGGCTTGATAAATAAACCAAAAGAGGGGGACAAACGATTTCACAATGGGTGAATGGTCGGAATTGAATAAAATCTTGCTATGTTATTCCGGTGTGTTTGTGTGCGTATTTGTTTCTAAATAATATCTCCCTCTACCTTAGTACTATTATCATTTTTTCTTGGACTCGACAAGGAAATGGTTTTGTACTCGGAAGGGATGACTCCAAAAAGTTTTTTGAAACAATCCCGAAAATATTGCAGATCTGTAAATCCAACCTGATGTGTAATTTCAGCAATGTTGAGTTGATTGAGTTCGAGCAATTGCGCCGCGCGCTTTAGGCGAAGGGTCCGGATAAATTCATTTGCCGACTGTCCTGTCAATGCTTTCAGTTTTCGGTAAAGCTGCGTACGACTCATCCCCACATCTTTGCCTAAATCATTTACATTGTAATTTGCATTGCTCATATTCCGCTCAATACCTTCCAAAGCCTGTTTCACAAAGATCTCATCGGTTGATGTGATGGTTACTTTTTTAGGTTCTATATCAAGTACCCGATGATCTTGAAATACCTTTTTCATCACCTCCCGGCTATGGATCAGATTTCTTGCTTTCAATTTTAATACATTCGGATTAAAAGGCTTGGTTATATAATCATCTGCCCCAGTTTCAAGACCTTCTACTTTGAATATTAAGGAAGTCCTCGCTGTAAGAAGAATTACTGGGATATGAGATGTCTTTAAATTTGATTTTAGCTGCGAACAAAGTTTGATGCCATCCATCACTGGCATCATTACATCACTAATGATAAGATTGGGTATTTCGTCAATCGCAAGAGCCATCCCTTCTTTCCCATTGGCAGCCTCAAGGATGCAGTAGGTATTTTTAAAAATCGACTTTATATACGCTCGAACCTCATCGTTATCTTCCACTATCAGAAGTTTGGGAAGATTGTCCACACTAACTTCAGTAGTGGCCCGGTCGTCCTGCAAGTAAGAGGAATCCGATAGAAGCGATGGATAAAAATCCATACTCTCGATGTCGTTGGGAATCGGGGAGAGCTCAGAGGCATCGAAGTGGGAAGATCCTCGTGGTAACCTGATCACAAAGCGGGTAAATACGTGCTCCTCGCTTTCAAATTCCAACTGTCCGTGATGCATATCAACCAGACTTTTTGAAAATGGCAAACCTATGCCGGTGCCTGTATGATGCTTATCCTCATCGTAGCTAAAAAATGTTTGGAAAATATTCTCAAAATGCTCGCTTTTTATTCCATTTCCATTGTCCTCTACTTCGATAATAATATCATCTTTCCCTTCCTTGAGCTTTAATGCTATTTTTCCGCCTTCGGGAGTATTCTTGAAAGCATTTGACAGAAGATTGAACATAATTTTTTCAAACTGGTCTGGGTCAAACCATGCCTTTATAATATGGGAGGAAGAAGTAAATGAAAAGTCAATTTTTAGATTCTGAGCCAATGCATTAAAAGACAGCTTAATTTCGCGAAGGAATTTTACCATATTACCCTCTGAAACCTCAAGTTTCAAATTCCCTGACTCAGCCTTGCGGAAATCTAATAGTTGATTGACCAGTCGAAGTAAACGCCCTGCGTTTTTATTAATGCTCGAAAGTTGTTCACGCTCCTCATTGTCTTTCACCTTTCGATCTAATAAATTCTGAACAGGGCCCATGATGAGCGTAAGAGGAGTCTTAAATTCGTGCGAAATATTCGTGAAGAACTTAAGTTTTGCCTGATTAAGCTTTTCCATGTTTTCGCGTTGAAAACGTTCAAATCTTAAATCATGTCTAAAATTTGCGCGCATCAATATGAGCTTTCTGAAAAGATATAAAGCAAGTAGTGTCGAGACAGCATAGAGCACGATTGCCCATCCTGTTTTCCGCCAAGGGGGAGCTATGACGATTTTCAGCTCATTGATTTGGTTTGACCATATTCCATCGCTGTTAGTTGCTTTGACTTTAAAAGTATATGTCCCTTCGCTAAGGTTCGTGTAGACTGCATAGCGACGGTTAAACTTGGTGTAATTCCAGTCTGCATCGAACCCTTTTAGCATATAGGCATAACGAATCTTTTCAGGAGCGGCGTAGTCGAGCGCAGTAAATTCAAATGAAATTGAATTTTCTTCAGACTTAAGGGAGAGTTGCTTTGTTTCGTTTAAGGGTTCGTGAAGGATTATTCGCCCCTGAATTTCTCTGTCATAGTGAACACTTTTACCGAAAATCTGAAAATCGCTGATGGCAACTTTGGGTACGTTAGGATTCTGCACAACAACGTCCGGTTCAATAATGTTAAAACCCTCGGAGCCTCCAAAAATCAATCTGCCTGACTCATCCTTAAAGCTCACGTTGTTATAAAAAAAGCCGCCCTGAATACGATCATGGTAATCGTACTGTTTAATATACGTCGTATCCTCAGGATCAATGACAGTGACCCCATCGGGATGAGCGAGCCACAGTTTTCCATTATTATCTTCTTGAATACTGGTGATTACATTCGTACCGGAATTGTCCTTTAATTTTAAAAGTTTGAAAATTTCGGACCGGGGATCAAAGGAGTAAAGACCTCCTTCCGTACCGATCCAAAGCAGCCCATTATGATCTTCACAGATTGAATTGATAAAGTTGTTTGTTAAGTTTCCATTGGGCTTATCGGTACTGTGGAGTCTGCGAATATCAAGCCTATCCCCCTTTTGTTTGATTTTGTATAATCCATTTCCTCTGGTTCCGGTCCAAATCGTTCCTGTTCGATCGACATAAATAACTACTAAAGGAACGTTGATCAAGAGTGAATCTTTAAACATTTTAACATTCCCTTCGGGTGTAATTTTATTTACCCCTCCATGCCATGTACCAACCCAAAGGTTACCCAGATTGTCTTCGGTGATCGCCATGATGTAGTTAGAGCTCAGAGCGGGTGTTGAACGAGTATTGTAATGATCAAAACGATTGATTAAACCGGTGGATGCGTTAAAATCTTTTTCATCGAAACGATAAAGGCCTTCTCCGGCTGTCCCTAACCAGATATTTCCATCCCGACAGATGTAAAGCGTCTGAATGAAGTTCACCAAATCATTTTCGCTGCGATCGTTAATCTTTGCTGGAAGAAAAATTTTATCGCGGAATTTATACAGTCCTCCTCCGAGGGTTGAAACCCAATAATCATCCACTGAACCCTGGACTCCCGTAATGATACTTCGACTTTTATCGAAGGTAGAAGTTTGGTAGGCTAAAAAGTTTTTGGAATAGCTGTCCAATTTATTTAGACCTTTTTTAGTACCCAACCATAAAACGCCCCCGTGATCCAGGTAAAGCGCAGTGACTCCTGTATGTGAAAGATTAACCCGTTCGTCCGAAGCTGAAAGGAACCGGGTGTACTTGTTGCTCACCGGATCGAAAAAATTCAAACCCTGCTCAGAGCCCGCAATGATGTAAGGATGGGGTCCTTCAACGACTACGATGGATAATAATTTGCTGTAACTCGAAGGCATCCCTTCCACTTCAAAATTTTGAAATTTTCCATCCTGAAACTTCTTTAACCCTCTTCCGGTACACAACCAAATTGATGGTTTCCCTTCAAGATTCATTTCCTGTATTTTAAAGATATAGTTTTGTGCTTCAGAATTGGTGGGATTATCTGTGTAACGATAGTTTTTAAAAACATAGCTGTGGGTTGCTAATGGGGATAGCAGATTTAATCCGTTGGCGGTGGCAATCCAGAGCTCATGATCTTCGGACAGATATAGGTCTGTGACATGGCTGTTTGTTATTGACGTTGAATCGAAAGGATCGTGATAAAATGCTTTGAATTTCTTATGACCATCAAAAACGTTCAACCCATTTTCTGTACCCACCCATAGACTTCCATTTTTATCCTCGCGTATACACCATACGTTATTGTCGCTTAAGCTGCTGTTATCCGAAGGGTTGTGTTTGTACTGTAAAAATTTTTGTGTGTTTTTGTCAAATCTGAACAATCCCGCCATTTGAGTCCCGATCCAGAGATTACCTTTTTGATCTTCGTGAATCGCGGTTATTTTATCGCTTTTTAATTTATCAGCTTTAATATCTGAATGGTACACAATAGCAGAATATCCATCATACCGGATCAATCCTGACCATGTACCTATCCATAGAAATCCATCACGATCTTGTAGAATACAGTTTATGGAATTTTGTGATAGGCCAAGCTCAAGTGGAAGCTGATCAAAAATTATATCCTTATCCGGGAGGCTTGTGGGTTGGGCGCTCAGTATTTTAATGCTTATCAAAAGCGCCATTGCCATTAGATGGCCTTTCCAACTTTTCTCTACAGTCCGTCTCGCTATCCCGTATAATTTAAACATTGTCATTAAGTGGTTTTGTCAGCTATATCACAATTGGATAGCCATTTTAAGAATGGGCTGTTTTTATGACCAGTTATAGTAGTACTAACGATGATGACCACGTAAATTAATTAATATTCCCGCAATCAGTTGGATACATCTTGATTTTTAAAAGGAATGCCTTGCAGAACAGTTGCTACGTGCGGTTGCGACAATATTCAGTCTGATGATTAAAGAACAATCCAGGCGTTTGACAATCCAGCATTTTTGCCTTGATAAATATCATCTAAGCTACTTTTCGTACGTGATATTTCAAATAAAATACATTTCACCGCAGCTACGGCGTAGAGTTTCCTCAGAGTTTTTTAGTTGCCGACGAATTCTTCCAAGGAGTCCTTAGCGTCATTGCGACTTCGCGGTGAGTTCATTCATCACTTCAAATCCGCTAGTTAATCCTTCTCCCGTTTGATTTTAACTTTGGCCATCGGTCCAACTTGTATCGGTACTTTTTCTATTTCAAGATTGGCGGCTTCAATACCGAATAATTCTTCGGTAGAAAGGCTATGCTCTTTCAGCAAGCGATAACCTTGAATAATAACTCTGTCAAAACTGGAAATTTCACTGTCGGACGAAGCCCAGGAGTGGATGATGACAAATTTAAAGTCGCCCATCATACTGTACTTGTGCAAGGATGGATACGGGCTTATAAGATCAATTTCTCCCGAATCTGCCATCTCATGAATAATTTTATTGAAGAGGAGATTTACGCGATGGTCAGTTTTAAATCCCAAACGCATCCGGATGAAGAAGCACTTTTTTGGAATAATAGTGTCTACAGAATATTTGCTGGTAAAGGGACTGTCGACCGTATCCACGTGCAAAAACCAATAAATATCAGCCCGCTTGGGTCTCTTTTTGAAGATTGAATAAATGATGTTGGAGTCAATGTAGCGCTTGCTGTCTGCCACTGCCAAATACACCAGATTGGTAGCTTCTTTAGGGATGGTGGTATCTGCCTGTAGATCCTGAATCATGCCGACATAATGCTTTAAATCAACAAACTCAGTATGCTGTTCACGTAACCTTCGTGCACGCAGCAATATGAACATCATCAGGAAAAAGAAGGAGGCAATCGTAAAACTAAACCAACCACCGTGCTGGAATTTACTCAAGTTCGATACCAGGAAAGCCCCCTCAATGGAGAAGAACAACAGGGCCATCGCGATTGCTCTTACTGTTGATTTTCTGGAAACTGCAAAATAAAAGACCAGCAAGGACGTGGTCATTAACATATCAAATGTTATGGCCAAACCATAGGCTCCTTGCATGCGTTCTGTTGATTTAAAAATCAGAACCACCAGAATACATCCAACCATTAATATCCAATTGATTGCCGGGATATAAATCTGACCTTTAACCTGGCTCGGATAACGCACGCGGGTGCCAGGCCACAATTTCAATTTCATGCCCTCGTTCACGAGCGTAAATGTTCCCGATATCAGAGCCTGGCTTGCGATGATAGTCGCGAGTGTGGCTAGGACGATGCCAAAAATCAAAAGGCTATCAGGCATTATTTCAAAGAAGGGGATTTTGCCATCAAGCGTTTCGCCTTTGTGCTCCAATAACCACGCACCCTGACCAAAATAACTTACTAATAAAGCAATTTTTACAAAACCCCAGCTCACCCGAATATTTTCTTTTCCTACATGCCCTAAGTCAGAATACATGGCTTCCGCCCCTGTCGTGCATAGAAATACTGCACCGAGAATCCAAAACCCTCCCGGATATTTTACCAAAAGATTAAAAGCATATACCGGATTTAGGGCTTTTAGGACTTCCAGATTGTGGACCAGCTGAGTAACGCCAATAATCGCGATATATAGAAACCACGTTAGCATAACCGGGCCGAAGGTCCGGCCCACAACGCCACTTCCAAATTGTTGAAAGATGAACAAGCCTACCAGGATGATTATCACGATGGTGATGATCGTATTCAGCGTAATCGCCGGATAAAGCATTTCCAGTCCTTCAATGGCGGATGTAACGCTAAAGGCTGGGGTTAAAAAACCATCTGAGATCAAGGTCGCACATCCGATAATTGCAGGGTAGATAACCCAGCTTGCTTTATACCTTCTGACGAGCGCATACAAAGCAAAGATTCCCCCTTCCCCACGGTTATCAGCGTTTAAGGCAAAATAGACATACTTGATTGTTGTGATCAGCGTAAGGGTCCAGAACACACACGATAGGCCGCCAAAAATTAGTTCCTCCGTAATTACATGGTCGCCAACAATGAATCTTAAAGTATAAATAGGGGAGGTTCCAATATCTCCATAAATAATACCCAGAGAAACTAAAACTCCCGACGTCGATAAAGGTGTAAGATGCTTATCATTTGATGTTGCCATTTTTATTGAACTCCGTCTTTCGGACGGGCCATTATTAACCTGTTACTTTTATCGTACGAGAAATAACTCCACAGCCAATTCAAAAAAACGAAGAACTTGTTTCTAAAACCAATGAGTGAAATCAAATGAACGAACATCCAGATAAACCAAGCGATTGTACCTTGGATCTTAAAAGCTTTTAAATCTACAACAGCACGATTTCGCCCGACTGTTGCCATAGAGCCCTGATCTTTATAACGAAAAGCCTTCAATTGTTTTTTGCCGATCAAATTTTTGATATTCTCAGCCACCAATTTACCTTGTTGCATCGCGGGTGGGGCTACCTGCGGATGACCTTTTGGAAAACCAGGATCACCGTCCATGATGGCGGCGTCGCCAATGGCAAAAATATTTTCATAGCCTTTTACCCGGTTATATTCATCCACCTGAATTCTTCCCGCACGGCCTATTGATTCAGCCGATAGCCCAGCGATCGGGTTGCCTTTTACACCGGCCGCCCAGATCAAATTTCGCGTTATTAATTTTTCGTTCGAATTAAACACGACTTCGTATCCATCGTACGATTTCACAGCGCAATTCAAATGCACCTTCACACCCATTTCCTGCAGGTATTGAAGCGCTTTTTGTGATGCTATGTCCGACATCCCATTTAATAAACGCGGGGTTGCTTCTACCAAATGAATTTCCATGTTGCTCAATTCCAATTCTTTATAATCTTTTGGGAAAACATGAATTTTTAGTTCCGATAACGCACCCGCCAACTCTACTCCCGTCGGTCCTCCACCCACAATTACAATATCCATCAGACTGTTCAAACTCTCCTCATCATCAGTGAGTAAAGCAGTTTCGAAATTTCGGATAATAATATTTCTCAGTTTAATTGAATCTATGATGCTTTTCATGGGCAGCGCATGTTGCTCCACATCCTTCATACCATAGAAATTGGTAGTCGCTCCATTGGCCATCACCAGAAAATCATACTTGATCCCTCCAATGGAAGTCTCTATATAATTTTCTTCCGGCTTGATTTGGGTGACTTCTCCCATCCTGAAAAAGAAATCAGCTTGATTAGCAAAACGTTTCCGGAAAGGAAAAACAATAGAGCTGGTTTCAAGTCCCGATGTGGCTACCTGATAAAGGAGCGGCTGAAAGCAATGATGATTATATTTGTCGAAGAGCACGGTTTGTGCTTTGAAATCATTAAACCCCTTGGCTACTTCTAAGCCGCCGAATCCTCCGCCAATAATAATAATTCTTGGCTTGCCCAGGTCCGCGATTCGGGTTCGCGTGGTTATTAGTTTGGGCATGAATGGGTGAACAAATCTTTCAAAACAGGGGCAAATTTAACTTCCTTTGGATAATCCCAAAAAGAAAACGACATAATGTTGCCGGTTGTTCAGCCACCGGCTGAATAAGCGAATCATCGTCTAAAAAAAAATAATTTTGGTATGCGTAACCCGTTTACCGACAAATCGGCTGTATTTTAGCGTATTAAATCTTAAATCAATTCCCATGATTAGAAAACTTGTTTTTGCTCTCCCTATCGCCGCTCTTATGGTTGGCTGTGGCGCAAAAGAAAAAGAAATGTTACAAACAAAAGTAGACTCCCTAAGCTTAGAATTAGAGACGAGTCAAAAAATGGCGGAAACGTTAACGGAAGTAGGAGCGATGATGGACTCCATCGATGCTAGCCGCCAGTTGTTGCGTGTTAACATGGTGGAAGGTACAACGTTTGATGATTATAAGAATCGAATGCGAGATATTAACGGTTACGTAAAGGAGACACAAAGTAAAATTGATGACCTTGAAAAATCGCTAAAAACTTCCAATTCTAGTTCAAGTTCGTTCTCTAAGACCATAAAAAAATTGCGCGCTGATCTGGAATCTAAAACTCAGGAGATTGCGGCCCTGCAAGAACAAGTTGATAAATATAGAAATGAGAATCAGAATCTGATTACAACTGTAGGCATGCAGGAAGCTGAACTTACTGACAAGGAGACGCTCATAGAATCCAAAACTCAGGAACTGGCATTGATCGAAGCGCGGGTTCAGGAAATTATGATTCAAAGCAAGATGAGCGAGGCAGATGCATACTACGCCAGGGCACAGGCTGTTGAAGAAGCGGCAAACCGCACCAAACTTGCTCCGCGCAAAAAGAAAGAAACATTGAGAGAAGCTGTTGAGCTTTACAAAAAAGCATTGTCACTGGGCAAAAATGAAGCGCAGGATAACATTACCTCTCTTGAGAAAAAGCTTTAACACAACTCGTTGTTAAAAAAAATCAAACCCCTTGTAGAGAGGGGTTTTTTTATGCCTTATTTGATACAATACCCACAATTTGTAGTGATCATTCTTGTTTGTTGGCATGCAGGCAGATCCTCTAACCAGAGTTCGGGTTAAGCAGTAAGAGAGTGTTTTC
>CAZAHL010000213.1:0-12983 GCA_964484845.1 uncultured Chryseolinea sp. | reverse complement strand
TCCGGATGCGTGATGAACACCGAATATCGAACACCGAACAAGGAATGATGAAGGAACGGTCTCCACGGTTAGTTCCAGAATCACCGGACAACGTTTGCAAGCGATTGTCTAAGAGCCATTGCATTCTTGATTGCCTGTCAATGGCTCATACCTCCAGAGTACCAGTCTTCTAATTTGGCTTTCCCTAAAACATATAGTTAAAGAATGGGTTATTATTTCAGTTCAACTTATTTACATTGAGTCGGGATTATTCGACCCGTGCATTTCCTGAACAGGAGCAAATTTAAAGTGTAAAAAACCTAAACAATAAAAACCAATGAAACAGACCTTCCCCGTCCTATTCCTGGCGCTGGTATGAGCACTGCTTGTGTCCTGCAGTCCAAGCGATGAACAAATCAAAGAAGCAGTCCAGAAGACAATGTCCGATAATCCGAGTCTTAGACCTGTAAGTGCAACTGTAAATGAAGGGGTTGTTACCCTGGCCGGCGAGGTGGAAACGGACGAAGCAAAGTCACTTGCTGAAAGCAGTATCTCAGGTGTAAAAGGAGTAAAAAGTGTTGTTAATTCAGTAACGGTGAAGCCGCAGGGCCCAACAGCTGAAGAACTTAAAAAAGCGGCGGATGATGCTTTGCTTGCTAAAGTCAATGAAAATTTTGCTACCTACAAAGTAGAAGGAATCACCGCCACGGTGGCTGATGGGATCGTAACACTTACCGGTGATGTAAAACGCTCTAATCTTCAGAATGCTATGAAAGCAGCATCGGAATCCGGCGCAACAAAAGTCGAAAATAAAATGACAATTAAATAACAGCACGATGGCGCTTCAGGATAAATACAAATCTGTTTTAGCAATCGCCAAAGAAGGCGGCGTGACCGGCTTAACGGTGGAAGAAAAAAGCAACGTGCTGCATATTGGCGGAAAAGCTTCCGAAAGTACAAAGCAAAAAATGTGGGACGCTTACGCGAAAATCGATCCGGATATGCGGGCCGGCGATCTTATGCTAAACATTGAAGCCGCTGACTTCGATGAAGTTTATGAAATAAAAAAGGGTGACTCGTTGAGCAAGATTGCGAAACAATATGGAACTACCTGGCAGAAGATCCACGCCATGAACAAGGAAACCATTAAAGACCCGGACAAAATCTTTCCTGGACAAAAAATAAAAATTCCTAAAGCGTAACCCGATCTGGCGCAAGTCTTCCAACGTTGGTTGTGTCGGTGAGACTTGTGCCTATTATGATTGAAGTCTTCAGACTGAAAAAGTCAACATTAAATTATATTAATATTACAAGCCTGCCGATTATCTGCTATCCATTGATCAGCCAATCGGAAAAGGATTTCCAGAAGTTGTATTGATAAAAAGTATTTACGCTATAATGATAACACAGCAACACCACCAGAGCAACGGGAAAAACATTCAAGCGCCGGTGCGATCTCCAGTCCCAGATGCAAAGACCAATTAGAACAATATCGGCCAATGCAAATCCGAATAACATGACATTGGGATGGCCGGTGAGCATCGGAAAGTACTTCAGTGTAGAAGGGAAATAGATGGATATAATTCGATCGGTTGCTGGAGTAAAAAACGGAAACACCGTGCACAGCATATAACGTGCATGGATGGTAGACTTTTTACGGTGGTAAATAGCGAGACCGTATAATATAATAAACGCAATCAGCGCATTGACAACAAGTGCTACGAAAACATAGTCTATCGCAGGTTGACTTTTAACCCGATAGCGCAGCAAATCTAACGTTGTAAACACCAGCGCCGGCACCAGCACATAAGAAAACTGGCCTATCCGCCTGTGGATTAAATACATTTTTTTCTTAATCAGGAGAGGCTGAACGATAAGCATGAGACACCACAAAAATAAAGTGGTACCGTGCAGGTGCATACGGTAATTTTCCTGTTCGAAGATGCGCGTGATGTACGTAAGCCAGAATGCAGAAAGCACCAGCAAAAAGAAACTCAAAAAATAAATATAACTCTTTTCGAAAAGGGTGCGTTCCAGCTTCATGGGAAAATAGTATTGGGTCAATTTACAAAAAATGCTGAGTCAACCGAGCTCCTGGTGCTCCGGTTTTGAGTCCGCGTTGTTAGGTGGGCCCGGTCTGTCATAGGTTCCCATTTATGATTGCAGTCTTCAGACTGCTGTAGCCTGGATTCATTATATCAATGTCACTTCCAATAATTTTTCCTTTGATAACATCAGCTCGCAGGTAGGCCCCCTCATAAACTTTGGTAAAATGCTTTTAAGTCACAGAGAGCGACTTGGTGAATGGCATTCGAAGCATTCGCTTTTTGGATTCATCTGTCGCTTCCTTTATCAGCACCATCCCCATACACCGCTCCATGAATCCGATACCCATGATGCTCTAACTGAGTGCCATGCTCGCGAATGCCCTTGGCAAATGCTGCCTCTGTATTAATCAATGTGTTCAAAAAAGATTGCACCTCAGCATAAGGCATCATGGCACTATTACGGATGGCATAGGCGTCGCTACAATAGGAACTTAACAGGCTCGGATAATACTTGATAAATAGTTGATGTTGCGCGAAGATATCAAGTCCTACGATTTCGTTTCCCATTACGGCTATCACGCCGACCACGCCTTCAGGCCAGTCAATTTTCTCGAGTTGCTTTTTGTAGGGTTGTATCGACTCCACCATCTTGCTGTCAGCAACGCCGAAGGCTAGTGCTTCTGTTGGGGCACTTACATCTAGGCCTTTATTCAGGTCTGCTACTTCTTCCCAAACTTTTTCTTGCGGCGCGGCGGCTTTAGCGGCCTTGCGTACTTTGTTGGGCGCTACGTCCATAGCGATCTCAAAGTTTGCGTCTGCGAGTGCTTCAGACCCCGTCCAACGACCATGCTCTACGCAATACACTGCTATGTCAAGTTTTCCGCTGTGAGGCAGTACGATGAAGTCCTGGGCAATCATACGATCTTGCTTTCCTCCCCGTACCACCTCTCCACCAAGTATGATGATGGTGTCTGATGAAATATTTTCTACAAAAAGTCTGTTCACCTCTGCTTCATCGAGCACGCGATCCTGTTCCTGTGTGGCAGACGGAGCTGTGTGTTGATCTTCTTTACCGGTAAGCTCCGTGATGACAATCTTCTTTTGATCCAGGGCTTCCTGGAGAGACCGATAGGGGCCCAGATGTTTATGGTGTGTAAGGAAAAACGGTGAGGCAAAGATGGGATACAACTGTAGGCTAGTGTACCGGTACTTTTCGGATGGTGGTTCTATGTACAGATTTTCGGAATGATAGAGCGCGATTGAATGTTGCGCAACTTGATGAACATGAACTGTAGGCTGCTGCCCGGGTGTATGATAGACTCTGATAGAAAGAAGTACTATCATAACCGTTACTGCGAGAATCATCGTGGTTTTCATAACGAATGGAATTTGTATCCATAATTCGTCAGCCAGTGAATAGTAACGCACGAGCCAGACTTTTTTCGTTAGTGTTTAGGTGTTTTTGTGTTTGGGTGTTTACGTTTCGCGCAAGGATGGTGTTGAGGGGTCCGAAAGAAGTTGAGATGATCCGAATTTACCGGGTGAAATGACAACTTCGGTTTGGCTGAAAAAAGTTTCGGTTGGTACCGAACTCAAAACTCTGCAGGAAGGCATTCCGGATGCGTGATGAACACCGAATATCGAACACCGAACAAGGAATGATGAAGTGTCGGTCTTAACGGACAAAGCCAGATTCACTTTTTCGGGTTTGCCAATCTTCAGATCAAAGTACGTCTGCTGCTCGATCGTAGTTCATCATTCGATATTCGATGTTCCTTGTTCGATATTCCCCCGAGAGCCGCGAATTGTTGAAGTACATACGCGTTCGACTCGAGCATACTTCATCATTGCCCATTCCCACCATGCCTTGACGCTGTATCTTTGTTGGGTGGAAATGCGGCGGCGGTGGATGACCATTGTGCCATAAATTCCATTTGAACACTACCGCGGCAGTCTGCCGGAGGTCCGCCGAGGGATTTCGATTTCTTACCCGACGCGATCGTGAAGCTGTCATCCAATATCAATTCAAGCCTTAACTGCGGGTCCAGCAAATTATGAATTCCCAATGTGGTCGCGATACTCTGGCTTATTTTTGTAGCTGGTATGCCTGGGCAGACTGTACTCGATTCATATTCAACGCCGACACCAGGTATGTTGACGTCGACGGCGACAATGAGTTTTTTCTTATCCGTGGACCACTTGTAGTATGCAGCAAAGCCCAGGCCTGCTGGTATGGCGAGATAGGGAAGTTTCCCCGTCTTAGGTAGAACGGATTTGTTATCATTTACCTCGCATAGGCCTAACTTACAGGTTATACGGCTTTGTCCGCCTACAGCATAAGTTCCAGTTGACCCCGTCGCGAATGACGATCCCAGTGCATTTTCATAAATCAATAAAAGGGAATCTCCCCGCGGTGGTCTCGGACTTTCGCCGGGTTTTGATCGGTAAGAATGTATATCCGCACGTATCCTCAGGTTGAGGATAGCTTCGGTAGTCATCCCGAGTTGATCGAAGGAAACATTCAAAGGAATAGTCCAATCGGAAAGCGGAACGACATTACTCTTATTACCACGTACCGATACAACAACATCTCCGGAGGAACCCCGACCGGTATGAGGCAGGTGGCAAATGAGAAGTTCCTCACTCCATTCCACGGGAACAGGAATTTCGTCAACAGTGACAATCCCATCCTTTCCTGGGTTTTCGCCAAATAAACCTTTGATATGCATCTCGCTATCGTAGTCCCGCATATCGATATATTCAATAGATGGAGTAAGAATGGCTTTTGAGGACGCAGTGGTGTGATAAGTGATATTGCCTCCGTAGGCGGTTGTCCCCAGGTTGAAGCTTTTCAGGTCCAGGAAGATAGCAGCAACATCGAACGGACGTTGGACAGGATCTTCCATGGGAACACCTTCATCGTGTGTTCCGAGGAGACGATCAAAGAGGTACCTTGATGTTGGTTCGCATTCACTCTGGACCATTGGAGTGGTCCAACCAAGATAAGTCGCCTTGCCATTTGTAGCCTTTTTCATGATGACATCCCTGAACGGAATAGCATTTGATGTAGCGCTGTTACAACAGTCAATGTATTGAAGAGAATTTTCGGCAAAGGTCATGTATTCATTTACAAACTGTTTCGTGATCCCGTAGTGCCATACTGGTATACTGAGATCATGTAATGCAAACATATATCCCAGGCGATATGCGTTATGATCAGCTCGGTATAGTATTTCATTTTCCGGGGTGACAGGATTTGTTGTCCATAATCCAAACACGCCCTTGCTGCTTGTTTTTTGATTTTCCTTGGCGACACCGCCGTGCGTGTCGATATAGAAGATCCCCAGATCCTTAACAGCCTTCAGATTTTCAATCGAAGCATCTTTTAGGTCAACTTTATAGCTGCCATTTGATTTTGTAAAAAGGCCTTTTAGAGATTGCCTGTAATCCGTGAATATTTTACCCAGTCCGTAAAACAACGTGACGCTACTGGTTTGGGGCACGCCTTGCGTTCGTCCTGCTGGGGATGAAGTGCCGTTATTGACCGCTGAGCTTTCGGGCATTGGCAGACGGCCCCCATCCTCGCCTCCTTCCCAGTTCGGAATGAACATTGCCACGCGTCCGTCATGAAAGTATGCCCACACATTCTGGTCTGATATACCCGCTTCTTCAAACTCTGGTCTTGCCTTTAGCCATTGAACTAGCACCTGTTGTGACGCGTCAGATTTCAGATCTCCGAGCAGTTCAACAAACGTTGCACATTCGTCCAAAACTTTAAGCCGATCTTCATCAGAAATTTCTGTCATTGGGGGGTTGGTGGTCCCCGGTGGGTTGTTGGGTATAACTTCTACACTTTCGCCGCACGCCATAGCAACGATGCATGTTACCATTATGAGGAATGAGCGGATAATTTGTTTCGTGACAGTTAACATAGTCGATAAAATTTAGAGGAGTCGATGCATCAAAAGTATGCGGATTAAACGCCGCTATCAATCACCTGAAAGCGTGATTAAAGGTTGCTTTATAAAAATCCCCTGAAGGCGTGAGTGGTAAGCCTAACCTGGTTAACATTGACGGATCTAATATTGCACATAGTTAATTGCACTGAATCGCTCCGCGATAGAACGATTACCGAGTGCTATGAAATGAGAAACTCTGAAAGCAGAGCGTTAGCCAGATTGCAACAGTGTCAACGTTTGACTAAAGGTCACTGTCTTGTTCCTTGTTCCTTTTTCGATGTTCCGGATTGAACACCGAATATCGAACACCGAACAAGGAATGATGAACTATGCTCGAGTGTAGTTCATCGTTTAAGATTCAGAAAGTTTTCAAGATAAATCTCCACCGAAGCAGTATCCGATCATCATTCGATATTCGGTGTTCCTTGTTCGGTGTTCATCTGCTCCCTGCCGCCAGCGGACATTTTTGTCCTGTAACGGACGTTAATATTTTTTCGGCGTTTACTAAACCATGTTATTACGGCAAAAGATAAACATTGCTCCTTGGCAGACTATTTGAAATACTCCGCTAACAAATATACTATGAACAAAAAATTACTACTTACAGCCTGCTTACTGCTCGCCGGAATAATTGTCTTTGCACAAATCACATTTCCTCCCGGAGGTCCAAACCGGAAAGCTTCGGTTTCGCAGCAAATAGGTATCACCGATGTCCGCATCGACTATACCCGTCCTCTTGTGAATGGCCGCGAAGACAAGATCTGGGGCGGATTAGTTCACTATGGCTTTGCTGACCTCCACTACGGTACCAGCAAAGCAGCACCGTGGCGCGCAGGCGCAAATGAAAACACGACTTTTACGTTTAGTACCGACGTCATGATCGAAGGCAAACCCCTGAAGGCAGGAAAGTATGGATTCTTTATTGCCATGGGCGCTGACAAGGCGACTATTGTTTTCTCTAACGTCAGCACAGCTTGGGGGAGCTTTTATTACGACAGCAAAGACGACGCCCTTCGAGTCGACGTGCCAGTGGTAAAACTTCCCGAAAGCATCGAACGCCTTACCTACCTTTTCAGTGACGAAACCGACGATGCAGCAATTGTCTCATTGCAATGGGAAAAGGTGAAAATACCCATCAAAATTTCGGTCGATCTTGAAAAAGAAATGATCGCGGCGTTCAGGAGAGAATTCAATTCGGGCATTTTTTATCGCTATTGGCAAAACATGCAAATGGCGGCAAATTACTGCCTAACGCATAATATTAACATTGACGAGGCAATTGGCTGGGCTGATCGATCTATCAATACCTATTTTGGTGAAAAGAACTTTTCCACGCTCTCCACTTATGCCGGCTTGTTGGAAAAAAAGGGCATGAAGGCAAAAGCTGATTCAGCCATGCGAATAGCATATCCGTTAGCGACCACCCTTCAGTTATATTCATATGGCAGAGGGCTGGAAAACCAAAAGCGCAATCCTGAAGCGATTGACGTTTATAAAAAATCGTTTGATAAAAATCCTGATGACCTTTATTCGTTAATGGCTATTACGCGTGGCTACTCATTGCAAGGAAAAAATAAAGAAGCACTTAAGTATGCAAACAAAGCGCTCTCGTTTGCGAAGGAAACTTACTTCGCATCATATGCTGAAGAGGTGATTAATAACCTGAAGGAAGGAAAACCTATTAACTAATTTACGCTGGAACAAGCGGCAATTGAACATCGAATATCGAACACCGAACAAGGAATGATGAAGTGTCGGTCTTAATGTATGTTGATGTAAGGACGCCTTCGGCTCGAGCGTCCGATCGTTATTCGATATTCGGTGTTCCTTGTTCGATATTCAATTTTCCTTTCCGTTCATCAACGACCGTAATACCATCAACGCCACAATACTAATAGCTGCTCCAAACGACAAATAATATCCCACATACTCCAGCCCATAATTCGTTGCCAGCGTGGTGGCAAGGTAAGGGGTGAGTGATGCGCCCAGGATGCCGGCAAATGTAAAGCACAATGAAGCACCGGTGTAACGAACTTCTGGGGGAAAAATATCCGCCAACGCAGTGCCTACCGTACCATAATTCAAACCCATCAACAACATGCCTGTAGACTGGAACACCACAGTAATGATCAGGCTGCCGGTACTGAAGAAGGGTGCGAAGAACAAACCAAAGATGAAAATGCCGATGCTCGACAGGACGAGCATGTTGTTTCTGCCTTTGCTATCGGCCAGTAGCGCGGAGAGCGGAACGCCTAATGCAAAGAACAGCATGGAGATCATCTGTGCGATCAGAAAACTGTCTTTCGGATAGTGTAATGCTGAAGTTCCCCAACTTAATGCAAATACGGTAACGATATAAAATACCAGAAAGGTGGTGATGGTGGCAGCCGTACCCAGCACAACGGTTCTTGTATGTTTAGAAAAAACGGCAACAACGGGTACTTTCACGCGAGCCTGACTGTTCATGACTTTAATAAAGTCGGGTGTCTCCGTTATTTTCAGTCGTATATACAGTCCGACCCACACGAGCAGTGCGCTTGCGATAAATGGGATGCGCCAACCATAGCTCAGAAACTGCTCATCATTCAGTGTCTTGCTGAGAATAAAAAATGTGCCGCTCGACAACAGGAAACCAATCGGTGCACCCAACTGCGGGAACATGCCATACCAAGCCTTCTTATTCGGGGGAGCATTTTCTGTAGCCAGCAATACGGCACCTCCCCATTCGCCTCCAAGACCGAGGCCCTGGCCAAAACGAAACACCGCTAACAGGATTGGAGCCATGATACCGATGCTGTTGTAGGATGGCAGAAGTCCGATGGCTACGGTGGAGGGCCCCATGGTCAGTAACGCCGCGACAAGCGTGGTCTTACGTCCTTTGCGGTCACCGAAATGACCGAAGATTACTGCCCCTAGCGGTCTGGCGAAGAAGGCGAGGGCAAAAGTGCCCAATGATGCCAGCGTCGATGCAACGGGGTCGCTGGCGGGAAAGAACAATGTTGGAAAAACAAGGACCGCTGCGGTGGCATAGATATAGAAATCGAAGAATTCTATGGTGGTTCCGATGAGGCTGGCTGCTAATATGCGGGTGGCAGGGTTGGCTGCAGTTATTGATTGATTCATAGAAGACGGTGAGGCAAGATAAATTTTTTTTTGCTGTCTTCACTATGAAACGTCATACCATACTATACTATGAAACGTCATCCTGAGTGCTGGACGTGCGTAGGCTTGCGCGAACGAAGGATCCCGTTGAAGCAACGTGCGAACGGACTCTCTCTTTCGAAGGAAATTCTATTAACCTGAAGCAGATCCTTCGCCGTTCCGTTCGAGCAATTATCCACAGACGTGCCGCTCAGGATGACGGTACTAACGGGACAGGATGACGATACTAATGGGAAGGATGACGGTACTAACTAGGACTGGACGACTGTACTAAATGGTGGGAGGAAAAACGTTCTATTATGAAATGTCGGCAATCGTCCCTAGCTTCGTCTAACATAAACCGTTGCAACGTTATTACTTCGGCAGTGCACTGCGCCTGGATCTACATACTCACGAATAAGCATCATACGACACTCTACGTTGGTGTAACGAATAATATTCGAACTCGTCTATGGGAACATACAACCCAACTGAATCCGAAGAGCTTTACGAGCCGATATAATCTTTGCAAACTCATATACTACGAAGAATTTGATTCGATCGATGATGCGATCTATCGGGAAAAGTTCATAAAAGGAAAGACAAGGAAATGGAAGGAGGAATTGATTGCATCAAAAAATCCTGATTGGATCGAACTTGAGACTCCTGATTAAAATACTATGAAAGTGTCAACGTCATACCATACCATACCATACCATACTATGAAACGTCATCCTGAGTGGTGGACGTGCGTAGGCTCGCGCGAACGAAGGATCCCCTCGAAGCAACGTGCGAACGGAACGCTTTCCTTCGAAGATGCCCCGTCCTCTGTATATGCTTTCCTTTTCTTTCCTATACCATACATTCTCTTGCGTCTTTCTGTTGTGTTTATAAGAAAAAACAGTACTCAAAGGCGCGATCCCGTTGAGTTTCATTCCCCTAGTCATTGTCATTAGGCTGATCGTGATCATGCTGACTAGTTAAATGTCGGCCAGTGATGATCAGCGCTGAGTCGAACTTGTGAACTTTCTGTTTGTATTTTTTTTCTGCCGTGGTGAAGCGCATCTGTTCCGCACCAGAAAAAGAGAAGATCGATTCAATGCCTGCGTGGCGCGGTTTCCGCGTGATCATTAGACACCGGGTTGGCACCCGGTGCTATTCATATTTGACCCCGTCGGGGTCACTCCAACTCTCAAATGAGTGCTGTTAGAACTGTGTACATTGCTCGCTATCCGATTCCCACCTAGATCGGATCCCGCCATCCTGTGAATCATTTAATCTTTCTAATCCCAGTTCAGACTATTTTATTTTCTCTTCTTCAACCAACCGACGAAGTCTTTCGAAGCTGTCATGAATCTTCATTCCTTTTACCACAATCAGTTCGCAGAGAAATCGTCTCATAAACTTTGGTAAAATGCCATTCATTTTTACATGCCAGTATAGTCTTGTTCCAGAATTTGTTTCCTCAAATTTAACGGTCTGGGTAAAATTGAGTGGACCTCTTCCCATGACGGCGGTGTAATATTGAAACGGCCGGTAATCAAGAATTCTTTCGATCACCTTGCTGTTCACACAATGATTGGTGGCACCCCTGCGCGTGGTTCTCCTCGGACGAGAGCCTGCCTTCCAGTCGGACCCCGCCGCCCACAACGTTCGTTTTTTCGGTTCATTTGCCCATTCCCACAATAAAGCAGGAGCAACGGGAAAATCGTGGTGAACAACTAAATCCGCATCCTCCGTACGCAGATACACCGTTCTCTCAGAAAGATAATTTTTATAATGCTCGTCAAGATTAATACTGAACGTCTGAATTTTGCCTACGTGCTCATACTCCTCCGGCTGCTCGTGAAGTTTGTCGGGATATATTTGTATTGCATCCAAACAATCTTTTGTGAAAAGTGCGTAGGCAGTCCACCCGGTTGTATCCATGACATGATTCTTTAGCAGCCGATGCGCGATATTCACTGAAGATCCAAGCGGTTTATTTTTTCCGCCCACGTTATTCATAATATAGTCCCCGTAATGCACGATGAATTTAAGATCTAACGATGAGGCCATCTCGCAAGCTCTGCAATGGCAAGTTCGTATTCTTGTAAGAGATGCCTTTTTGTCCCTGAAGGCGAAGTAGGCAGACTCAAGGATTTCAAGGACCATTTCATGGCGCGCAAGTCCGTCGGAATAAACAAACACGGCATCACCTTCAACCTCCACTAATTTGAAAGTTGGCGTTAAAAAGGAAATGATGCCCTTTAACATATTCTGCAATATTTCCTGTGAGTGCTCTAACTCTGTATTGGCGACAAATGGCGTAAATCCTGTAATGTCGGCCAGCATTAAAAAACCCTTGCGCGTTGTGGGGCTCATAAAGGCATTTCCTGAAATGGGTATAACAAGATAGCAGGTTTATTTTTCTTTTGCTCGTGGAAAAATGAGTCGGGCCGACCGATGTGTGACCGGAACTGGCGCAAAGGTTCCAAAGGGTCATTTGTGCCTTTTATGTTTGCAGTCTTCTGATTGCCGTTACAAACTGATTTTTCAAACGGAAGCAGACGTAATCACAACGCTTCTATAATCAACCGGGCCATGATCGCCTTGAAAATAATTGGCCCGGGTTCACCTTCTACGTCAGAAAATATTCAACTCGCGGTTGTATCTTCTTTACATCAAGGTATCATGATTATCTTCCCGGTACTATTTCTGCTTTCTAAAAAATCGTGCGCTTGTCTGCCTTCTGAGAGTTTAAAGAGTGCAGGCGGTGAGACTGCTATTTTTCCTTCTGTTATCCATCGGAACAATTCAGTCGATCTTTTTATTCTTTCTTCTTTTGATGTGAGGTAATCCCATAAGTCACCACCTGTAATGGTCTTTGAAGTCCCTATGATAACTAACGGGTTGCCCAGTTCCAGGCTGCCGCCAGCCATTCCGTAGAAAACAATCTGTCCACGGGTTTTGGCTACGGCGAGACTTCCTTCCATGGTGCTGCCGATGCTGTCGTAAACAACATCTACTCCTTCGGGATGAAGGGTCAGAATTTTATTTTTCCAGTCTTCCTGGTAAAGAAATACAACGTCCGACCCAAGAGAGGCTGCGAGATCTTTTTTTGCTGCTGTCGAGGTAAGGCCGATGACATGAGCACCCATGAATTTGCAAATCTGAAGAAGCAGTTGACCAACACCACCCGCGATGGCGTGAATGACCACCGTTTCACCTTTTTGAATCTGGTGGCTATCTACCGTTAAAAATTGTGCCGTGAGACCTTGTAGCAGCATGGATGCTGCCAATTCAAAACTGATCCCAGGCGGCAGTGGAATGATGTTGTCTACCGGTACGGCTACTTGCTCTGCGTTGGCAAAGGGAACGTCAGCAAAAGCCACGCGGTCACCATTCGCAAAACCCTTATTATGGTTACTGTTGATCACAATTCCCGCACCTTCATACCCATTGATGTATGGCGGATTGCCACGGAGTGGTAAGCCACCCTTTCTGCGCATGATGTCAGCAAAGTTTAATCCGATAGCCTTCATTTCAACCAGCAGCTCTCCAGACTTCAAAAGAGGATCACGCACTTCCTTAAATTCAAGTACATCAGAACTTCCAAAAGTTGATAATGTCAATGCTTTCATTTTTACTTTTTTTGCAATAAGAGACGCTTATCAAGTAAAAACTTGTACAAATCGGAACGGTTTCTAAATAGGCACATACCGGAAATGCATTTTACCGAAAAGCAGATTGAATAGGCACGCCTTTGGTTCGAGCGCAATTCATCATTCGATACTCCCTTGTTCCTTGTTCCTATTCCTATTGAACACCGAATATCGTCGCGCTGTGATAAGTCCGTGAGATGGGGATTTATCTA
>CAZAHL010000212.1:0-13098 GCA_964484845.1 uncultured Chryseolinea sp. | reverse complement strand
GTTCCTGAAATTGTTCTCTGCAATACGTCTCAAAGCTTCTGTATCATTAGAGGCAGGGTTATAGATCCCCAATATCATGATCGGAGCAGCATTTGGATCAAATTGAGAGATGACAAACTCATCGATCTCGTCATTCAATGAAAACGCAGAAAGTGATTTTTGGAGATCGAGAAACGCTTCATCCATATCCTTGCTCCAGTCATACTGAACCGTTACACGGCCATAACCTGTCTGGCTGACTGAGCTTACTTCAACCGCACCACTCTGTCTGATTGCAATTGACTCTATGGATTCGATAAACTGTTTTTCAACTTCCGACGGTGGCTTGATGCCTACTTTTAGTTCAACGAATAACGTTGGATTTTTCAATTCGGGTACTAACTCAATGCCGAGTTTCCCGAATGATATAGAACCCAATAAAATGACAGCCAATACCATCATCAGGATCGATACGGGGTAGGATACGGCCAGCGAGACTATCTTTTTCAAAAGATGAGTGTTTAAATATTTATTGAATGATACTGACTTTCGATTTGTTTCTCAATGTTTCAAAACCTGAGGTGACAAGCCTGTCATTTATTTTTAAACCACTGACGACTTCGATTACATCCATGTTCTCAAGGCCTGTCGTGATCTTCTTTTCTGTGGCAATACCATTCTCAACAGTGAAAACTACTTTGCCATCCTGTCGCGATATCACCGTCTCTTTAGGGATGACTATTGTACCATCCCGCTTTTCAGAAAGGATAAATGCTTTGATAAACATTCCGGGCCGCAACAATCGTTTCTCATTATTAATTTGGAGTATGCTTTGAAATGTTCTGGTATCGGCGTTAATGACTGGAGAGATCTGACTTATTCTTCCGTAGATGGTGTCTTTAGCCACATTGTAGTTGGCGATCTGTACCATTTGATTCATCGTAACTTCAGGCAAATGTTTTTCAGGGAGTTTCACATCCATGAGCAGTTTGTCGTATTGCATTACTTTAATAAGCGCCTGGCCCTGATCGATCTTTACTCCATCGGTGTGATAAGGCAATTCGACAATGACACCATCAAACGGACATTTTACTGACATTTTCGCTTGTTGTATTTCGGCGTTTTCGTAGGAATACTTTGCCGTTACATAGTTAATGGAGGAATTTTTCAATTCCGTTTGCGTCACTCCGCCTTTGTCATACAACGACTGCTGCTTTTTATAATTATTGTCAGCGAGCTCCAGGTTCAGTTTTTTACCTTCGATCTGAAGATTGTTTTCAAATTCTTTGTCTTCAATTCTAATCACAACTTGACCCGCTTTCACTGCATCGCCGAGAGCGAATGGCCTTCCGGTAGCCGGATTCTGCAGTAGTTTGTAAATGCCACTCAACTCTGATTTCATCAGGCCTTCCTTAAACGAATATACTGTCCCGGTAGTCTCAATGAACCGCGAGATACTCATTGGCTTGATACTGACAACCGACACAGGAATTTTTATTTCTGTCTTAATGTTGGAGTCTTGAGGGCCGCAGGATAAGAGAACCATCAACGCTAGCAACGGGAGAATGGCGTATTTCAGCTTTTTCATTTTTGTGATTTTATTCAATGGATGACTAATTGTTTGGGGTAATAACTGGTTGTTGCGTTTCAAAATCGTAAAGTGATTGGATCTTGAGATTCAGCAGCTCAACCTTATAATTGATCAACGCATCAGCTAATGTGCTTTTCTTTTCTGAGAGCTGGCTTTGAAACCTGTTGAGATCGATGCTCGTAAGATCTCCGTTCTTATATCGCTCGAGGTTGATGTCATAGGTGAGCTCGGCATTCTTAACATTTTGTTCGGCAATCAGAATTTGATTCTCCAGGTTCTGTAAGTTTCTGTAGACTTTTCTGATATTGATCATGATGTCGTTCTTCTCCACTTCCAGGTCTACTTTTTTTATTTCAAGCGAAGCATTTGCAGCATCCATTCGCGCCCGGTTTTCCCCCCAGTCAAATATGGGTATGTTGAACGAGATGGCTATCCGCGGATTGACGGCTGGAGCCTGATATATATCCGGAGCGCGGGGATTGTCACCGAAAACACCCAACGACAACGAGACCGCACCTTTAAATTCATTCAACGACTTGGTACGGATCAATTCGAATTGGGATCTCTCCATGTCGATAGCCCTTTCCCTAAGCTCCATCCTGTGTTCCAAACCATACAGTAACGCTTTGTTAAGGTCAACTTCCCGTGTCACAAAATCTATATCCACCGCAACAGAAAGTTTTTCTGCTAAATCGATCCCGAGTATTAGCTTGAAATCATCCGCTGCATTATCCAGCAGCACCTCATAATTTTGTACAGTGGATTTTGAGGTAGCCAAATTCAGCTCGGCCTGGTAAAGTTCTCCGCGCGCCAAAAGATCAGCCTCTACTTTCGTCTTCGTGATCTCGTAACTTATCTTTTGATTTTCATATTCATCACGAGCGATTTCGAGATTGTTTTGTCTCTGGTAAAACGTATAGAAGGATTGTGTCACACTTTGCTCCAGGCTAAGCAGCTGCAGCGCATTGCTGATCGTTGCATTCTCAAGATTCAATTCCAATTCCTTTAGTTGTAACCGGGTCCTGTTGTACGTAAAGATCGGTTGGTCCAATTGAAGGTATAAGTTATTGCTAAACGTTTTTGTCCTTACATCCTGGAATTCGGAGTAATTATCCCGATAGCCCAGGCGGTTGATCAGGGAGATGGTGCCACCGGTAGCTACGATAGGTTGGCTAACCGATAAATTGGCGAATGAGTTGTAATCTTCAATCGTGTTCCATTGGGAGAACAGATCGTTGAAGCTTCTGTTCCGGTTGTAGTCAAATGGAGTGACGTCTAACGCAAATCTGGATTTCAGCGACGCACGTTGAGCATCAAGGCTCCGCTGGTTGCTATAAAGATTTAACTTAGACTTCTTGATGTTACGGCTACTCGTTTGTGCGATTTGGATCGCTTCATTCAACGTGAGTGTACGCTGCGCTATCGCGCCCGGGGAAATCACAATGAAGGTGCAGAAGATGAGAAATATTAGTGCAATGCTTTTGAAAGAGTTTGATCGCGCCGGCCTCCCGTTTGTTTGTTGACTAAAATTCATATATGGTAAATTCTTAGTGATCTTCATGAAAGAATTTGTTTTTCATTATCGATGTTCTGTATACGTTCATATTATCGTCTCATTGTTTCACCCATTTGACTGCATCCGCATATACTGTCCGAAGCTCGCATTCATCTGTCAACGAAACACTGCCTCCGGTTTTGTTGAAGTAATAAGATCCGAGGTAATTCCAGCCAGGCTCTGCGTTGGTGATATTGAAGTCTATGTTGTCAGTTCCATCTACGTTACGGATGACATAGTG
Organism: uncultured Chryseolinea sp.; assembly: GCA_964484845.1. Lineage (GTDB taxonomy): Bacteria > Bacteroidota > Bacteroidia > Cytophagales > Cyclobacteriaceae > Chryseolinea. Next base: position 9,732 of record CAZAHL010000212.1, on the reverse strand, counting down.
ATAATCAAATTGCCTGCCATCACCGTCGCGTCCCCGGTGCTCATTTTGATTTTTTCCTTTCATGTAAACGTAGATGTCGTAAAAGCCATTCTCCTTGAACTCAGGAGTCCAGGTCGCAATTTTTTCACCATTTCCTGATCGTGTAAAATGCGCTGAGCGGATAACACGTCCATAACAATCTGATCCGGTGGTGGCCAGCCACTTCGAATAGGAGCTGTCCCAAATTCCATAATACTTTTGGTCAACATTCTTTCGGCTATCGATATAGGCCTTCAGAATAGTAGGCTCAATAGAGCTGAAGCTGCTAAATCCTGGATCTTCGTTGTCGACGATGACCTCATCGTGATGGGAAGTTTTTTCACTGTGAACGACACGCTCACCATCGAATAGGAGACCTGCTTCCTGCTTTGACAAAGGTCCGATAGGCATATTGATCACCGATGGTATATTTTTGGAGATGATCGTATTGACCGTGATATCATTCGGCTTTTCATCGAGCAAAAATCCGAAAAGCTTGGTTTCTCCTTTTTTGATCACCGAGAGCCTGCCCGGAGCTTCTTCCACTACTTCTTCATTGACCTTTGAGTAATTGTTGTCGTCATCGTCTGTATCTTCTTTGCTGTTGAATTTGACTTCTATCACACCGTCAGTATCGCCGGAGTTTTTTGCCGTGACAAGAACCTGGTAGCGTTTTCTGTCACCATCCATTACCTCATATTTTTGAACCTCAAGAATTTCAAAAGCTGGCTGCGACGTTTCAGCGTACACTTTGCGAATGACAGGATCAATATCAACATTGAACTGAGACAGCATTGCTTTCCTAAAATCATCGTATCTACTAAGCTGATGCTGATGCGTGTTCACCCAATCATACAGGAAGGCTTTGAAATTGCTTTCTCCTATTGTGTGACCAAGGTAGGAGAAGAGGTATTGACTTTTCAGTGCCACCGACTTGCTGATTTTGCTGAACTCAGCTTCCGTAAGGATCTTCGTGATAGAAGATGTCCGCATCAGATTATTGCATTCTTCAGTGAATGATATTCCATTGATGTTTCTGGAATAGTCATTCTGGGTTTGCTTGTCGTTCCTCAGGTAGGTAGCAATACTTCGGTTTAACAATGCCCAATCTTTGCTAACGATCCCTGAATTAAAATCATAATAATTCGGAAAAAGTGAATAGTCAGCGTTGTCGATATCACGACCTTCATGAACCCACGTCGACCCGATCTGTTTTGTAAATACTTTCTTCACGAGGTCATTGAAAACGTTGGCTTGCTTCTGCTTGTCAGTTAAAACCTGGTTTGCCCTTGAGGCCTGGTGATTCATGTCCCTGAGTTGTCTTCTAAAATCAAACTGATTTATTGCACCACCCTCTTCAGGCCAAAAAACAGTTTCAGGTTGTACGAACGATTGGTGACTTTCATAGATTTTATTGTAGGCGTCAAACTGAAGCGGCACTTCAACAAATTGCAGTCTTTTGAAAGGGTAGGAGAGCTTTTGTGCGTCTTGATATTCATTAACAACATCGGTGATGAGGTAGCTGAGTGTATCTGACAGCAGACCAAGTTGCTGCATGAAGAAATCGTTTTTCGGATAATGAAATACCGAATAGGCTATACCATCTACTTTTATTTCTTTTTTCTGATACGCACCGATGACGAGAGAGATGTGCGGTAACGGATATTCCGGATTGAACGTGTAGACATCACCGTTGATGACTACTTCTCCCTGGGAAATTGGTGTTTGGCCCTTGGGTACCTTCACCTTTAATTCGAAATCGGTAAATGATTGTCTTTCCTTCGAAGCTGCTTCGCGGTTGTAGCCGACTTCTGTGTCAGGGTACCAAAGCACATCCTTCGTCAGCAATACATAATCACTTTCGAGAAACGAGTATTTCTTTGGTAAGGAAAACATAATATAATTGTTCGAGTTCTCATATCGCTTCTGGTCAACTTCCAGATGCGCCGCTAACCCCAATACCGGTCCATGATACTTTACATGGACTTTTAATTCTTCACCCGGATTGACGGAGAGACCCTTACTCAATGATATTATTTGTAAGTCTCTGTTGATCTCGGTGGGTTTACCGTTCACAGAGATGTTGTCAACAATTAACCCGGGATTTAATGTGAAGTAGATCGTGTCTATCAACTCCGTTGTGTTGTTTTTAACAAGCATTTCAGATGTACCGATGATTTCATTGCCTGCCCATTCCACCGCTATCGAATGCGAGGCGATTTCGATGTTGGGTACATTTGACCATTTGCCATTAATCGTGATCATCTCCTGCCGGAGGTCGACGGGTCGTTGGCGCATATCCCAAAGCTTGACCATGATAACAGAGGAGACGACCAGGAGCAAGGTTCCGATCACAGCTGTAGCACGTTGTGCAACCTTGTGGCTGGACAATCTGTCAAGAAAAAATGCGGTGATAAACAGCAACGCAATGCCGGTGACCAGGTAAAAAGTTCGTTGCCACAGAGCGAATTCGATATCAATGAAGCCAGACATCTCCGAAGCCAGCATCGAAAGGCGGAACGCCATGAAATCCAGAATATTCGAGAACTGATCGAAATAGTAGATCAATTGAACACCAGCGATGCCGATGAGCAATACAATCGAGATCGGTTGATTTCTGATGACAGTTACAAGCAGAAATGCGATCCCCGTAGTAAATACGATGCTCGGAATACTCGTCAGCAATGGATAGATCACAAAAGCCATCGGGTTGATAGTCGCGAAAGGATTCGTCAGGCCCACGATCAGCGGAATGCAAAGCAACACGAGGTTTAAAAGGAAAAAAAGTTTGAAGAGTGCAAGCGCTTTTCCGAGAACGTAGTCGAGATTGGTGATCGGACGTACGAAGAAGACTTCATTCGTGTCCAGTTTTTTATCCTTCTTGATCAGTCCTGTGGCCAGGAAGATAACGGCAGCTGCCTGCGGAATACTGATCATGATCAGGCTGGCATAGGGAAGTATCCAACCGTTAGACACTACGCGCCATTGGGGTGTATCGAGCTCAGAAAATACGGCTAAATTAAAAATGGTGACGAAGCCAATACCGAGAAGTGCTACGATCCGGAAGAACCAGTTTCTCCAAAGCACTTTTCCCTCATACGATGAAATTGTCAATATGGTCTTGATCGATATCATACGAGTGACACGCCAAATTCATTCTCCATAAAATATACATAAGCGTGTTCGAGGTTTGGATTGGCAACCGTTGCGGCAGGATGCGGCTGGTCATTGGCGATCAGTTGAACCTCCCATTTGCCATCAGCCGGAATAGTAGAAACTACTGGATACTTTGCTTTTAAAATATTGAACTCTTCGTCTTCTAACATGATCCGCCACACGTGGCCGCGCACCCGATCGATCATTCCTTCCGGGGAGCCTTTGAAAGCCACTTCGCCTTTATTGAGCATCGCCATGTTATGACACGTACTGCTGATGTCTCCGACAATATGTGTTGAGAGTATGATCGTGACATCCCGTTGACTTAGGTCGGAGAGGATGTTCCGGAAGCGAATACGTTCTTCCGGATCGAGACCGGTTGTCGGCTCATCAATCACCAACAATCTTGGTTCGCCGATGAGTGCCTGTGCAATTCCAAGTCTTCTCTTCATTCCACCCGAAAGTTTGTTCGCCATTCTTTCACGCACGTCTAGCAAACCAACCTGATCCAGTAGCTTGTCAACTTTCGCCAACCGTTCCTTTCTTCTCAGTGACGTGCCGAGCTGCGCAGCATAATCCAAAAACTCCCAAGTCTTCAGCTTGGAAAAAAAAGTAAAATCTTGGGGAAGATACCCAACCAATCTGCGGATCTCATGCCTGTGTTTATTGATATCCATGCCATCCATGAGAATAGTACCCGAAGTTGCTTTTTGCACGGTGACCAGTATACGCATGAAGCTCGATTTGCCTGCGCCATTGGGTCCCAGCAATCCAAACATACCACTGCCTATTTGCAGGTCTATATTTCGAATGGCTGCATGACCATTGGGATAGATCTTCGAAAGGCCGGTGATCTCAATATTCATAGAGTTTTAGACTGAAAATCAAATGAGTGATCGATTGCTGACATGCGAGTTGCTTATAGAGCAGAAGATTTATTTAACGTTTTGTTACAGTCCCCAAGTATATTTATTGATATAAGTTCAGCCGGCTGCTTTCGTCCTTCTTAAACTGAATGTCCTCAATATCGTCCACGCGCATGGAGGAGTTTTGTTTCATTGATCCTTCCAGTAATTTGAGAGGGGAGGAGGAGAGTTGCACTTCTGATCCCTGAAGCTGTGCGGACAACGTATCCAGGCTTGTTGAAGAAATATCCAAAGAAGACTGGCTTGATGCATTCATTTGAATCTTGCCGATTTTGCAGCCGGACATCCAGATTCGCCCGGCATTTTGTGAGATGTGCAAATGGTCTTGCTGCAGCCCTTTAACGCTGACTTCTGACTTGTTTACGGTCATTCCCTTAAAACCGGTTTTCGGCACGAAGAGCGTGATCTTTACGGCTGGTACTTTTTCTGATAGAAGACCGGATAAGGTCAACGTATCGTTGGAAACATGATACTTGAATTTTTTTAACAAATCACCGGAGAGGCTGCGTACTTCCAATTGCGGACTTTCAGACGCGGTGATGTTGATATTTTTGTCGATGTCCTCTAACACGAGATAAGCAAAGCTGGGAATATTCACAGTTTCATCGATGCTATTGTTATCATTAATGAAATTTGGAGTACCTGTCAGCCTTACTTCCGCAAAAACAGCGGTAAGGTAGATGAAGATGAACCCAAAAAATCCGCAGAGTATTTTGTTGCTAAGCTTCATAAGTTCCATTAAGAGTGTCCAGGTGTTTTTTCAATTCATCAGCAGTAACGCCGAGCAATGCTGCCTGCTTCAGGAATTCTGGCAATACTTTATGAAAGAATTCTTCCTTCTTGCCTTTGAGAATAATTTTTTGTGCACCCGGATTCACGAAGTATCCAATGCCTCTCTGATTTTCGATGATATTCATTGCTTGAAGTTCACTATAGGTACGCAAAACGGTATTAGGATTCACGCCCATTTGGGCTGCCAGCTCTCTCACGGATGGTATTTTTTCACCAGCCGCGAACTCACCACTCACCACTTTCTCTGTGACGGTATCTGCGATTTGCAGAAAAATGCTCCTTCCATTTTCGAACTGCATATTATACCTCCCGTTCTTTTAATTTCCGGAAAGCAACGAAAAGCATAACTGCTGTTGTTGCAAAGAGCGCAACGGTGACAGCCCGCAATGCGTTATCCTCTTTCAATGGAACCAGCACCATGCTATCAGGCGGATTATATTGCCCGACGCCAAGATGCGCGATAACGATGTAGCTATAACCGGCAAAGAACATAACAACCACGGCAACTGCAAAAAGTGATTTAACCAGGGGCTGTTTGGTAAACATCGCTGATCCGGTGAAGGCGAGCGAAAGAGCAAACAATACCCCACCCGTAACGAGCGAATAAATCAGGACCGGTACATTATCATCAATCTTTATGAGGTACTGTATGCCGATGGGCTCAAACATCACTCCTGAAAAAATAGCGAAGAAGTATCCCTGCAAGTGGAATGTGACCCAGTACAACAGCGGTAGCATCAATAGGATGATGCCTATGCGGCTGACAAATTCGAATATAAATTTTTCCAATGCCGATGCTGGCATCATCAAATAATTGATGGTACTCTCTTTCGATCGGAATGCCGGAAATGAGTGGCCGACGTAAAGCAGTCCAAACACGGTGACGAACGCTACAAGGAAGCCCTGGAATATGTTCAATTCATGGGGACGCAGCGCATTGCCCACTTGGACAATAGACAATAAAATGAAGATGACGCCAATGTAAGCCCCTGTCGACAACAGGAGAAACTGCGCGTTGTGGATAAAGTGCTGTTTGAATAGCAGTAAAAATCGCTTTCTGCTAAATAAATTATTTGACATACTCTTTCATTTTTTCGGTATCATTGGAAATCGCGTTGAATAACAACTCAATGTCAACAGGTGAATCGCCTCCGTTGTGCGGCGTGATCACTTTGTAACCACCAGGCACCATTTCCCGGTACAGAACGTTTTTGCCATCCGTTGATGTTGTTGTCGCAAAATGAAGTTTTGAAGAAATCTCATAAATATTCTTTTGCATGATGAATTTTCCATTCTCTAACATCAGTACCCGGTCGATGAGATTTTCGACATCACGGACCTGATGTGTTGATATGATGACGAGCTGATCTTCATCAAGCGACCCTGCCATCACTTTTCTGAAGATTCCCTTTGATGGAATATCCAGACCGTTGGTAGGCTCATCCAAAACGAGTAGCCGGCATCTCGTCGATAGCGCGAAGGAGATCAGGAATTTCTTTTTCTGTCCATAAGAAAGTTGATTCAAACTTTTTTGCTCCGGCAATTCAAAGTCGGTGATCAAACGTTTAAGAAACTTCTCATCAAAGCGTGGATAGAATCCGGAATTTGCTTTTACATAATTCCTGATGGACACGCCAGGGTGATGAAATTCTTCGGGAAGGAAATAGATATCCTGAAGTAGCGATGGTTCCCGCTCCGACGGTTTCAGCCCCATAATGCTTACTGTTCCTTCAGTAGGCCGTAGCAATCCGATCATAAGTTTTAGCAAAGTGGTCTTGCCAGCGCCGTTCTTTCCCAGCAGACCGACAATGCTCCCGGCTGGCAGTTCACAGTTCAACTCCTGGAAAAGTGGTTGCTGTTTTCTGGAGTAATTGAACTTTAAGTCATTGATAATAACCATGATAACTGATTTACTGTATTACTTACCTAAGACAGTACAATTATGGTGGATAAAATTCGAATTTCCAAATTGGGGGAAGGGATCGGGTTGGTTTATTTGTCGAAAAAGGCTTAGCGCTTTTTTTGAGTTAGCGAATTTTAAGTGAGCCATCGACATGTAGGACTGCTACTTTTTTAAAAAAGTATGTATGAGCAGATCTTCAAGGCTCGAGGAAAATAGAAAAAAATGGAGAGCAACAATTTACGGCGAGCACTAACAACTAACAGAGAAAATTCAATTGACGCCGAGGAAAAAGGATTACACCATTTTATAGAAACATGCCAAAACTAAATCTGAAAGCCTCTATATGAACAGGTGTGCTTGAGCTAACCAAAGATCCAGTTCTGCTATAAAGCCCTTCAATTAGGAAGGATCGATTTTTCAACGAAAACTCGGCGCAGGCCTCGCCCCTCGAAAGAGTGTATTTAATTAAAATAGGGACTTCAATACGCGAAGCCTCTAGCAAAAAATGATGTGAAAGATTGCCACCGGTCTTTGGATTTCATGTCTAGGTTAGCGGCTAGTAATCCTACAGTAAAACCGTAACGAGTTGTGGTGTTCTTCGAATCTGTTGATTCAAATACTGTGGACTCATGACTGGCGCAGGAAGCGTAATTAACGAATAAAGCTAAAAGGCTTTTTTTCGTTAATTGCGTATCAACCAACTTTTCATGGATATCAGCACAATCACTTAATTGTTTTTGAAGTATGGATTTGTAAAAAGGTCTGTTCACTGTAAAGGTCTTTCCATTTTTTTGTATTTTCTCTTTCACCTCCGAAAGTTCTTCCCATCCATTTATACCGTTAATAAAAAAACGATCGCGGTAAAAGAATAGACCAACGTTACTTTTTACAATACACTCCATAAAAACTTTACGGCCGTTTGGCTGATCGATTTGAATATCTGTGCTTAAAAAAAGAGTTTTACCCATCCGGTCATCCCAGCCCAGGTAAAAGCCGCGCCTGACTATATGAATCTAGGCACAACAGCAATAGGATGAAGGCAACAGTAACTTTTCATGTGATGTACAATTGGTTAACCTTTAAAGATATAGAATGCCTTTGACGACAGGGGGAAGATGTAATATTAGCGCTGAAAATGCAGGCAAGGTATGTTGGGTTGAAAGTAGTAAACCCAACAGCCTTCTTCTGTATTTAACATAATATAAATTATATAACTCTTCCGAGCTAAGTTCCTGACCTGCCTTTGCCGAAACGGCTACGTGCAGGCCAGGCGCGCTTCGCGGTAGCCAGCATTACCAATGCCTTTTGCAACTGCACTTTTAACACTCAGGCGATTTTTTCACCTACCGCCACAATCATCTCACATGGACCAATAAATGATCCGTTTACCTCGAATTTCTTTAAGGCTGTTTCAATTTCTTCCCAAACAGAATTTTTTTCTTTTGGTGATAGCGCCCCCAACATTTGATGTAAAGCTCCAAACGATTCTTTTTCAAATCGAACACATTCCAAAGCAGACGACATCACCACCGGGGAATTAACGCGGATCGCACGTACGTTCTTAAACCCCGCTTTTTGGAATTCTTCCTCGATAATTCCAGGAGCACCCAAACTGAATGGACCGGGCTGTCCGGGTAATGGCGCAGGCAAATTTGCCCGTCTTCTGATGATAGAAATTGGAATTGAGAAAAACTCATTTTTGTCAGCAGTCGAATAAACAATTGCTCCAATACGCCCGCCAGGTTTCAATACCCGCCAGGTTTCCTTTAGTGCTTTTTGCTGATTGGGAAAGTAGATCAAGCCTACACGAGAAAACGCTACATCAAAACTTGCGTCCTGAAGTGCAAGATCTTCTCCATCCATTATTTGTGTTTCAATGTTATGCAGGTTTTCACGTTTGGCCATTTCTTTTGCAAACTCGAGGATGTTCGGAGACAGGTCTGTTGCCAATACATATCCTGATGGTCCAACCTTTCTTGCGGCACTGATCGTTTGTTCACCAGCGCCTGCTGCTATATCCAATATTCTTTGTCCAGGGGAAACCCCGGCATGGTCGAGCATTTCATCCGTTGCTTTTCCAAGCCAACGGTTTATGGCCGGGCTCCATCGGTACCATGCTTCTGCCGCTGATTGCCATTGCTCGAATGTCGTCTGCTTGTATTTAGCAGCGTCAAATTGGGGTGCTGTTGCCATTTCCATAGATGTTAAAATTTAAATTTCGTTATGGCAGCAAGTTCAACCGAAGAAGAAAGAAAGTCTACTACAAACAATTCAATTACTATCACAAATCACTCCTATACCTGATGGGAAAATCTCATGCACCAATAGCGGCTGCGCTACACCGATTTTAAAACGTGGGCGGGCAAACTTCCGAAGCGTTTTTGAAAACTCTTGGAGAAATAAGACGGACTATTAAAACCTGATGCGAAAGCAATCTCGGCAATGTTCCCGGACTTTTGACTGATCAACTGAAAGGCATTTTTCAGCTTGATCTCCTGAATGAGGCCGTTAGGCGAATAGCCAGACAATGTTTTTATTTTTCGGTATAGTTGTGCTTTGCTGATTCCCAGCAGTTTGGTGAGTTTATCCAAACTAATCTCCTCACTGCCAAGCACCGGTGCCACTGCTGCCATAAAATTCATCAGCAGCTTTTCGTCTGGGGGGATAAATACTTTGACTATGCCTGCATTAAAACCTGCTTCTGCAAGCATCATTTTAGAAGACGCTATGGCCTGACTGGAAATTGAAATCTGGCCATCCATTGTAATGCTGCAAAGGCAATCTGCTACCTGAACTGCAGATGCGAAAATGCTGTCATATTCAGTCACAGGCATGCCTGAACTTATACCGATGCGCATTTCTATTTTAGGATTTTTAAACTGGAAGAATTCCTCTTGCAGCGCGCGGGCGCACGCAATAGCCTGTGATAATTTATTG
>CAZAHL010000211.1:0-13124 GCA_964484845.1 uncultured Chryseolinea sp. | reverse complement strand
ACTTTTATTCTGTAGATAATATTCTCTTCCTCCCTAACGATCCAAGGCTAGGGAATTTGATCTTAACTATTCTTCTAAGGGATATTATCACGCGCCCATCTTACGCAGAATATTTATTGTTCACCTTTTTTTTAAATCAAATGAACGTACAGAATCAATCTTTCAATGAGCAAGGCATTGTCTCAGCACCCCAAGTGAAAGATCAAAACAATTTTGATGAGAACCATGTGCTCCACGAAATAAAGCACTATTTACCAGCGCAAGCACCTTTAAAAGACTTTATTCACCACAACACCCTGCACGCATTTCAAAACATAAAATTTCATAAAGCGATTCGTGCCGCTTCTAAAATCTTTGGGTATAAAGTCTCGCTATCAGTAGAGAAATATAGACTGCTATTTAAGTCTCAACGAATCAATGAAGATATTCTTGAACATATTATTATCCAACGAAAGGGACTAGATGCCCTGAGTGAATGGAAAGAAAAGGTCATTTCTAAACACTACGCTAACAAGACCATACCCAGAATAGGGTTGCTTCGCTCCAATTGGAAAAGACATTATCATATCGACCTGGATTCTCTTGTACATCCTATGCTTTTCAGGATCCTTAGTAGCTACCTTGATCAGGGAATTTCGATGTGGAATTTTCCCGTGAGGCACCAAGGTTTCCTTGCTTCCATTAAAGAAATGGAAAAAAACAGTTTTACAAGTTTTTTCAAAACCCAACGAGCGAGAAATATTTTACTGGAAAGTGTTCATACCATTGGCACCTTGCTACACATCTTGCTTGGAGACACAAATCTCTTTAAACAATATCTATTTGACCAACAATTTGCGCACCAGGGATGGTCGGGAATGGTATCCGCTATTGAAGATAATCCTCAAACATTACTGGATAGAAAGAAAATTTCCCTTCATGACGTCATCTTTTTTGAGCTGCTCCTTGAAATTGATGCGCTGGATTTAACCTTTGGCGAAACATGGTCACCGCTGGCCTACAAGCTGCAGGAAAAACCCATTGATCTGTTTGCAGAAATTCCCCAGACCGAACTCAATGACGTGCTGTCCATTTGGCAAGAAGCATTTGAATGGTCTTATTATGATCAGGTTCTCGCGGGTATCAAAATGCAAAAGCAGCCCAAAATAGAAGTTCGTACGAAACATTTTCAAGCCATGTTTTGTATAGATGACAGGGAGTTTTCCTTACGACATTATTTGGAAAAATTTGATTCCGGATGTGAAACTTTTGGAACACCTGGTTTTTTCAGCGTCGAATTTTTCTTCAAACCAGAACATGGAAAATTCTATACTAAGCTTTGTCCTGCGCCTCTTATTCCCAAATTTCTGATCAAGGAAACAGGTACTAAAGGAAAGCGACAAAAGGATATGCATTTTACCAAACATACCCACACGCTTTTTCGTGGATGGTTAATTACACAAACGCTGGGATTTTGGTCCGCCCTTCGCCTCTTCCTGAATATTTTCAGGCCCTCTATGAGTCCTGCTACAGCCTCTTCGTTTAAACATATGGATAAGCTTTCCCAGCTTACCATTGAAAATAAAAATCTGGATCATCGGGAAAATGAACTCCAAGTAGGGTTTACGATTGAAGAGATGGCGGAGCGAGTCGAATCTCTTTTAATGAGCATCGGCCTGATTAAAGATTATGCGCCCATTGTATATGTTGTTGGGCATGGCTCGAGCAGCGTAAACAATCCTCACTATGCCGCGTATGATTGTGGGGCCTGCTCGGGAAGACCGGGCTCTGTGAATGCACGCGTGTTTTGTTTCATGGCCAATCATCCTGAGGTTAGAAAAATTTTGATTGCGAAAGGATTACCTATTCAAGATGGAACAAAATTCGTGGGAGGTCTTCACGACACGACCCGCGATGAAATCGTCTTTTTCGACGAGAGTTCTCTTTCGCCAGAACTTCTGGATATTCATCGTAAAAATGAAATTACTTTTGCAAAAGCGCTGGATTGCAATTCAAAAGAAAGGTCGAGAAGATTCGAATCCATCAATACTCGCCTATCACCTCAGAAAATTCATAAAAAAATACTGACTAGATCCGTTTCCCTTTTTGAGCCACGACCGGAGCTCAATCACGCCACAAATACCCTTTGCATTGTAGGAAGGAGAGATATAACGAGGAAGCTTTTTTTAGACAGGCGAGCCTTTCTTAACTCCTATGACTATACAATAGACCCTGAAGGCAAACTCTTATTTAATATAATAAAACCTCTTGGTCCTGTTTGTGGTGGTATCAATCTGGAATATTTTTTCTCGCGGGTAGACAATCAAAAGTTAGGGGCAGGAACAAAACTTCCCCACAACGTCATGGGACTTTTTGGTGTCGCGAATGGTATTGACGGCGATCTCAGACCAGGATTGCCAAGTCAAATGATTGAAGTCCATGATCCCGTTCGCCTTTTGATAATTGTCGAACATTTTCCAAAAGTGGTATTAGAGACTGTTCAGAAATCAAAAGATGTGTATGAATGGTTTATTAACGAATGGGTTCACCTAGTAGCGATTGATCCGATAACGCAAGCTTTCTCGCAGTTTAAAGACGGTGCTTTTATACCCTACACGCCATTACAACAAAATGTTGACGTTGTAACTGATGTGAACACACTGATCGAGTCAAACAATGAAAATATTCCTGTGTACATAATCGAATAAGCTATGACCTTACTGCTTGAATTTTTTATCCTTATTCCTTTTATAGGATTTGTTTTGAGCCTTTTGATTCCCCGGAAAAATGAAAATTTAATTTCGTGGAGTGCATTTTTTACTGTGGGTTCGCATCTTGCCTTGGTTGTTATCTTTTTAATTTTTTGGCTACTGGAAAATCATCCTACCCTTAATTTAAAAGACATCGTACTATTTAAGACTGAAGGCTACGAGTTTTTTATTGATTTCTACTTCGACAAGATCACGGCAGTCTATTTGTTGGTGGGCGCTTTTTTAACCTTTCTCGTAACGGTTTACAGTCGACACTATCTCCATCGCGAAAATGGTTATAAACGGTTTTTCAATTCAATCCTTTTATTTTATCTGGGCTACAACATCGTCATTTTTTCGGGCAACCTTGAAACACTTTTCATTGGTTGGGAAATACTAGGTATTTCATCTTTCCTGCTAATAGCATTTTATAGAGATCGATACTTGCCCGTTAAAAACGCTGTTAAAGTATTTTCAATCTACCGGATTGCAGATGTGGGAATAATTCTTGCTATGTGGATGAGCCATCACCTATGGCATGAGAATATCACCTTTCTAAAGCTTAGCAATTATGAGCTCGTTAGCTCACAACTCGAAACGCATAGCCTTATCGGTGTTTTTATATCCCTTATGATCTTACTTTCAGCAGCGGCTAAGTCGGCCCAATTTCCGTTTTCGTTCTGGTTACCGCGCGCCATGGAGGGCCCAACACCTTCTAGTGCCATTTTTTATGGTGCGCTTTCTGTACACGTAGGTATCTATATTTTGCTTCGAACTTTTCCATTCTGGGAACATCAATTTTCTGTTCGAATACTGATAGGCCTGGTTGGATTGACTTCCAGTATTATTGCTACTGGGATCGCGCGGGTACAGTCTTCAGTAAAAAGTCAAATTGCTTATGCTTCTATTGCTCAAATTGGGTTAATATTTATCGAGGTAGCAGCGGGATTTGAAAATCTCGCACTATGGCATTTTGCAGGAAATGCTTTTTTAAGAACCTATCAACTTCTTGTTTCACCTTCTGTAGTTACATACTTAATCCGTGAGCAGTTCTATAATTTCATTCCACGGCAGGATACTCTCGAGGATTCATTTCCTAAAAAGATTGAGTATACATTTTATATGTTATGTCTAAAAGAGTGGAATCTGGATAGCTTTATGTACCATTATTTATGGAACCCACTTAAGTGGGCGGGTAAGAAAATGGATTTTTTCACTGTAAACCGGGTGCTGTACTTTTTTATTCCAGCCTACCTCATAGGATTGTTTTCTGTGTATAATAAAGATTTAATCTTTCCGCAATTACAACCCTATTTGCCGCTACTTTTTTCTTCAATAGGGTTAATCATGGTACTTAAATCATTTGCAGAAAGAAGGCATGCACGATTAAGCTGGTTGCTCATTATCATGAGTCATTTTTGGGTAGCATTAGCAATTGCCTTTAACGAACTTTTTCAATTTGACCATGTGCACCTTTATTTGAGCGGAATCGCCGCCTCAGGTGTTCTTGGATTCGTTTGTCTAAGAAGGTTGAAATTTCATGAAGGCAATATCGACTTGGATCAATTTCACGGACACTCCTACAAGCATCCAAAAATTGCACTGGTCTTTCTGCTCGCTTGCTTAGGCGTATCTGGTTTCCCCATTACGCCAACGTTCATCGGTGAGGATTTAATTCTCACGCACATTCACGCGGAGCAGGGCCTTCTTGCTTTTGTAATTGCTTTGATTTTTATAATAGATGGACTTTCTATTATTCGGATTTATGCGCGCGTTTTCCTGGGACCTCATGTAAAATCCTTCTATGAAATGGCCTATCGTTCATCCTGAGAGATTTTATAAAATGTGAATAACTCGGTGGAAAAGTTGTGGAGTACTTTTTTACAATTTATTTGCTATGACCTAAACAACAAAGTATCTTCATATCACTAAGTCGCTTTTGAGAGAATTGATCGGACAAAACCGGTAAACAAAATTTTTTTTCTTACGGGAAATGAAAACAAAAAAACTGGTGGGGAATGATTGTGCCAACGAGTAAATATCCTTCGGGAGAACTAGACGAGGGCTCGAAACTGAGAATAGTTATCGCAAGATAGTTAGAGCAAGTTTTAATTTTTGAAAAGCACTAGGGTTGTACATTGGCTTCGGCTGATGTTCAATTAAGACGGGAAACTCTCAAGCAATTGACGGGTTTCCCGTTTTTGTTTATACCACCCTACCCGAAAAACTAGCTGTGCTTAATGTTCTAAAATCGTCTGCACAAGTTTTAAAGTTCGATCATCGGTTTAATTGGTAACCGTATTATTCAAAAATGGTGACGTCAGCAGTAATCTTCTCAGCCACTTGTTTTCCACTAACCAAAGCGGCTTCTACAGTCCCCATCTCAACTCCATCGTACAACGCTTCACCTGCAAAATATAAAGTGTTGTCAACAGGCTCTGAAAAAATTCTAATGGCGGAAGCAGTATTCAATGTTTTGTATCCATATGCTCCCAGTGAATACGGATCATTTGACCAATTATACACTTTAGCTACTCTCACATCACGTAAAAGCTCCACCTCACTACATCCGAACAAATAGGCCAGCGATATAAATGCTTTGTTTAACAATGTACGGTCATCCTGCTGTATCGTTTGGATGACAGGACCTGCCAGCCACCCCGTAAGGAGCGGAACTTCCGCAGGATTTTGCGTCCACCAAGTAGGAACAAATGCATCGGAAAATAAAAAATTTATCCCTGGCATCTGACGATAGACAGAAGGCTCTTTTCTCTCCCAAACACGATCTTTAAATTCGATTAAAAATTTAATTACCCCGCCCACTTCAAGGTGCTGTAGCGCTTCGATATGTTTAGTCAGTGGAGGCTCAAAAACAATTGCTTGCTTTTTTAAAAGAGTAACCGGAATGGTTACCAGAACGGCTCGGCAAATAAATTTTTCATTCTGCTCGGTAAAGACCTCTACCGCCTGATGTTTCCATCGAATTTTAGTAACTACGGAGGATAATTTCACTTCCAAACCCTTCTTTTGAATGTCATCGGAAAGAAAGTCCATGAGTTGGGAATAACCTCCCTTTGGACGAAAGCCTTCGATGTTTTCAGCGCTCCATTCCTTTCGTAACGCAAAGGCACTTGCTTTTTCAACGTCTGCAGCATCGTACCCCTGTACAAACCGTTTTACTGCATCAGTTAATGATCCATATTTTGGATCACTGAAGTACTTTCTTAAGAAATTGCCGATCGTAGTATCCTGATCAAGCTTGTTGAGGCGATCCATTAGCGTATCCCAATCATCATGGAAAAGAGCTCCTTCAGTCAATTGATTTTTTTCAATATTCCAGGTCCTGCCATTCCCTGCATGATAGGTGACGCCAGCTTCTCTCATTAACTCCTTTGTGAGGGGAAGCTCACCGTGCATAAATTCAGCGCCTGCTTCTACCGGAACTGAAAATCCATCACCTTGAATCGTATGAATACGGCCACCTATACGGGCCCTTGCTTCAAGAATGCAAACAGACTGTCCTGATCTTGTTAACGATCTCGCCGCGGATAATCCCGCGGCTCCTGCCCCAATAATTATTACATCAATCATTTTTTGAACCTTACATTAACAACAACGATTTACTATTCTGGTTTTTTGCGCCATAGTTTCTTTTCTGACTGTTGCTTCTTGTTAGTTATGCGTTTTTGCCTGACGGTCTTTGAAGGTTTGGTAGGCTTCCTAACTTTCCGTTTAGCAAACGCCTTGGTTAAAAGCGTATTCAATTTTTGGATCGCGGCTTCCTTGTTTTCAAGTTGCGACCTTTTGTCCTGCGCCATTAAGACCAGTACCCCTTCCTTTGTAAGTTGAGATGACAATTTTTGAATGATAATCTGCTTCTCTTCCTCGCTTAAAATTTCCGACTGGGCTACGTCAAACATTAATGTGATTTTGCTGTTTACTTTATTGACGTTTTGACCTCCAGGTCCACTACTTCTGGAGGCGCTGAAAGTCAATTCCCCTTTCAATAATGAGGCGGTTAGGGTACGTGAGGCCATGATACTTTGAATATCGTCCCTAAAGGTAGCGTAAACGTTAGAATTTTTTATCAACCTATTGTTAAGGGAAACCGTTTAGAAAGAAGCTCGAATTTGCCTCTGGTAAATGTAAGGGGCCTCGTATTTTAAAATGTAGGACCAATTTGACCGAAAAAAATCAACAACACATTTTTTATTCCTGTAAATTAGGTTCAACCTATTGCGCCGAGCCCTTAACATGAAAAAATTTTTTAAATGGCTATTGTACACCGTTATCTTATTTACCGTCTTGGTAACTGGAGTCCTTGTTACAGCCTATTGGAATCGGGACCTTCTTTTGGAAAAAATCAGTGCTCAGCTTAGTCAGGGGATTAATGGAGAATTTAAAATTGAAAAAATTGATTTCACATTTTTGCACAATTTTCCCCACTTTTCAGTAACCCTTCACAATGTCTATTTGCGGGGGAATCAATATGAAAAATACCGCCGCGATATTTTTGCCGCCGATAAAATATTTGCGGATATCAGGTTATATCCTCTCCTTAAGAAGGAGGTAATTATCAGCTCCTTATTTGTTGATGAGGCAAACATTTTCATCTTCAAATCGCGAACAGGCTACAACAACTCAGAAATATTTAAAACTTCTGTCGATTCTCTAGACCAGAAAACAACCGAACAGACACCTACTTCCCTCCTGCTGAACCTTCAAAAAATTGGATTTCGTAACGTCAAAGTAGTGTATTCAGATTCGATCAGAAACAAGTCAATGAGTTTTAAGTTTTTAAAAACAAACCAAAATTTAACTCAAACCGATTCTGGATATTCCATAAATATTCAAGGTGATATGCACTTCGAAGGATTACTTTTTAACCAAAATGCAGGAAGCTTTCTACCAAATAAGAATGTTTATGTGACGCTCCATGTCAGTACAGACTCTGCATCCAGATCCCTCACGATTCATCCCTCTTCCCTTTCCTATAAAAAAAATGAGATAGGAATTACTGGCAATTTCGAATTGCGCAAGGAAGGGAAGTTTACGTTGAAATTTAAAGCCAAAGACGTAAATGTTGCGGAAGCCAAAGAGTTGCTGAATACCAGGTTGACTAAAACCCTTAGCAAGATTGATATCAATACTCCCATAACGCTTACAGTTGATGTCTCAGGTGAATCTATTCCCGGCAGTGAACCGGATGTTGATGTTACATACCAGGCGCAGAATGCAACGGTGGGGTATGGCGCGTTGGATTTTTCAAAACTCACCCTCGCGGGATTATTTACAAACCATGTGGATAGCTCAAAACGTAACGACAATAAAAATTCTAAGGTTATTATTTCCGCCTTTAAGGGATACATGGAGAAACTGCCTTTCGAGGGCAATGTAACATTTAGCGAACTCCAGGATCCTGTTATGGATTTAGTTTTTACCTCGAAATTAAAATACAAGGATATCAATGAACATTTCGACAACGACAGGTTCACCCTGGAAAGTGGCAATTTCACCTCTGAGGTCTCTTACAAAGGAAAACTATCCGAATATCTTGATTCCACCCGTACCACGTATAAAGGCAAACTCAAAGGCCGAATCAGAGCTACAAACGTATCGTTAAACTATAAGCCAAAAAAATTGCGTCTGGATAAAATCGAACTACGCTGCATCTTTAATGAGAAGAATTTTACCATCCAGGATCTGAATTTAAATTTAAACGGAAGTCCCATCAGTGTAAAAGGCACTGCCACCAATTTTATACCTTTTTTTATTCAGCCAAAAAATAAAGGATATGTGAAGCTTACCGTCAGTTCACCCAACCTCGACCTCACAGGCCTCACCTCTAAAAGAGATGCTCAAAAAAAATCGAAACAACAAGCGAAAAAAGACCGAAAAAAAATGACGGATCTGTTCGATGTCGTTTACAGCAGACTAGAGTTTGACGTGGATTTGAAGATAAATCAACTAAGGTTTAGAAAATTTGTGGCAAGCAATCTTACAGGCCATCTTAAACTGGATAACGACGCTTTGGACGCAAATCCGATCACCATGCAAGTAGCCGGTGGAAAAATGGATCTGGATTTTTCTTTAGCCAATGTGTTTGGTTCTGTAAGTCCTATGCTAATTAAAGCACAAATAAAGAACTCAAACATTAAAGAGCTGTTCCTCAACTTTAATAATTTTAATCAGAAAACCATTCAAGCAGATAATCTTACCGGATTGATCTCCGCTGATGTAAAGTTTAACGCGGATGTTGATGAAAACTATGTCGTATTAGCACCTTCTATGCGAGGTTCGCTCGAATGCAAAATTCAAGATGGCCGGTTGACCAATTTTGAACCCATGGAAAACATGAGCAATTTTCTTTTCAAAAAGCGGGACTTTTCTGACGTTCAATTTGCGGAGTTATTAAGCAGTTTCACCATAAAAGGAACAGACCTGAACATCAGCCGAATGGAGATACAATCAACAGTGCTTTCCCTGTTTCTGGAGGGCCGTTATTCTTTCACCGATAGCACAAGTCTCAGTGTACAGATTCCGTTAAGCAACTTAAAAAAACGTCATAAGGATTTTAAACCTAAAAATATTGGTACGCATGCAAAAGCAGGCCCAAGCGTTTTTTTGCATGTCTATCGCAATAGTGATATCAATAGTAAGATCAAGATCGATTACGATCCTTTCAAAAAATGGGCTAAAAATTGACTATCCATTTGCCGCTCGTAATAAAGACTTCTGATAGCTAAAGAAAAGTTGAGAGATCGGGATAAACATAATTCCAGAAAAAGCAAAAATCAAAAAAGAAACCCGAAGGTTAAAAGCATGTGCCAAGTACCCGACTAAGGGTGGCCCTATGAACATTCCTGCTATCCCATACGTTGCAATTATTGAAATAGCCATCCCTGGCGAGTACTTTGTTGAGCCAGAAGCAAGCGTAAATATCATTGGAATAACAGCGGCCGTACCGAATCCAACCAGACAGAACCCTACCATGGAGGGCCAAAAAGTCGGCCAAAGTATGGCCAAGAGAATACCTGTAAAAACAAAACAGGAGCTGATGATGAAGGTTTTTGGCATTCCAATCTTTTCAACAACACGATCAGAAGCAAACCTGGATAGCGCCATGCATATCATGTAAATCAAATAGCCCCAGGTAAATATTTCGACTTTCACCACTTCTTTAAAATATATTCCACTCCAGTCAAACATTCCCCCTTCACACAGGCTGGCCAGGAAAACAAGTAAGCCCAGATATACGATATATGGATCAGGCTTTCCAAGAATCAGTTTATTCCCAGAGGTTGACCGGTCACTTCTTAAAAGGAATTTGTAAGCGAACAGTGTTGTAGCAACGGTTACAACCGCTACGATCAATAAATGTTTCTCCATCGTAATTTGTAAGGCGACCATAAGCGTGGAAAACCCGACACCAACGATACCACCTGTGCTCCAAAGTCCATGAAAAGATCCGTTTATCTTTCTATCGAATTGTTTTTGCAACGCGATCGCTTGCGTATTCATCGAAATATTTAGCACCCGCATGCTAAAAGCCAATACACACAATGATCCTATCAAGGTAAATTGCGTTGTTGCAAAACCTATACTTAAGAGAGCGAGCGCCAGTGTAATAAATGCAATCGCCAGGGGTATCCGGCTATCATAACGGGATATTAACCATCCTGAGATCGGTAGTCCAATCAATGAACTAATCGGCATAAATAATAGGATTGTCCCGAGCTCAGCCTCGTTGTAGTTGAAGGTTGTTTTAATGGTAGGAATCCGAGAAGCCCAAGTGGAAAAACAAAAACCTGAAAGAAAAAAGAATAAGCTTAAAAAAATTCGGTTTCTGTTTTTTAAATCCATGCGCACAGAGAAATGATGAAGAAGATTAGAAGATTGTAAAATTGAAAGATTAATTGTCACCATTTGACAATCCTCAAGCCGTTCCAATTTTGCAATCTTTCAATTTTCCAATTTTCTAATTTTTCAATTTCATAATCCTACACCACCGGCATCTCCCAACCGTTATGATAAGCAGTTTGGATGAGTTTGTTCGCTTCGGTGTTCGTACCAAAATTCCCATTCTTTGCATCCCAAAAGACTTTGCTGCCTGTTTTATAAGCAATGTTCCCCATCTGGGCATTAATGGCTGCAACACTTCCGGAATGAATCGGAGTATTTAATAATGATTGATCGTTCTTTCTAACAGCTTGCACAAAATTTTCGGTGTGCTTATCCAGATAATTTAATTCCTCTGGTTTTACATAAGCGTCGATGGTTTCCATCTTATTTTTTCCCGAACCTGAGTAACCATCTGCCTGCCGCTCTACAATGACTTCATAGCCGCCTCTATCTACCACCAGCGTACCATTATTTCCTATAAACGCAATTCCTTCTCTTCGCTTATACGGACCGTTATCAATACCCGTGGCATGTTCCCATAACATATTGAAGTCCTTGTACTGAAATATTGTTTGGAGCGTATCTGGGGTTTCGGAAGCGTCATCGGGATAAGCAAGTTTCCCTCCGGTTGCCATAACGGAAATGGGTGCATTCGCTTCCATTGCATACAACGCAATATCAATTTCATGGACACCCCAATCCGTCATCAATCCACCTGCATAATCCCAAAACCACCGGAAATTAAAATGGAAACGGTTTGCATTGAAATTTTTCTTCGGTGCAGGGCCTAGCCAAAAATTATAATCGACTCCTCCTGGAACCGCTGAATCTGGAACCTTCGGTACAGGTTTCATCCAACCTTGATACGCCCAAACTTTCACGAGGCGAATTTTCCCGAGAACGCCTGAACGTACCAGCTCGATTGCCTTTTTATAGTGTGGTCCGCTTCGTTGCCACTGTCCCGCTTGAACAATTTTACCGGTTTTTTGCTGTGCCGCTACCATCAGATTACATTCGGCGATGCTATTGGCGATGGGTTTTTCTACGTATACGTGCTTGCCGGCTTTTACAGCATCCACCATTATTTTACAATGCCAATGATCCGGCGTTCCGATAATGACGGCATCAATTTCTTTATTATTTAATAACTCTCTGTAATCTGAATAGGTATTTGGTGTGTTTTTCCGCAACCCACCATAATCGCTCAAGCGTTTTTTAACAACATTACTGTCAACGTCGCAGATTCCTAGAAGATCCACGTCATTCATTTTCAGAAAGGAACTGGTATTGGACCAACCCATACCATTGCATCCAATTACTCCAATTGTAAACTTTTCATTCGGCGATATTGACTTTTTCGCGCAGGCTATAATTCCAGGCGTGAGAATCATTCCGCCTGCCAGCGCGGTGCTGGCACCTTTAATAAAATTTCTTCTTTTCATAAGTGTCTAAATCTAAAGTAATCATCTCAAAACTATGAATTATCAAGTATTATTTGAATGTTGGCAAAGGGAATACATCTCTAAATTACCCTAACAAAGTCAATCGTAAAGTTTCATAGGGCATATCCACTTCAAGGTACACAGGAGTGTCATTAATACTTTGATAATTCAACTCGACAATACTTCTCGCACGACTTTGCGGGTCACCATATACCCTGCCGATACTGGCAACATTTACCAATTCCGTTTTCACTTCAGATTCATCTGAGATCTTTAATTCTATAAACTTTACCATATTCTATTTTCTATTTCCTTGGACGGATGTTATCTATACGAAAAATACACACAAACACAATCAGTAACAACGGTGCGAAAACTTGATTCTGCCGTTAATGTAAGCAGGGTCAATATTCAAACCTAATTGTTATCAATATCCGATCTGGCTTCACATATTGGAGAATATTAATCAGATCGATCTAAGAAAGATTTTACACTCAACTTCAATAAAATGAAAATTTCCGCTTTTGAAATTCTGACCTGCGCACTGGTCATGCTCTCCATCATTACTTCAAACGCGCAACCGGCAGGTAGCCAGGAATTGCCGGTTCAGGGGTTTTGTATTGCGGCACCCAAATCATCGGGTGTTGATGCTTTTTCCAAATTTATTAAAGAGGAGCTCGCCCCTCGTAAAGTCAACACGCTTATTCTTCGTGTAGACTTCAATTATCAATTTGAAAGTCACCCGGAATTAAGAGACACAGTGGCGCTTTCAAAAAGCGATGTAAAAAAACTAGTGAGTGTGTGTAAAAGCAATAACATCCGGATCATTCCTCAGATAAATTTACTGGGGCACCAATCGTGGGCGAGTACGACGCACAATCTGTTGCGTGTCTATCCTCAATTTGATGAAACACCTCATGTAAAAATGCCTATAAAGTACGCATGGCCAAATGCAGATGGTTTGTATTGTAAAAGTTATTGTCCCTTACATCCGGATGTCCATAAGATTGTTTTTGATCTGGTGGATGAAATCTGTGACGTGTTTGAAAGC
>CAZAHL010000210.1:0-13235 GCA_964484845.1 uncultured Chryseolinea sp. | reverse complement strand
TTACGTCATCACCCATTTTTTCCTTGCCCCAAGGTGTCTAACTCGCAATGACGTGGACTCAATCACCCAGCTTTTTTCCTTCTACCTTCTTACCTCTTACCTCTTACCTCTTACTTCTTACTTCTTACTTCTCACCTTTCCCCTCCACCTCCTTACCTCCACTTCGCCCTTCATAATTTCCCGCTATCTTTGCGGCCAAATGAAAAATGAAAAGATCTGGCTTTCTGCTCCCCATATGGGCGGAGAGGAAATGAAATTTGTACAAGAAGCTTTTGATAGTAATTGGGTTGCGCCGGTAGGACCCAATATTAATGCTTTTGAGGAAGAACTGGCAGCCTATAATGGAGTTGAACATTGCGCGGCATTGAGTTCGGGAACTGCTGCTATCCACCTTGCATTGATTATCTTAAATGTTAAACGCGACGATGAGGTTCTTTGCTCCACTTTTACATTTTCTGGCTCCTGTAATCCCATAGCCTATCAGGGGGCCACGCCAGTGTTTGTGGATTCCGAAGCTGAGACCTGGAACATGGACCCGCAACTATTAGAAGAAGCCATTGAAGACCGGGTAAAAAAGACAAACAAGAAACCTAAGGCAATTATTGTGGTTCACCTATATGGTATGCCGGCAAAGATCGAGCAGATCATGAGCGTTGCCCGGAGGCACGAGATACCGGTGATTGAAGATGCTGCGGAGGCTTTAGGTTCATCGTATAAAGGCAAAAAGCTTGGCACTTTTGGCGACCTTGGAATTTATTCTTTCAACGGAAACAAAATCATCACAACTTCTGGGGGAGGAGCCTTGGTCTCTTCAAATACTGCATGGATTCAAAAAGCGAAATTTCTGGCTACACAGGCCCGCGATCCTGCTCCGCACTATCAGCACTCAGAGATCGGTTTTAATTATCGCCTCAGCAACATTTGTGCGGGCATTGGGAGGGGGCAGTTACGGGTGTTGGATGAGCGTGTTCGTCAGCGACGGGCGAATTTTGAGTTTTATAAACTGCATTTGAGCAATCATCGAGGATTTAATCTGTTAACTGAACCCGTAAATAGTTTTTCGAATCGATGGCTTACTACAGTTCTAATTGATCCTGAACTCAATTCGGGAAAAACAAGAGAAGAATTTCGTGTTGCGTTAGAAAAAGAAAACATAGAAAGTAGACCGCTTTGGAAACCAATGCACCTTCAGCCTGTTTTTAAGGGGGCGCCAATTTATGAAAATGGCACTTCTGAACTACTTTTTCAAAAAGGGTTGTGTTTGCCTTCGAGCTCTAGTTTAGGAGAGGACGTGAAGCTCTCGATAGTAACGTTATTGGTTCAACTAGGTGCTAAAAATGTATGAGATACAAACGTAAGTTTATTCTGAATTTTTAACTTGAATAATATAGAATCAAAAAATAAAACGAGCATTGAAAATTTTTAATTTATCATTGGTTACTATAAGGAAGCCAAAATGATATAATTGTTGAAGTTTTTTTAAATTAAAGGCCATCTCTTAACTTTTGTTACTTTTGTAGACGTAGAAATTTCAGACGTATGAAACGAATCCTTTTTACACTTCTTTTTTGTTTAAGTATCGGATTACTTTTTGGCCAAGTTGAGGGTGACTATCGGACTTTTGGACCTGGCAATTGGAATATCGCTAATAGATGGCAAGTGTTTTACCTGGGCGGATGGCGAAGCCTAAATACCAGTTCGGCGGGACCGTTTCAAAATATAATTCCTTCAAGCTCATCAGGAGCTATTACTATAAGACATGATTTAACAACTGTTGGAACTGTAACAATCAATCAGGCTGTTCTTGAAGCGCCTGCTCAACTCAGAGTTCCGACTTCAAGTACCTTGAGGATTGTTGACGATTTTACGTCAACACCTTTACAAATCAATTCAGATGCGGTGCTTGTCAACATGGGAACAGTTAATCTCCAGTCGAATCTGTTTTCAACGCCCTGCCAAGTGTTTGGCCAGATAGTTAATTCTGGGAGTATTGTGATATCAAACGGTGCGTTACTTTTATTTAACAATGATTCAAGATACATACACGCAACAGCCACGGGCGGTCGTGTTCCATCGGCTACATGGGAGTCAAACTCTACGTGTCTCATTAATGGACTGACAAATCCAAATCCGGCACCTCCAACTAACTTATCGCAGTCGTTTGGTAATTTTGCATGGGACACCCCCTTGATGGGCGCTACGAGCACTTTTTCGCTTTCAGGAGCCTTAACTACTGTTAATGGATCTTTAATTTTAGCAAATACAGGAGGAAGAGAAGTGCGGTTGAGTAGCGGATTACCTGGCTACACCCTTAATGTGGCCGGAAATCTAAGCGTTCAGCTTGGTAATTTTACATTAGCACGAGCTCAAAGCAGTATTACCACTATTAACATCGGAGGTGATTTTGTTATGACAAGTGGACACCTAACGTTAGGAACTTCTAATAACACCGTCATTAACGTTTTATTAAATGGTAATTTTCAAAAATCTGGCGGAGTTTTAGAACGAGGTACAGGTACAGGAGCTGGAGCAGGGGTCATCCGTTTTGCAGGCGGTACAACACAAACTTATTCGAATGATACTGATATTACTTCTGCGATACACTTCACAGTTCAAAACGGAAGCACACTGGATTTTGGCACCACATTTTTGAGCGGGACTGGAAGTTTTACGGTTTATTCGGGATCAACAATTCATGTGGGATCAACTGACCCTGGTGGCGCTGTACAAGTCGGTACTGCTGGCGGAAATATAAGGGTAAGCGGAGTCCGGACCTTTGAGTCTGGTTCAACTGTGATTTACAACGGCGCTGGCCCACAATTTATGGCATCCGGACATCCCGCAGGAGCAAACACCATACTCGATAATCCAGGGGGTATTACCCTTGTTTCGGACGCTACGGTAGGCGGCACTTTTACGATTGCTCAAGGTGTTTTCAATGCCGGTACAAGTAATGATTTAACGATTAATAGAAATCTTGAAGTTAATAGCACCTTCGAACCTGGAGATGGAGTGGTCATATTCGGCGGGACGGCAGCCCAATCGATATTGGGAACAGGTAATATTGCTTTTTTCGATGTAACGTTGAATCAGACGGGGGTTTCTACATTGGATATTTTAACCAACATAAGTGTTGAAAACAACCTCGCAATTAATTCTCAAACGACTTTGGAAGCAGGTAACAACCTATTGACCTTAGTTTCTACCCCTACTCAAACCGCAAATGTTAACCCATTGGCTACAGGCGCTTCAATCGTGGGATCTGTGATTGTGCAGAGGCATCTACCTAAAGCTGTTGCCAGAGCAGGTTATTATCACGTTGCTTCGCCGGTTATAAATACAACTTTTACAGATTGGGGTTTGGAAGCGCCTATTGCCGCCGCGTATAGATATGATGAGCCTACATCAGATTTTGAGTCTGTTTCGGTAGCTTCTTCGATCCAAAATGGTCTAGGCTATGCCATAGAGGTTCCAAGTACAGGCACATTTACCTATGATAGCCGAGGGACCTTGAAGCAAGGGTCAATTGTTATCCCATTAACCTCGCCGACAGCGGATGAAACAAGTCCTCAGGGATGGAATTTGCTTGGCAATCCTTATCCTTCCGCCATTGATTGGGACAATATTGTGTTGCCAGGTAATGTTTATGACGCAGTTTATACGACGGATAACTATAACAATAGCGGTCAGGAAACCGGGGGCGCAACTACTTTTGCCGTTGCGTATGTTGACGGTGTTGGAACACCGGCGGGATACGGCGGCGAAATCGCGCAGGGGCAGGCTTTTTGGGTGAAGGCGTTGGGCAATGGCAATCTTACCATTTCGGAGTCCGCTAAAATACTTCCTACCAATGTTGAATTTTACAGAACAAAAGAAATTCCAAATATATTAAGGATCACACTCAATGGACAAGATCTCAAGGATGAAGCTGTGGTAAGATTAAGAGACGGTGCCACAAATGGCTTTGATGCTAAATACGATGCCTATAAATATTTTAAAGGGGATATTAGTTTATCAACCTTGACGTCCGACAACATTCAGGCAGTTATCAATGCGTTCGGAACGACAGATTGTGATATAGCAATTCCCTTGGTTACGGAAGGTATTATCACTGGCAATTATTCCTTGAACTTTGTGGGCATGGAGTCTTTTGCAGAAGGCGTAAGTATATCACTCAAAGATGTCTTGGAAAATAAAATTGTAGATGTACGAAATGAGCAATCCTATTCTTTTACAATTACGGACAAAAATGCTACGTCTGCATCCACCCGCTTTCAGATCTTAATCGGCAATGGTGAAAAACCAGTTGCTATAGAAGTGAGCGCAGTAGGTGAGACCCTTTGTGAAGATAAAGACGTGGCTTTGATTACGCTTGAAAAATCTGAGCCTGGTGTACAATACAGCGCAGAATGGCGTGGAGAAATCGTTTCAGAACCCATTGAAGGCACAGGAGCACCTATACAGTTGTCTGTAAAAGCGTCTACGTTAGAGCTTGGAGAGAATAAAATCACAGTTAGGGTGCAATCAGGTACCTGCTCGACGCCCGCTCTTGGAGAGCAACCCATTATAACAAAAATAAAGAGACCGCAGATTACTGCTTCACAAGTAGTCACTATTTGCAATGAGGGCCAGGCTACCTTGGTTGCTTCAGGCGCAAACGAAGACGGCTGGTACCGTTGGTATGAAGGCGAAGATGATCTGGAACCCATTGAACATCAGGATGGGGCGGAATTTATTACGCCTTCCTTAACAAAATCTAAGACCTATTACGTTTCGGCTGTAAATGCGCTGGGATGCGAAGGAAATAGAGTTGCTGTAAAAGCCGATATTTCTCTTTTAGATTCCGAACAATTGGCAATGACCGTAGAAGGTTCAACCTTGTTTGTAAACGTTCCGGGCGATAAGCAATGGTATCTGAATAATGAATTATTATCAGGTGCAACCTCGGATACGCTAGAGGCTTTAAAACCTGGGTTATATTCACTAAATCTAACGCGGGGCAATTGCAGCACTGTTTTGTATCATGAGATCTCGGAAGATGGCCTGTTTGGAAGTTCCTTAATTAACATTTATCCGAACCCTACGCAGGATAAGGTGTTTATTAAGATTAAGAGCTCGAACGGAAACGCAACCGCGACGATGGTTAGCGCCGCGGGTGTTTTAATGGAAGCGAAGGCGTTAATTGGTGAAAATGGTATAAAGGCAGCAGAATTTGACCTGCTTCCATATGCTAATGGCATTTATAACGTTAGGATTACGGACGGTCATAAGGTTTATATCAAGAAAATTGCAAAGGTTAAATAATGAAGGTTCTCTTATTTAGTATAACATTAATGCTGACATCGATTGTTGTCAGAGCGCAGCCCAACAACCCGCCCCAAAATCCGGACCCTGTTCCGATAACGGGTATTGAGTATTTGTTAATAGCCGGTGGCGCATACGGCGTACACAAATTTTCTAAACGAAAAGCTAAATTGAATAAAGACGCTTGATCCAGAAATTTTTTAGCAAGCTTACGGTTCTTCCGCGTGGTGTCGTTATTCTCATCGACCAGTTAATTATTGTTTTTTCGGTTTTTTTAGCCTATCTGCTTCGATTTAATTTTGAGTTAACGGATGTTTATCATTTCAGTCCGTTTTTTGGGATTTTGCTTTGCCTCGCCGCTTCGATGACCGCTACGCTGGTAACGAAAAGTTATGCGGGTATTGTTCGCTACACCGGTATTCAGGATGGATTCAGGATCATTGGCACGGAATTGCTCAGCATCACTTTTGTTATCATTTTTAATCTTATCTACTTTTATAATTTTGGCAAAAATGTTATCCCGTATTCGGTCGTCTTTATTTCGTTCTTTGTCTCCTCGTTGCTTCTGTACCAATACCGGCTGCTGGTAAAAAATGTCTTTTCGTACATTAAGTCAGATTCCTCTAAAGAAGTACCAGTGATAATCTTTGGCGCAGGCGTCGCCGGATTTCTTACCAAGCAAGCCATTGAGGCAGACATGTCCAGTCCGTACAGGCTGGTCGCCTTCATGGATGATGACCCTAAAAAACATAATAAGGAGATCAATGGCACCAAGATCTGCGGCCTCGATAAATTGGGCGAACTGGTAAAAAAACGCAAGGTCAAAAAACTGGTCATCGCCACCAAGAGCCTGTCGATCGAACGAAAAAATGAGATCGTAGACCAGGCGTTGGAATATCATATCAAGGTAAGCTATGTTCCCTCTTTCGAAAAGTGGCTCCGCAGTGAATGGGATTTAAAACAGATCCGCGATATCAATATTGAAGATCTCTTGGGCCGCGAAGTAATCCGCCTGGATAACCCGGAGATTGAAAAGGAGATACACAATAAAGTTATTTGCATTACAGGCGCGGCAGGCTCTATCGGCTCAGAACTTGCCCGGCAGGCGTTGACGTATAAGCCCCACACGCTCATATTAATTGATCAGGCTGAATCGCCCCTATACGACATCGAGCGGGAACTCAGAGGTCGCAATCAGCAATCCAGGATATTGGTCTTCATTTCAAATATTTGCAACAAGCCCAGGATCAATACCATTTTCAGAGATTATCGTCCGGATATAATTTTTCATGCTGCTGCTTACAAACACGTACCTCTCATGGAAAGTAATCCTTCTGAGGCTGTTTCGGTGAATATTTTTGGTACCCGCACCCTCGCCGACCTCGCCGTGGAAAACAAGGTGAAAAAATTTGTCATGATCTCTACAGATAAAGCAGTTAATCCCACGAATGTAATGGGATGCACCAAGCGTATCGCAGAGATCTATGTGCAGGCCCTGGACCGGTATTACAACCGGATGGGTATCGGAAGAACTTCTTTTGTAACGACGCGCTTTGGAAATGTTCTGGGATCCAACGGTTCGGTTATTCCCATCTTTAAGGATCAGATATTAAAGGGTGGACCTGTCACCGTAACACATCCGGAAATCACACGCTTTTTCATGACCATTCCGGAAGCATGTGAGCTGGTTATTGAAGCGGGCTCGATGGGGCAGGGTGGCGAGATCTTTATATTCGATATGGGCAAACCTGTCAAGATCTTCGATCTGGCAAAGAAAACCATTTTGCTCTCTGGCAAAGAGTTAGGCAAGGACATTGAGATTGTCTTTACCGGACTACGCGATGGCGAAAAATTATACGAAGAGTTACTGAACGATCAGGAAAATACCATCCCGACACACCACGAAAAAATATTAAAAGCCATGGTGTCGGAATATGAATACGATGAGGTATGCCAGGATCTGAATTTATTGGAAGATCTCATCGCCGATAAAAATGAATTAAAGATGGTAGCCCTCATGAAGGAAATCGTGCCGGAGTTTAAGAGCAATTACTCTAGGTTTGAAGTGCTGGATGTGCCTTCTTGATTTGACGATTTTAGATTGACGATTTTAGATTGGCGCTCGATTTACATGCGCAGTATTTAACTCCTCTCAAATTATCATTTTCAAAAATAAAAATTTTGGCTAAATCCTTAGTCAATTTTTTTTTGCACTGCTAGCTAAAGCTGGTGGCAATTGATTCTTTTCATAGCCAGGTGTATCATTTATTAGCTAAAGCTAGGGTCAATTGATGCTCTTCATAGCCAAGTATCACATTCTGCAATCTAAATCAAAGCACATCAATTGCCACTAGCTTTAGCTAGTGGCAATTGATAGTAAAAAAAAGGGCTTTAGCCCAAATGACATTTAATCAGGAAAACCGGAAGAAGTTTATTCGCTGCGTTTCCAGATTCTTTGTTACTTTTCAATTCTTATTATAGTTATGAATTTAGTCATCAGGAAAGTTTTCTTTCCTGTTGGGTTAACGTTGTGTGTTATTTCAAATCTTCACAGTCAAGTCGTTACTTCAACGGGGAATGGTCTATGGACAAATCCTGCTACGTGGTCAGGAGGTGTGGTTCCAACGTCGGCGAATGCCACGGAAATCATCATCAATCATGATGTCAGCATACCGGAATTGAGTGTGCTATCCATTCGAAATGTTGTTGTCAATGGAATTCTTACTATTGAATCGCACGCTAACGTAACACTGGAACCCGATGCTTTAACCCAAAAATATGATCTCCAGGTTTTGGGGACATTGGTTTTGCTTGATAGTGTAACGTTGAGTGGAACATCGGTGACGAACACTTCCTTTGAGTCCGGGTCGCGGTATATTCACCGGCAGGGTCCATTGGGTTTTATTCCGTACGCTACCTGGGATAAGAACTCAACGTTTGAGATTGCTGGTTTTAAAGCAAATGGTTATATCAACATTGCACATAGCGACAGCTGGAAGCAGGTCTTTGGGAATGTGGAGTATAATTGTCCGCAGCAAACAACGCCGTTTGTAGACTTGAACGGCTACCTGCGAGATATTGCGGGAAGCTTTACGATCATTAACACCAACGATAAACCGTTGCGATTGTCGACTACTCAGAATGCTGTGATCTCAATTGGAGAAGACCTCATTGTTGAGGGTCCCTCGGAAGTCTGGTTTAGTATGAATGCGACCAATGCCGTGGTCAATATCAGAAACAATTTTCTCTACCGGTCAACGTCGACAGGTATAAGTTATTTGAGCACGAAAGGAAATATTGCGATAAATGTTCAGGGTGATATGGAGCTGAGTTCGCCCGGAAGAATACACATGGCTTCTATCAATCCGGACAGCATAGGTCCCAGGCAAGTCAATCTGCAATTAAGTAAAGACCTTCTCATTACCTCCGGACTACTGGTAGCGCCGCCTGCCAGCGGCAAAGGTACGATCGTGTTCAGGGGCACCGAAATACAGCATGTTTGGGCTTCTCCTGTCGGTAACACTTTTCAGGGAAACCTGGAATTTATTGTAGAAAATGGATCAACGGTAAGCCTGGGTAATTCTGCCTTATCGAACCAGTCCGGTTCCCTGTTGGTGAAAGGAACACTGCAGGTGGGCTCTTCTCATCCCGCTGGTGCTATCCAATCCGGAAATGCGGGTAACATTCACATCAGAGGCCAGCGTATTTTTGAGGATGGTTCAACGATCGAATACAACGGGTCTGCTGCTCAGTGGATCGGAAATGGTCATCCCGTGACACCCGGAGTAAATCTTGTTTGCAGCAATCCTGGAGGTGTCTCCCTATTAAACGATATTGTGGTTGGGGATTTCAGGCTATCGGGTAATTTCTATCCACAAGCTTTTCCAATAACAATTGAAGGTGACATCACCATAGCACAAGATGTGGACTTCAGCCCTCATCATATTACGCTCACCGGAAGCAACAATCAAGTTATCAACGCACCCGGAATAAATGTGAGAAATCTGATCGTTGGCAAGACAGCGAACTCAAGCGTAGTGCTGCAAAATCCGTTGACCGTAACTGAATTATTATCAATTGAATCTCCGAACACTACGATCCAATCCGACGGACACCTCACCCTTCCCTCCATCAGCGATGAAGGCACCGGCACTGCAACCGTGGGGCCACTTGCCGCCGGATCATCAATCGTTGGAGATGTAACGGTGCAGCGTCATATGTCGGGAGAGGGGAGGATCTATCGTTATATTTCTTCGCCCGTTCAGAATAGTTCGGTTGCTTCTTTAATGGATGATTTTCCAGTTACTGGCACATTTGCGGATCCTAGTACTGGACCAGGGCTAAGTGCTGTGAATCCTTCGTTCTACTTTTATGATGAATCACGTGGAACCCTGGAAGCCGGATGGGTGCCATATCCATCCTCTGGATTAGCGAGTTCAAATCCGTTGCAGATAGGGAAAGGGTATGCTGCATTTATCAGGAAAGGTAGTACAGCCACCACGTGGGATGTCACGGGAATACTAAATCAGGGTACGATTCCCTTGCCAGTCACATTCACTCCAAACAATGCACCTTCAAATGGCTGGAATTTAGTAGGTAATCCATACGCCTCTGCAATCCAATGGGATGAAGCAGGCGTCGATACGTGGACACGGGTCAATATTTCGGCTGTTATCGCGATCCGGGATAATGGAAGTGAGGGAGGCACCTTTCGATATTGGGATATGGATCAGGATTATTCCGGCATACCCGGTGGACAAATTGCCTCTGGGCAATCGTTCTGGGTGAGGGCCACGGCTCCTAATCCCGAACTGATCATTCGCGAAGGCGCGAAGACGATTGGAGGAGCTACTTTTTTCCGCAAGCGACAAAAGCCTGTACCGAGTTTTGCTCTCTTTCTCTCAAAGGGTTCCCTGACGGATGTTGCCTATTTTAAAATACGTCCTGCAGCAAGCCCTTTCCTGGATAACTGGGATGGCGTAAAGCTGGATAACGATCTTTTTGACGTTTCCTTTATTTCAGAAGATAACCACTCCCTGGCGATTCATGCCGGGGATAAAATGCCGTGTGATGAAATTGTCAGAATTGGAGTAAAAGATCTAACTCCAGGGATATATACATTCGATGTTACCAAGAAGTATCAGTTTAGCAATTATGAATATTCACTGATCGATAACTTTCTGGGCACAAAGACGATGCTCTCACCTGGAAAGCTTTTGGAATTTCAGGTTACTTCCGACAAAGCATCTTATTCATTCGATCGATTTTCCCTGCATCTAAGAGACCGCATGCCATCGGAGGATATTTTTGCTATTGGCCCTACAGTTGTATGTAGTGACAGTGATGTAGAAATTATTCTAAAAGAGGTGGACGCGGGCGTTGCCTACTCAGCCTGGAATGAAAAAGGCGATCTTCTATCACTAGATACCGCAACCACGTACGGGGACTTAAAAGTAAGCTTTCCAGCAGATTCTTTATTTCCCGGAAACCAGACTATCCGGTTCAAAGCGCATTCCGCTTGTCACAGTATTTTGTTGCAAGGTTTTGTTGCTATAAATAAAGACACTGTTCCTGACGTCCGGATTTCCAGTACGGTAGCATGCGCAGGAAAATCTGCTACACTGATGGCCACCAGCGATCGCAGCGATGCTGTTTTTAGTTGGTTTGCAGACCTTGATTCACATGATACTCTTTCTACGTCGAATGTATTGGAAACGCCACCTTTGAAAAAGGCGACCAGCTACTACGTTGTAGCTTCCTCCCCATCCGGTTGTTCCAGCAAGCGTTTTCCCGTTCACGCCGAAGTTGTGATCTATGATAGCGCCAAAATATCCATGACCGGCGACACCCTTTCGTCCAATTACATCGCCAATAACCACTGGTATCTTAATGGTATAAAACTAGAAGACAACCAAAGCCAACATCTGAAGGGCACCCTACCGGGAGTTTATACGCTTGAGATCGACACCCTTGGATGCCTCTCTAGGGACAGTCTTGCGTACATGGTCATGCAATCCGAAACAGTTGAGGTGGCTTCAGGTTTTTATCCTAGTCCCGTGAATACTCAACTTTTTATCTCCAGCCCAACCACGATAGATCATTTAAAAATCTTCAACTCCCTTGGCATCTTTGTTTTAGAGGTGAATGGAGAACAACTGAAAAATAGTTTGCTCCAAGGAATAGACGTGAGCAGATTTTCCCCTGGCGTTTATCAGGCTGTTATAACGGATAGTGTTGGGAAAAGGGTGGTGAGGTTTGTTAAGAGATAAAAGCTCAAAATAGAAAGATCGGACATTAGCCATAGGGAATTAGTGATGAAGATGGACAAGCAAAATGGGATTTGTAAAAGTTGCATCCATTTAGTTGGTTTTTTGGTATTCAAGAAAGTTTGCGCGCATTTGAATCATCGCTCATCAATTGCCACTAGCTTCAGCTAGTGGATAGAATAATAAGCAGTTTGGGCTTTAGCCCAGAGAATTTATGATGAGAATATTGACAAATGAAAAATGGGATTTATAAAAGTTGCATCCATTTATCTGGTTTGGTATTAGGAAGGGTGCGCGCACATCAATTGCCACTAGCTTTAGCTAGTGGATAAAAATAATAAGCAGATAGGGCTTTAGCCCAAAAATTCAACTATAACAATTTTCACCAAGCACTATGCCATTTGTAAAAGTTTACATTCATTTTGTGTGGTCCACTAAAAATAGAGAGCCATTTCTCAATTCATTTGAATTAAGAAAAAGAATGTGGCGCTATATCAAAGAAAATTCCATTGAGAAAGGGATATTCATCGACACTATTAATGGCTATGAGGAACATTGTCACTGTTTAATCTCTTTGGGGATAGATCAGACAATTAGCAAAGTAATTCAGTTGTTAAAAGGAGAATCCTCTTATTGGATTAATAAGCAAAAGATATGTAAAGGAAAATTTGAATGGCAGGATGAATTTTTTGCAGTCTCTGTTTCTGAATCAAGTTTGGATAAAGTAAGAGAGTATATTAAAAATCAGGAGAGTCATCACGGAAATAAAACCTTTCAGCAAGAATATGATGAGTTTATTGAGAAATATGGGTTCCGAAAATTTAAAGACTAAAAAGACTAAACATGATTAGGAAATTGATTGGGCTAAAGCCCATAGCTTGCTGAATTATTAATCCCCTGGCTAAAGCTAGGGCAATTGAGGTAGGCCGAACGCTATGTGTAATGAATAATGTCCTTCTAGCTAAAGCTAGGGCAATTGATGTAGGCCGAACACTATGTGTAATGAATAATGTCCTTCTAGCTAAAGCTAGGGCAATTGATGTAGGCCGAACGCTGTGTGTGATGAATAATGTCCTTCTAGCTAAAGCTAGGGGCAATTGAGGTAGGCCAAACGCTATGTATGATGAATTAATGTACCGCTAGCTAAAGCTAGCAGCAATTGATGTTGGGCTAAAGGCAAACTATTCCAAAAAAAAGGCGATGAAAATCATCGCCTTCGGTTTAGGGTTAGGTTAAAATACTTAAGATCCTAGTAGGTTTTTTTGAATGTCTTGTGCTTTGTTTTCGATGGCTTCTTTCGCTTCGGCTAATTTCTCACCCACAGTTTCTACCATGGAGGAGGTCGTTTCTACGATAGCATCTTTCACTTCTATGGCTTTGACAGAAGCAGCTTGACCAAAGGCCTTGGCCCTGGAAACAACTGTCTTCTTTTTAGCTGCCTTTTTAGGAGAGGAGGAAGCGGATGTTGATCGTTTTGCAGCAGATTTTTTTGCTACTTTTTTAGCGGGGCTTTTAGCTGCTTTCTTCGCAGTCTTTGCCGCTTTTTTAGCAGGTCTTTTTATCGCCTTTTTAGCGATCTTTTTTGCTGCTTTTTTTGCGGTTTTCTTTGCCGCTTTCTTAGCAACCTTCTTGGCTGCTTTTTTAGCTTTCTTTGCCATTGCTATA
>CAZAHL010000209.1:0-13277 GCA_964484845.1 uncultured Chryseolinea sp. | reverse complement strand
GATACGCTATAAATAAGTAGTCATCTCCAATTATTTTATGGCAAAGTAATTCGAAAAATTATCAGTCATTACTAAATTTTTATTGCTCCAAGGCAATGAAGTTGCTTCCGTCGCGATTTTCATAATCTCTTAATAATATAAATCAAAGGGGATATTGTATAAAACTTAAGGTCTGCAAAGCGTGTATACTTGTAAGGTGAAGATGAAATTTTGAAAACGAGCAGCCATGCCAGCAATTAATGAAATACGAAGTAAAACCAGCGACTCCAAATATACACGTGGAACGTTTCCTGTATTAGAAATGACATGTGCAGCCTGCGCGGTGAGTGTGGAATCCATGTTAAAGTCAACCGCCGGGGTAATAGATGCCGGCGTCAATTATGCTAATCAAACAGCATGGGTAGAATATGATCAGCAGCAAACAAAACCAGCTGATCTGCAAAAATCAGTAAGATCCATTGGTTACGACCTGGTGGTAGATGTAGAAAATCCTCAGGCTGTTCAGGAAGAATCACAACGCAAACATTACGAAACCGTGAAGGCCAGAACGATTTGGTCGTCAATTTTAGCCTTGCCGGTCGTTGTTATTGGAATGTTTTTCATGGATATGCCTTACGCAACCTACGTATCCATGGTTCTGTCAGCTCCTGTTGTCTTTTATTTCGGACGGAGCTTCTTCATAAATGCCTGGAAGCAAGCGAGACACGGAAAAGCAAATATGGATACGTTGGTAGCTCTTTCAACCGGAATTGCATTTCTTTTCAGCGCGTTTAATACCTTCTTTCCTGAATTCTGGCATACCCGGGGAATACACGCTCATGTCTATTACGAAGCAGCGGCCGTTGTCGTCGCGTTCATTTCATTAGGCAAGCTGCTCGAAGAAAAGGCTAAGTCAAATACATCTTCAGCTATCAAAAAACTGATGGGATTGCAGCCGAAAACGGTCCGCGCAATCATCGATGGCACTGAACGGGAAATACCAATTGCTTCAGTAAAAGTAGGTTATAGGATCGTTGTTCGTCCCGGAGAAAAAATTCCTGTTGACGGCGCTGTCATGAACGGTTCCTCCTATGTAGACGAAAGTATGATTTCAGGTGAACCCGTTCCCGTTGAAAAAAATTTGGGTAAAATGGTTTTCGCTGGAACGATTAATCAGAAAGGCAGTTTTCAATTTGAAGCGCAAAAAGTTGGTGCTGACACCGTTCTTGCCCAGATCATAAAAATGGTTCAACAAGCTCAGGGAAGCAAGGCACCGGTTCAAAAGCTTGTCGATAAAATTGCGGGAATATTCGTGCCCGTGGTGATCGGAATTTCCATAGTAACTTTTATTACCTGGATGGTAGTTGGCGGAGACAATGCTTTTACGCACGCGCTTTTAACCTCCATTACAGTACTCGTGATTGCCTGTCCTTGTGCACTGGGACTAGCAACTCCGACTGCCATCATGGTTGGCGTAGGAAAAGGTGCTGAAAATAATATCTTAATTAAAGATGCTGAAAGTTTGGAGTTGGCGCACAAGGTTAACGCCGTTATACTGGATAAGACAGGTACTATCACGGAAGGAAAACCAGTTGTCACAGAGTTAACTTGGGATGTTAAGGATAATGTTATAAAAAACTACAAAGAAATTTTATATAGTCTGGAGTCACAATCAGAACATCCCCTTGCTGAGGCGGTAGTAAATTATTTGAAAGCAGACGACACTCAAAGCATTTCACTAGATTCATTTGAAAGTCTGACTGCTCGTGGCGTGAAAGGTAAATTAAACGGTACAACCTTCTACCTAGGCAATAAGAGGCTCGTAGACGAAAATCGTATTTTCATTTCAGAGAATATTCGACTTCAAGCTGCCACTCTGCAATCACAGGCCAGGACAGTTGTTTATTTTACAAACCAGGAAATCGTATTGAGCATTATTGCGATTGCCGATAAAATCAAGCCCACGTCGAAAACAGCTATATTATCTTTGCAAAACAAAGGCATTGACGTCTATATGCTGACAGGTGACAATGAACAAACTGCAAAAGCCGTGGCGAACGAGGTTGGTCTAAAACATTATAAAGCTGAGATTTTGCCTTCGGATAAAGCAGCGTTTGTTAAACACCTGCAGCAACAAGGGAAAGTAGTTGCCATGGTTGGCGATGGAATTAATGACTCTCAAGCCTTGGCTCAGGCTGATGTCAGCATAGCCATGGGCAAAGGATCTGATATTGCCATGGATGTTGCAAAAATGACGTTGATTACCTCCGATCTGCAATCCATTTCCAAAGCGCTTAATCTATCGAGTATTACAGTCAAAGGGATCAGGCAAAATCTGTTTTGGGCATTCATTTACAACGTCATCGGTATTCCCTTGGCGGCCGGTATACTTTATCCAGTTAATGGTTTCCTGCTTGATCCCATGATCGCAGGAGCAGCAATGGCCTTGAGTTCGGTAAGTGTAGTGGGTAATAGTCTTAGATTAAAGGGGGCAAAGATCTAGCAGCTGCTTTCCCTTAATTCAAAAAAATGTCGAACGCCGAATGTCGAATTACGAATGTCGAAGGGGTGCGTTTTATTTAGTGCGAAGGAAATTCTACTAGTCGCTATTATTCAAAACACAGCAGGTTCCGTCGGACCTCCGGGTCTCGGAGGTTTCTTTACGGAATGCACCACGGCATATTCCTTGTAGACACTCTTGAAATATGGAATCAATCTTAAATAGTCATTAGTTACAGCATTTCCTTTCGACATTCGAAATTCGTCATTCGAAATTCGACATTCAATTCCTTCGCTACTCGAACGTCGAATTACGAATGTCGAAGGATAAAATAATTCTTTTTATTCATTAGCCATTTCCCCCGTTTGAACACCCTCCTTAACCAGTTAACATTTTCCTTTCTTCTTCCATTCTTTTTTAATTACCTTTTACACCATTCAATCCCAGATGGCATGATAACACCAGAATCTATAGACACACTCCCCTTTATTGATGAATTAAAAAACACCATCAAAGGTGACGTGCTTTTCGATGACTATTCTTTAGGCATGTATTCCACAGATGCGAGCTTTTACCAGATCAGGCCCCTCGCCGTCGTTTTACCCATGGATAACGAGGACGTTAGAAAGACTGTTGATATCGCCCGTTCACATAAATTAAAAATCCTTCCCCGTGGTGGTGGAACCAGCTTAGCTGGGCAGACGGTGGGAGAAGGAGTTGTCATTGATTTCTCCAAGTACATGAACAAGATACTGGAGTTCAATGAACAGGAAAGATGGGTAAAGGTACAGCCCGGACTTGTTCGTGACGAACTTAACGAGACACTCGCAAAATACAACCTGCATTTTGCTCCCGACCCGGCGACTGCCAGCAGGGCAAATGTTGGCGGAATGGTCGGGAATAATTCGTCCGGCACAAAAAGTATCCTATATGGCAAAACGGTGGATCACATTATCGAAGCTAAAGTTTTGCTGGCAGACGGAACCGAATTGCTACTGAAAGAATTGTCTAAAGAAGAGTTTCACCAAAAGACCCATCAGAAAAATCGCGAAGGAGAAATCTACAGGATTTTTGAGGAGACCATTCAAAAAAATCGCGAAGAAATAAAAGACCGGTTTCCAAAAGTAATGCGTCGTGTCGGGGGATACAATCTGGATGAATTCGTCTATACCGATCGTTGGAACATGGCAAAGCTGATTACAGGGAGTGAAGGCACCTTGGCGATCAGCCTTGAATTAAAGATAAATCTGGAGCCGCTTCCAAAATTCAAATCCGTTGTGGTTGTCCATTTTGCAGATTTGCTAGAAGCTATTCGTGCGGTTCAACCGATGCTTCCTTATAAGCCATCCGCCATTGAAATCATTGATCGGACGGTATTGCACTTAAGCGCAGAGAACCTCACCACCCAAAAACTTTGTCATTTTATTGAAGGTGATCCAGCGGCCATATTAATCGTAGAATTTTATGGTAACACGCCTGAATCCGTGATCGAACGGCCCACGACTATGATTCAGGAATTGAAACAGCTGGGATTTGGCTATGCCTACCCCCTATTTCCCTCGGGAGAAAAATACGATGACGTGTGGACTCTTCGTAAAAAAGGATTGGGCTTGATGATGGGAATCAAGGGCGAAAAGAAAGCGCTGAGTTTCATCGAGGATTCAGCTATCCCCACGGCTGTATTGCCCGAATATATTGACCAGGTTCTGAAGATCTGTGCAAAACACAACACGGAAGTTTCCATGTATGCGCATGCCAGCGTCGGAGTCATCCATGTTCAGCCCCTGTTGGATTTACGGCAGGAGCAGGATATCGTAAACTTAAAAAACATAACGGATGAAACTTTTGAGCTGGTCGTAAAGTATGGCGGATCATGGAGCGGAGAACACGGAGATGGATTGGTAAGGAGTGCCTATAATGAAAGGTTTTTTGGTTCGCAGATCTACCAGGCTTTTAAAACCGTGAAGAAATTATTTGATCCGGAAAATTTAATGAATCCCGGAAAGATCGTAGATGCTCAGACCATTGAACACAACCTGAGGTATGGCACGAGGTATCATGATCATGATGTGAAGACCACCTTTCAGTATCGAGCAGAAAATAGTTTTGCAGAATCGGTACACATGTGTACCGGTGTGGGTGAGTGCCGGAAGATGTTGGGAGGAACGATGTGCCCTAGTTTCAAAGCAACACGCGATGAAGAACATTCTACACGTGGCCGGGCAAATGCCTTACGGTTGGCAATGTCAGGTCAACTTGACAAATCAGGGCTAGCCAGTAAAAGACTTCATGAAGTAATGGACTTATGTCTTTCATGTAAGGCCTGCAAATCGGAATGTCCAAGCAACGTGGATATGGCCAAAATGAAAAGCGACGTTTCACAGATGTATTACGATGAGCATGGCACAACGTTGCGCGATCGACTGATACGTGATTCCTCCAAAGCTGCCACGCGGTTATCCGGGGCACTTTCGGGAATTGTAAATTATGTTCAGCATACTACCGCGTTCAGATCCATGATGGAAAAAATTGCAGGCTTTGATCAGCGACGAATTCTGCCGGAGTATGCTAAGGAGCCGTTTTATAAATGGTTTGAAAAGAAGGGTAACAATCCGTATAAAAATCCGGCAAAGAAAGTTGTTCTTTTTGCCGATACGTACCTGAACTTTCATGAACCCAATGTGGGTATCTCTGCATTGCAGTTACTCAACTCCTGTGGTTATGAGGTCATACTGGCAAACGTAGGCTGTTGCCAGCGTCCTAAGATTTCTCATGGTTTTTTACGAGAAGGTAAAGCGGAGGGAACAAAAACCATTGACGGCCTGCGAAAATATATTGACCAGGGCCTGACCATCGTCGTATGTGAACCCAGTTGTGCCTCAGCCCTGAACGATGATCTTCCCGACCTGATTGAAGATGAAGCCTTTGCTCCAATCCTGAGGGAAAAAGTTATGATGATTGATAAATTTCTTCAACATGAAATAGTCAGCGGAAGACTTAATAAAACCTTTGAGTCCATTGCAGGCAATATTTTGATCCACGGACATTGCCACCAGAAAGCACTTTATGGAACACAATCCATGAAAACCTTATTAAGTAAGGGTGATCAGGATGTTGCCGAAATTCCTTCGGGGTGTTGTGGAATGGCCGGATCTTTTGGATATGAAAAAGAACACTATGAGATCTCGCGCAAGATCGGAGAAAGTGTTTTATTTCCGGCCGTGAAGTCAATGAAGGCAGGTACCACCCTAGTTGCAAATGGGTTTAGTTGCCGTCATCAGATCCATCATTTCACCGGCGTGCAGGCCAAACATTGGGTAGAAGTAATCCGTGCTAAACCATCCGCATGAACTGGACACAGGTTATAAATCCACTGGGTAATCTTGCCCTATCGGCCCTTGTGGCTGCCGTTCCGGTAATCTTTATTTTCTGGTTGTTGATCAGAAAGGTGAAAGGTTACATCGCGAGTCTCCTTACAGTCTTGCTGGCAATTATGTTAGCCATCATAGTCTATGGCATGCCGGTAAAGTTGGCGGTGTTATCTGCACTACACGGAGCCATGTATGGACTCTTCCCGATCTGTTGGATTATTATAGGAGCGATTTTTCTTTTCAATATCACGGTTAAGAGTGGCCAGTTTGAGATCATCAAAAATTTTATGGCCTCGATTACCCAGGACCGTCGCCTGCAAGCGCTGTTAATTGCATTTTCGTTCGGTGCCTTTCTCGAGGGTTCGGCAGGATTTGGCGCCCCCGTTGCCATATCGGCGGCCATGCTGGTCGGATTGGGATTCAATCCTTTGTATGCCGCTGGAATTTGCCTGATTGCTAATACCGCACCCGTTGCTTTTGGATCTGTGGGAACACCTATTATCATTGCATCGCGGGTGTCTGATATTCCCGAGATGGCAATATCGCAGATGGTAGGGCGAACATTACCAATACTATCTGTGATAGTTCCACTATACTTGGTTGTATTGATGTCCGGATTTAAAAAATCGTTGGAAGTGTTACCGGCCATCATTGTATCCGGTGTATCATTTGCCTTCTTCCAATGGTTCGCGGCGAACTATATCGGACCAATGCTCCCTGATGTCATCGCAGGACTTGCATCTATTCTATGCCTTATGATATTGCTTCGTTATTGGAAACCGAAATCCATCTGGCGTTTCAGTGAAGAGCCCATTCAAACAATCGATACTACATTAAAATATTCTTCAGGCCAGGTATTCAGGGCGTGGTCTCCTTTTATCATAATGACTCTATTTATTATTGCATGGGGCCTTCAACCCGTGAAAGACGCCTTGAACTCCGTGGGGATTCTGAAATTCAATATTTTTGATTTGAATAATTCAATCCTTAGAGAGGATGGTAGCCCACTTGTCATCAAACCTTTCGAATTCAATTATTTGTCAGCACCTGGTACGGCTTTGCTATTGGCAAGCTTGATTTCAATACCCCTTGTAGGAATGACATATAGTCAAGGGATTAAAATTTACGGGGAAACACTGAGACAATTAAAATTTCCAGTGGTCACGATTGGCTCCATCGTGGGTTTCGCATTTATAGCAAACAATTCGGGAATGTCAATCACGATGGCGATGGCGCTTGCCAGCACCGGTGTACTTTTTCCTTTCTTCTCCCCCATCCTTGGATGGCTTGGGGTATTTCTTACTGGATCGGATACTTCATCGAACGCGTTGTTTTGTAAACTGCAAGCTACATCGGCAGATACCCTTGGAGTGGACCCGGTAGTAACTGTAAGCGCCAACGCATCCGGCGGAGTAACGGGTAAAATGATTTCTCCTCAATCGATCGCCATTGGTGCTGCGGCTGTCGGGCTTGTGGGGAAAGAGTCAGATCTATTTAGATTCACGGTAAAGCACAGCTTTATTATGCTGTTTGTGATTTGTATCCTGACATGCTTACAAGCCTATGTTACACCTTGGATAATACCAGCTTACAAAAAGGTAGGTGCTCATGTCGTTACCGAGATTCAGAATGTATCGACTGGGTTTATATACCTGGGGATGTTGGCTGTGGCTTTGGTAATAATTGTCGGAACAGTGTTATTCCGAAACAGGAAAAAGTGAAGGTTTGTTTACAAGCTGATTTAAATGGAATGTATAGGCCAAATAATCGACTGGATCAATTGCCACTAGCTTAGCTAGTGGGCCAAAGAAATATAGGATTCGGCTTTAGCCTAAATAGTATTTTGGCTAAAGCCCAAAACAATATCATCAATTGCCACTAGCTAAAGCTAGTGGCAATTGATGGCAACTGTGATCAAGATTTTACAATATTTCAATTTTTCAATCTCTACCCAACTAATGAAGTCCGAAATCACCATCCGCCCCAATCTAAAAGAACTTTACAACGATATCTACACCCCTGAAGTTCTTTCTGCACTTTCTGCACTTTCACATTTCAACACTGAGATAAAAACTGTCATGGCCGCGCGTTTGAAGCGAAGAGCGGGAAGACAGGAACAGAAAAAAAAGATTTCATTCCTTGATCCGGATACCATTATTCCCCGAACAAGCATCAAAGTGAAAGATGCGCGCGAAGGCAAGTTCGAGGGAACCATTATCCCGTATGACCTGCAGCGCCAATGGATTCAAGGAACGGGGCCGGCAGCAAAACCCAATGCGCCCGTAGAAAGTAGCATACGAAATGTAGCCTACGCGTTACTTTCAGGTGCCGATGGGTGGATGTTTGATGGAGAAGACGCGCTTGGACAAATTAACGCGATGTCCCTTGATAATCAGCGAAACCTCAAGCTGGCAATTCACAAAGATCCTGTATTTATGAACGTCGCAGCAAAAGTAGCCATCGAGATGAACCGCTGGGCGACAGGCTTTCTGGGACGCGAAATTATCAGTGACTGGAAAGAACAA
Organism: uncultured Chryseolinea sp.; assembly: GCA_964484845.1. Classification (GTDB taxonomy): domain Bacteria; phylum Bacteroidota; class Bacteroidia; order Cytophagales; family Cyclobacteriaceae; genus Chryseolinea. Next base: position 4,902 of record CAZAHL010000209.1, on the reverse strand, counting down.
TTGAATTTTACAACAAAAATATTTCGCGCCCGTGGCCTTCATCTGGACGATCGACATATTCGCGATGAACATGGAGTCGCCATGGCAGCTTCTATTGTTGACTTGGTTTTATATGTTGTGAACAACCACGAAGCTCTTCAAAAAGAGGGATCTTCCATCGTTTTGTATTTACCAAAAATTCAGACGGCCGAAGAAGCAGCACTTTGGAACGACATCATGAATGCACTCGAGAGACAGATCGGATTAGATCTCGGAACGATTAAAGTTTATGTTTTGGTGGAACAGCTGGAAGCAACCTATCAGCTGATGGAAATTCGCGCCGCGCTGGGAAAACATTTTGTAGGGTTTAATACAGGGCGGTGGGATTATATTAACGCTGTCTCCGATGCGATGTCGTGGGATAAAACTTTTATCAATCCGAATATAGAAGGAATCGTCATGACCTACGGATACATGCGGAATTATGAAGATCGCGTAAGGCGGGCCGTCAATACACCAGATGTCAACGGCAACTTTGCGCTTTGGCAAGGAGGCATGGAACCTAACATACCCGTAGGCTCAACGGAAGGGGTTTCGGCGAGCATGACAAAAGCAGTCGCAGGCGCAGAACGGGAACAACGGGATGGAGCGAGCGGAAAATGGGTAGCTCACTGGAAGATGGTCAACATCGTACGACCGGTTTGGGAGAAAGCAGGTGCACCAAACCAACTGGGACGAAAATTTCCTCCGCTAACCTACAACGAGGCGGATGCGAACGGCCTCATCTGGCTCGACCCAGCACCCACAACCATTCGCGGTGCGCGCAACCTGTTAAGCGTCGCCTTGCAGTATGGCAATGCTTTCTTACAGGGAATGCAAGCTGCCGCGTTAAAGCCTGCGGATTTTTTCGGCAACGAAGATATCCTATACTTAATGGAAGACATGGCAACAGGGGAAATCCGTCTAAGCATACTTTGGGAGTGGGTACATAAAGGAGCAGCACTGACTGAAGACGACCTTCAAACCAGAATCAAGACCGGCGATATTTTCAAGTCAGAATTATTTGAAAGGCTTCTGGAAGAGGAGTACAAAAAACTACTCGAAGCAAAGAACAAAGACGTACACGACGATTCCAAAAACACCACCCTGCCTATTTCCCGAGAGATAGCGCAAACATATGTTCTCGATCCCGTAAAAGCGCCTTGGTTTATCGACTTGTTAAACATTAATCTTGACAACACCGACTTGGATCTGGCTATGAAGAGAATTGGATCCTTTATGACGCAATTCCAAAAGCACGGGACACGGATTACTGAAAATGTGGACTTTACATAAATAACTTGTATGTTTCTATTCAAAGCCGAGACGAATTTGGACGGGTGATGATTAACGTAGAGGGTATATCCGATAACCATTCACTTTTTGAGTCGATCAAATTCTTCCAGGCATGCAGGCTTATCAACATAAGTTTTTGAGTTTTAAGGAAATCTTTTGATGGCAAAACTTCTCTTGATATCGCAATATGATTCGGAGCAGTTTGCTCTATCATTCTAATGCGTTCCCTTAATTCCGGAGAAGCTTTTACCGCGCCCTTCATATCCAAAATAATAACCTGCGATTTACTGTTGCTTATAAAGCGTTGAGCAAATTCAAGCAGATACGCATCCCTTTTATCAAACACGGGAATAAATATTTGATCGGGCTGGTCAAGATCCTTATCGACATAGATTCCTACCTGCGTATTCGTGCCAGAGAGAATTATTTGTGTTCTTGCGTCAAAGGGAGAATTATCAAATAGTTTTTCTCTTCCTGTAACCTTATTTAACAATCGCTCAGGGTTGATTATGCCTGTTGTGAATCCTAAAATTTTCCCTAATAAGCTTCCTTGAAAAATCGACTGACCTACCCCTATAAGCAATAAATCAAATCCGCCTTTATTTGCAGTTTCAGAGATATCAGATTCAATATCATTGGATGCTTTGAACAATGTGGTTATTTTTTGCTGGATGTTTTTCGATTCTTGCAAAACCGGCTCAAAACTTTCTTGTTCGTATTGATCAACATTATAATGATGTAACTCATTTGTCGGCGACAGATGCATAGCAGTCAATGTAGCATTGCCGTTTAAATTTTTTGTTAAATTACTGGCAAGTCTTACCAACGCCCGGCCTGTTTGCGGATTACCAAACGATATTAGAACTTTATATTTTATAGCTTCTATTATATCCTGAGATATAGCGTCTGTCTTTTCTTTGAACAAAAAATTTATTAAATCTAAAGCCGGACCTGTCATCATCGTTGTCACCAGCGCCATAATAACCATCATAGCAAAAATTTCGGGAGATAAAACTCCGAGATCATATCCAATGTTCAACACGACAAGTTCCATCAAACCTCGTGTATTCATTAGGGTCCCGATGGTAAGACTATCTTTCCAGTTATGACCTACGAATTTTGCCGCGATTGAACTCCCAAAAAATTTACCTGTTACGGCAACCAGAATAATTAGACCAGCAACTTTCCATAGGTAGGGATCATCCAGAAGACCAATTTGTGTTCTTAATCCCGTGAAAACAAAAAACAAAGGGAGCAAAAGCACCACTGCCACGTCTTCCACTTTCTCAATAAAAATGCTTCGGAATTTGACATTTTCCGGGATAATTGCTCCCGCCATGAATGCGCCAAACAAAGCATGGATTCCAATTACTTCGGTTGCATAGGATGAAAGAATTAACATGAGAAAAAAAATGGCAACGATGGGTTTGCTTACTGTTTCCTGCGACGTGTGCAGGTCTCCAATTCTTTTCAAAAAAGGTTTTACCATGTAGATCATGGCCATGACATAGCCCGCCGCTAAAGCAATAGTATACAAGGAACTGACGAAGGAGCCCGCCTTCACGATAGCAATGACAGCGGCAAGTATACACCAGGCTGTGATATCATCAGCAGCAGCGCAGGTGATGACGATCGTTCCCAGTTTTGTTTTTTGAATCCCGCGTTCTTGCACGATACGCGCAAGAACCGGGAAAGCGGTTATGCTCATGGCAATACCCATAAATAGTCCAAAGGATGAAAATTCAACTCCCGGGGGACCAAAAGACTGGTAGATAAAATAAGCTAACCCCATGCCCAAGGTAAATGGCACAATAATACTGGCATGCGAAATAACTATTGCATCGCGTGCTTGATTCTTTAACACTTTCAAGTCCAGCTCCATTCCAATAACAAACATGAAAAGTATTAATCCGATCTGGCTCAAAAACTGCAAATTGCCCAATGAGTTGGCCGGGAATAATGCGGCGGAAAATTCAGGGAAATAGCTCGCGAGTAACGAAGGCCCAAGTACTATACCAGCTATTATCTCCCCAACTACTGTTGGTTGCCCTACTTTCTTAAAAATGTAACCAAAGAATCTTGCTACTAAAATGATCGTTGCAACCTGCACCAATAGGATCGCGAGGGGGTGTTTAAAATTGTGCGCTAATGAGTCGAGAAATTGTGCCCATTCATTCTCCGTGGTAGAAACTGAAACGATATTTCTGCCTTGCTCAAGAATTATTCCTTTATCAAGGATAAAGAATATCAACAGGGTGAAACCACCCATGATCGCGATATAGAAAAAAATCTTTTTTAAACTTCCAATACTTTCTGTCTTTCCTATCATTTGTTACAATTAATTATCACAATCCATTGACGGAGTAGCCTACTTTATAGTAGTATTCCTTACCTAGCTCAACAGGGCGTGAAATTGATGGTAATGATCAGAATAAAAAAGACAGTTGAAATTGAATTAGGTATTTATGTAACAAGACCGGAAAAAAATGTCACGAATCCGGATTAGCAAACTTCAAAAATTGAGGTCGATAAACTTCGCTTAACGTAAGTTTCTGAGGCCGGTCCGGAAAGATATTCAAGAAAGTCGTAATTGTGTTGTATGAGTAAGCATGTATAATCGTTCTGGAAATCATTTCCCTTTTATTGATTCTGCAAAAATGAGATGCTGGCAAAAGTCCTGCTAAACTTTCGAAAGATATATTCTTCAAGGTGAGAGAGGAGCCATCGTGTAGAAAAGCAATTTTATCACGGCTGTCAATGTCTGAAGCTTTGACATAAGCCAGCTCCTTAAAATAGAGCAACGTTTTTCCCCTATCCGTATTCAATTGTACAAATTCCTTTGCAGGCGCTTTTGAATTGCGTCGTACGACTGCTTTTTGTACAGCTTGCTCTAAACGTTCCTTCCGGACCGGTTTGCGAACATAGTCAATCGCATCCAGGTCAAATGCCTCTGCAGCATACTCTTTATAGGCAGTCGTAAAAATCAAAAGTTTTCCTTTTAATAAAGTAGCCAGTTGAAGGCCATTGATTTCCGGCATTTCTATATCCAGGATACATAAATCAAAATCTAAATTCTGTACGTCGGATAAAAACTTTTTCGAACTATTAAATGCTTTGATTACTTCAAGATCAGGAATTTGTTCACATAACATTTTCAGGTACGTTAGCCCTGGAATTTCATCATCAAGCAGAACGCATTTTAATTTCGTATTCACGTAAATCTATTTTTAAATAGGCTATATAAGTTTCTCCTTCGGCAAATTTCTCCAGCTTATAGTTCTCCTTATAAATTAACTTCAATCTTTGTTCTAAAGTTTCTGCTCCAATACCCCCTCTCTCTTTTTGTAAAGGTTGCTTCGTTGAGATTTTATTGGACACCGTTAAAACAAACGCACCCTTTGTGAATTCAAAAGTAATGCTAATAAACGAATCCGAACTTTGAAGATCTGCATGTTTAAAAGCGTTTTCAATCAAATCAATCGAAATAAGCGGAGCTAACAATTTTTGATGATACAGCTGTTCGTGTTCGTCGATTTTTATTTTAACCTTAAGGTCAAACAGTGGGGTGATTTTGATCTTATTAATTTC
>CAZAHL010000208.1:0-13313 GCA_964484845.1 uncultured Chryseolinea sp. | reverse complement strand
AAGGTCAATCGCCTGAAAGAGTTTTATGGAGACCCTACAAAGACAATATAAAGGAATTTTGGCGAACAGGTTCAACGATAACCAATAGCATAGCCTTGGAGGGAGGAAATGATAATTCATCTGCACGGGCCTCCGTCACGCATTCGAAGAATGAATGGATCATGCCGAATACCGGTTATGAAAGAGTCAGCGCAGCATTAAGTCTCAATCATAAAATTTCGGACAAAATAAAAATCAATGCAAAAGTAAATTACACAAACAAACAGAGTGACAACTTGCCAGCTACAGGTTACAACAATCAATCCGTGGCTTACTTCATGATCTTTCAGAATCCAAGCATTGATTTGGCATGGTATAGGCCAATTTGGAAAAAAGGAAAAGATCAAATTGATCAGATACATCCGTTCAGTTCCTTTATTGATAACCCTTACCTGATAGCTTATGAAATGACCAACAGTGTAAATAATAATACAGTCGTGGGAAATTTATCTGCTTCCTACCAGATCTCCAAAAAGTTTGATGTTATGGTGCGCTCAGGAATTGCCATGAGTCAGGAAAATCGTGAGCAACGTAGACCTTATAGTACCGCCAATTTTCAAAAAGGTTATTATAAGCAACAAAATATTTCAAATTACGAAATAAACACCGATGGTTTATTGACATACACCGAAAAGATTAGCAACCGAATTGAGCTTCGTGCATCGATTGGCGCAAATACAATGCGTCGAAAATTTCGCGGCAACGATGCTGTAATCGAGGGATTGGTAATACCGGGAGTACACAAGCTGACCAACGGCATTAGTAATCCCATGGTATCTTCAACCTTAAGCGAAAAAGTGGTCAACAGCCTTTATGCCTTGGCAAACTTATCTTATGATGACAAAATATTTGTGGATCTCACGGGGAGAAATGACTGGTCCAGTACTTTGCCCACGCAAAATAATTCCTTCTTTTATCCCTCTATCAGTACAAGCTTTATTATCAATGAAATATTTTCACTGCCGCGGCAGATTTCTTTTGCCAAAGTCAGATTGTCCGCGGCCCAGGTAGGGAACGATACAGATCCCTACAAGACGAGGAAATATTACGGACCAAGTGAATTTGCAGGCTCAGGATCAGTACCCACTACGTTGCACAATGTTGATTTTAAGCCTGAGATCACAACAAGTTACGAAGCCGGCCTCGAATATATTCTATTTAACCGGAGAGTTGGCATGGATATTTCCATCTACCGTAACCTTACAAAAAATCAGATCCTTGAAGTGCCGGTTGATCCGACAACGGGCTATTCAACGGCTGTCTTAAATGCGGGTGAAGTACAAAATCAGGGTTTTGAATTAGTGTTAAATGGAAAACCACTGGAGACGAAGAACTTTAGTTGGGCCACTTCAGTCACCTGGTCAAAAAATTCAAACAAAGTCCTTTCCCTTGCTGAAGGTATGGACGACAGACAAGATATCGGATATGGTGGCAATGCAACCATCACTGCTACTGTCGGGGGTACTACGGGTGACATCTACGGTTTTGGTTTTGTTCGTTCGCCGGATGGAGAAATTGTTTACAACGCAAATGGATTGCCTGCACGGCCTGAAACAACACAGTACATTGGAAATGCCTATGCAGATTGGAAGGGCGGAATATTGAATGAATTTACGTTTAAAAATTTCAAGGTCAGCTTCCTCGTTGATGGGCAGTATGGAGGAATAGTATATTCACAGACACATCATAAAATGAGTGAACAAGGAAAGCTTGAACATACTCTTATGGGCCGGGAAGCGGGTTACATCGTAGGTGAAGGTGTGGTTAGCAACGGTGATGGAACATACTCACCCAATACCAAACAAGTTTCCCTGCCAGATTATTATGCCGATTACTATCGTCGGGCGAATGTTGAATCCAATTCTTTTGATGCATCCTTTGTTAAGTTGAGAGAAGCGCGAGTTGAATTTAATATTCCAAACAAGATATTGGGTCGTACTCCGATCCGCGCAGCCAGCATTGCCTTATACGGACGTGATCTCGCCATGATTACTAAGTTCCCAATTTTTGATCCGGAAACCGCTGCGCTTAATGGGTCTACCATACTGCCGGGAGTGGAGATAGGACAGTTGCCCACACCACGGACGTATGGTGTTAACGTTACTATAAAGCTTTGAAGTTTAGGTTAAAGTAAACAACAATCTGAAATGAATCAAAAAATTTACAACCATACTTTTATGCCGCCGGTAAAAAGAATTATAATGTTATTTGCAGGGTTATGTTTTATCACTTTTTCCTGCACGGATGATTTTGAAGAGCTGAATACGGATCCGAACAGGATTGAAAAAATAAGCCCCGGAACATTGTTGAATCCAATACTGTACTCAGTTACTGCTTTTAATACAGCCCGAAGTAATGACTTTACTTTCAATATCATGCAGGTTGCCCTTCCTTTTCCCAGTACGTCAGGCGGTGTTCATCGTTATGATATCAGCGAAAGCGCTGGTAATTCTACTTGGACAACGTACTACCGGTGGTTAACCAACGTAAAGGAAATGAAAGCTGCCGCCATCGCCGTCGATGATAAAAATTACGAAGCGATTGCACTTACACTGAATGCATGGATATATTCACTCCTGACAGATTGTTTCGGTGATGTGCCCATGGAAGAAGCCGCACGAGGGGATGAAGCAATCTTCCAACCTGCATTCAACACGCAACAAGAGGTCTATACAAAGATTATGGCAGACCTCGAATTGGCAAACACATTGTTTGATCCATCCAAGCCGTTAATTTATGGATCAGAGATTTTGTACAGCACTTCCGCAGACGATATTGCCCAAGGTAACAATATTAAGAAGTGGCAAAAATTCTGTAACTCGCTTCACTTAAGATTATTGCTGCGCATCTCAAAAAGAACAGAGATGAATACAATGGCAAAGCTTGCCACAATGATCAATGATCCCGCTACCTATCCGGTTTTTACCTCCAATGCCGATGCTGCTATTCTCAAAGTGTCGGGAATTGAACCAAATGTTTCACCCTGGGGAAGAGCGATCGACTTTACAACGTTCCGGGCAGCAGGGGAATTTTTTGTTGATAACCTCAATAACTTTAGTGATCCCCGAAGGGCTGTATTCAACACCCAGGCCCGTTTGAAAGATGGAACAACGACCATCGGTTATAGAGGCATTCCGAGTGCGTATGTTGGTAGCGATTCACAGTTTGACTATCTTCCCTCTAATCATAACATTGCTCTCGTTACTGCGCCTATGGTATGCGTTATAATGACCTATGCTGAAGTTGAATTTATTAAAGCTGACCTTGCCCAGCAAGGTGTCATTGCTTCCGATGCAAAAAGTCACTACGAGGCAGGTGTAACGGCGGCGATCAAGCAATGGGGCGCTACCATGCCTGTAGGTTATTTTGATACACCGGCAGCAGCCTACGATGGAACGCTTGAACGGATCATGTTGCAAAAGTACTATGCCCTATATTTCAACGATTATCAGCAATGGTTCGAATATCGCCGAACAGGATTTCCGGTTCTTCCCACAACGGATGCGATGTTAAACGATAAAAGAGTGCCCGTAAGATTTAAGTACCCTGTAGTTGTACAAACCAATAATGCATCCAATTATGCAAGGGCCATAGAATCGATGGGTGCGGATGACATAAACACCAAAGTGTGGTGGGAGAAATGAACGGAAGTAACAAAGTTCATAATGCTTAGTGGTTCCTAACATGGAAATAGCACTACGCAGTCACCCATGTTAACAAGTGAATAGAGGATTTATTAAATATTTTCAGGATCGTAAACATAATTCTTATGGCATTGGATCGCAGGTCTTTTATAAAAACAGTCGGGTTGACGGGTATAGGATTAGTTGTCAATAACAACCTTACGCACGCCAAGCAAAATGTAATAAATCGTAAAGATCTCTCAACCATCAAACTCAAAGGCGTTGTGGCCAGTGATGGGAAAGGTATTGAAGGTGTGGCTGTCACAGATGGCATAAACATAACCTCAACAGATACAAGAGGACGATATGAATTACTAAGTAACGGTACATCCGAATTTGTCTACATCAGTGTACCAAGAGGATACTCCTTCACGCATACCAAAGGCATCACAGAATTTTATAAACGAGTTGATCGCAAGAGTGATAGCTTCAAAGCTGATTTTGAGTTGAAAAAACTTAAAGTTGATGATGCGCACCATTGCTTTATTGTATGGGCCGACCCACAGATACAAGATCAGGAGGATGCTGCATTGTTGAATACACAATCAGCACCCGACACGTTGGCGCTTATTAACAGTTACGGTAAGGATATGCTCTTTCATGGGATAGGCTGTGGCGATCTCGTGTGGGATAAGTTTGAACTTTTTCCTGATTATAAACAAGCTATTGAAAAAACAAGCATTCCATTTTTCCAGGTAATTGGCAATCACGATATGGACCTTGATGCCCGCACAGATGATTATTCATCCGCCACTTTTAAGAGTCATTTTGGCCCTTCCTACTATTCATTCAACCGGGGCGAAATACACTATGTTGTACTGGATGATGTATTCTTTTTAGGCAATTCAAAAAAGTACATCGGTTATATCCCCGAGCATCAATATTCATGGCTCGAACAAGACCTTGCAACTATAAAACCAGGCTCGACTGTCGTCGTCTCCCTTCACATACCAGTGAATACTGGAGCGATGAGACGCAATGGGTTGAAGGAAGAGCCTATCGGTGGCGTTGTGTCAAACCGTAAAGAATTGTACAGAATGTTGAAGCCCTTCAAAGCTCATATTATGTCTGGGCATACTCATTTCAATGAGAAAGTGTTCGAAGGCGATAACATCATAGAACATGTTCACGGCACGGTCTGTGGTGCATGGTGGACCGGACCGATCTGTTATGACGGTACGCCAAATGGTTATGGGGTTTATGAAATGAATGGCAACGAGATTAAATGGTTTCATAAGGCTGTTGGGCATGATAAAAATTATCAAATGAGAATTTATCCGATTGGCGCCGTAAAGGAAAAATCGGAAGAGTTTGCCGTCAATATTTGGAATTGGGATCCTTCATGGAAAGTGGAATGGTTTGAGGACGACACAAACAAAGGCGAATTACCACATGAAGTTTCATTTGATCCATTATCAATTGCCTTACATGCCGGACTAGATAATCCATCCAAAAGAGGATGGGTGGATCCCGTCTTAACGGATCATATGTTTTTTGGAAAACCATCTCCTTCCGCCCAGAAAATAGTGGTGCAGGCAACGGATCGTTTTAAGAATGTGTACAGAAGCGAAGTTTCACGCAGTGAATTTGCTTTAAATCGCTGAAATATTTAAATGATATCATAGTTCGAAATCAACCCTAGCGACACCTTCACAGCGTTGTCGCAAGTACATTTTCACGTAGCCAATTCATTTTGATATTCTAGTCCGTTAGGTGTTGCGGTAAAGACATAATCAAATCCTATGCTCGGCTCAGGGTGTGGAAATTGGGGGATTAGAAAATTGGGAAATTAATCAAAAGTGAGTAGAGCATGGCTCCCCTGAGCCCCGTTGCTAACATTTTCCCTTCCATCATGATTTATCCAGTGGTAAGTTCTTTCACGACTACATAGGCAATCCCCGTGGTTGCTATCAATAGTAACTGATCAACCGGGATTTGGCAAAAATCATTTGTCCCCTGCAGACGCGTGAAGGAAGAATTAGTAATATTCAATTCGACGACGTAATACCGAGGTGGGCTGGCCATTAAAAATATTGATTCGTTTTGTCCAATTGCTTTCGGCATCGAATTCATATAAATACTTATGATTGGCTTCTAAAGTACCCTGAACTCCGTAGCTGGACGTCTCTGTTAAATTATTCTTGTCGTCGTATCTGGAAATCGTTTTTGTTGTCACTAAATTATTCTTTAATACAATGACCTCGACTTTATTATTTTGTTCATCGTATTTAAATCGGGTGATAACTTCTTCATTTGTTAAAGGGTAATATTGAATTGTTTCAATCAGATTTCCATTTACATCATATTGTTTGATTTCCTGACTCTCTAATCCGTCGTCAGAAAAATAATAGTTCGCCAGGTTATTTTCATTCTTATCAAAGACGCTTTCCAAAGTTTTAACGAGCCCTCGACTTATCCATTCATAAGATGTAAGAATTCGATAGCCCGCGCTGTCATACCTTGTGGTTTTCTTGCTAATGATTTTTTCACGAGCATCGAATTCATGGCTTTCAATTAATCTATTTTCGGAATTAAATTTATTGACCTTTCTACTCGCCAAGGATCCATCAGAATTATAAGCAAGACACTCAATATTATTATTGCTCCCGTCATATTTAAAAAGAATTTTCGATTCCAAATTTCCCTTCGAATTAAAGGTGCTCTTTCTTAATAGTATTCCTCGTTGATTAAAGTAAGATTCATACGGAAATGAATTTTTAGATAATTTCGGGCTAACTTCAAATTTACCTGCTTTATGAATCGGATCATGAATTAGCTCCAACATCACTTTAATTTTCCTGTTTCCAACCGGCATGCGCCGGTCATGGTTCCTATTTTTTTCACAGGAAAAAGCAACAATTGCTATAAGAATGACTCGTAAATATTTCATCGTACTAGCAGCTAAAAGGACATACTAAAGATATTAAATTTTAATATTCGTTCATTTCGCTTTCGTCGTTTCGATTCTTTGGATGACTTTTATTACGTTTCGTAAACCGCCGCAGCCCCGGAACGTTCGATCCTGATGGGGTTTCATTCCAGTTCTGGTCGGTTATGTGATAACCCATAGTTTTAACACGAGCAATGCAAATGATTGGAAAATTGAAAGATTGTAAAATTTGAAAGATTGGAGGATGGCAGTGGAGCATATTTATCTATCGGTTTATTTTGGCGCTCTCGTAGCTTCGCCTACTAAACGGGTTAAACATGGCAGGGAATTACTGTGAAAAGGATTAATAGAAATATAATTAGATGACATAGTCCGTATTCTTAATAAATTTGCGCTTGGTCCTTACTCATATCCTACTCAGCAATCAACGAATTCAATCTTGATGAACGCATACAAACTTTTAATTATTGGATTGGGTGGATTTATTGGAAGCGTTGTAAGGTACTTAACGGTTAAACTCGTTGATGAAAAGCTTAACTCCCTTTTTCCGTATGGAACTCTGACGGTGAACGTCGTTGGTTCTTTTTTATTGGGATTAATTTATATGCTGGCTCTTCGGAAAGCCGGACTCACGGAAAATGGGCGCCTGTTTTTAGGAGTTGGATTTTGTGGAGGCTTTACCACCTTTTCCGCTTTTGCCCTGGAAAATTTTAATTTACTTCAGCAAAAGTTTCTAGGTACTTCCGTTCTTTACATCTCGATCAGTGTCGTCGCCGGAATATTAGCGCTCGCCGCTGGAATTTGGGTAAGTCGTTTTTTGTAAAGCTTTGTTAAATCTATAAAGGTTGCTACTTTTGTCGCCCTTAATAACTTCACACGCTCAGGCGCCGACGCTAAAGCTTCAGCGCCAGTGTGCACGTAATTTGCCCAGGTGGTGAAATTGGTAGACATGCTACTTTGAGGTGGTAGTGCCTTAACCGGTGTGCTGGTTCGAGTCCAGTCCTGGGCACCAGAACTGATACATTTATTAAGAACCTCATTTGCAGCCCGGAAACTAACACTTCCGGGCTTCATTTTGCCGGCTTTTGTTTCAGACACCGAACTACACCAGTTTGATATTTCCATCGCCACTTAGAACCGTAGCAGATGATGTAGACGTCCTTGTTCATAATTTAAATAGGCACCCATCTCAAACTTTTTTTTATCAGAATAATATAACTTTAGGGTAGAATGGAAACCCCCTCGTTGCTGTGAGGGGGTTTCCTGTTTTTTCTTAAATATTTTCCTTAACAATTACAAATTATGTTAGAGATTATTGAGTACCCAAGGGTAAGAGAACAGTTAGACGCGGCAAAATCTGCTACGCCCGAACAGGCAGTCCAACACCTGGCAAACGCTTTTGAATTCTTGATAGAGGATTTTTCGAATTTCATGGGAGCCTCTTGGCCTTCAGCATTCAGACAAATCACCGCCGAACGCGTGCCAGATAAGGAACTCCATGATGTTTTAATATCCTTGCAGGAGGTTCAAACCATTACCTCACTAGGTCTGGATTATAAAAAATACATGAAGTTTAAAATCATTTGCCCAGTCAAACATTTTGGATCTTCTCACAGTTCGGGGGGCGGAAGACGTACCCCGGAAAACCTCCGATTCGCGATTGAGTATGTGGTAGAGTGCGCTCTTAAACTACAAAGTTTTCCCAAGTACGGGGATATTTGGGAGCATGTCGGAAAGCCGGACTTGAGCAATTTGTAACAATAGTTACCCCAATTGCGGTGTGATAGTTCCTATAGTTGATTTTCAATTGATTGATTGTTCGCCTCCGAGAAACGAGCGACTTGCCACTTTTCTCATTCCCGGAGGAATGTGTGTGTTTTTCTTCAGGGTGGGATTGTACGCTTTCTACGAAATGACACTCTTGAAGATTTCATCGGAGTTCAAATTCATCAACGTGGTGATTATGTTTTTCTTCCTGGGCAGCGGCATCTATTACGCTTGCTGGCGCCTGATGGAAAAAGAAACTTTCATGATGGCCGTCACGGCACATGCTTACTTATTGATTATCTGCTACGGTCTTCTCACTTATGGTCTATAGAAGTTACGTGGGTAATAGTGATAACATTTCTTTTTCCTGCTGTGATCGCCGGAATGATCTGGCACTGGATGTGGCGCGTCAGCAAAAAAGTAATTGAGAAAGAGACGGAGACTAAAGAGCAGGAGAAGCTGATTGATGTGCTGGAGAAAGTTGTGAAGACGAAGGATAGTATTATTGATAAACTGAAGTATTAAGCGATGGAAAGCACATTGATCATCCCAACGGAAATGCCCGTTAAAATTGAGGACATTAAAAGGGCATTGGCTACTTACGATAGCGTCTATTTAGCGTCTCCAGATGATAGAGAACTAATACCGCCCACGTCCTATACTTATGCAGTTTCGGGCGGGATGCCACTTCTTTCATTTTTTAGTTTCCCAATGGGCCCAGTTCGGCCGCTAGGAAAAATAGAGGGCTATGACGATGCGTTTGAAAAAGTGTGGTCGGAGTGTAACCCCGCTATTAGACAAAATTCAATTAATCGTCTCACGCCACCTGATCCGAAATATAATCCGGCGACAATTGGAGGCCTGCAACTGCCGCCCGATACACCTAACCCAGTATTTACGTATGCAAACTATACCCGCTTAATTCAGAATCAAAAATTTATTGACCTAATAAGTGTAGATCTCGACAAGATAGATTTGAAGGCTATTAAGGATGCTAGCCAGTTAGCACCGCCTTGCTTAGAGGACGGAAATTACGAAGGTAAAGGGATGGTCAGCAAAGAAAATTTAACAATTGACGAAAACCTTTTGCTTTCCCGAATCGCTCACTCAAGAATTGGGTCTCTCGTGAAATATTTAAGTTACTGCCACATCAAAAAAATTGTCCCTTTTACAACCGATAAAGGGATAGCCAGTGCCATGTCAGAACTTGAATATTGTTTCAAGGGAAGTATCGATTCATTGGCGGAACATTCGGCAGCAATAAAACGGCAACAACGTTTGAACACTTTTCAAAACTTCGTATTGGAGGAGTTTATTGATCCCGAAAAGCTTAACGAATTATCACTTAAACAAATTCTTAATCTTCGAAGCCTAGCCTGGGGAAAAAATTTCAAAGCACGTCAAAAGTTTCTTAACTCTCTTGCTGAAATTAGTTCCAACTATCCGAGCGACGCAGAATTTAAAAAGGCTTGCAGTACCAGTATTCAGGAATACGAAAAAGCTGCTGCTGATTACAAAAACGAACTTGGTAACCTAAAGCTTTCTTATGGTTGGAAACTAGCCTCAACCGCAATGCTAGGCACAAGCACGGGCCTTTTAGAAAAACTCATTTCAGCCCCAAGTCTTGAAACTCTTTTGGCGGTGGGAGCAATCCCCCTTGCGGCATTAATGAACGATGCAGTTCGTGTGTGCGCAGTCCTTCAAAATGCAATCGACTCAAAGCAAACAACCGGGTACTCAATTTATCGCCCATACCGGTACATAATGACGAAATCATGAAAAATTGTTTCAGAAATGTTTTTAGTTTTGCAGCCCAACTCATTGGAAGAGAGAGGAAGTCATTGGCCCAGTCCTGGGCACGTGTAATAAACCCCTCTTCCAAGGAAGAGGGGTTTTATTTAATGGATTTATTGCTTAGCCGAAGTGGTGAAACTGGTAGACACGCACGTTTCAGAGGCGTGTGGCGCAAGCTATGCGGGTTCAAGTCCCGCCTTCGGCACAAAGTCGTCAGACCACTTGAAGTGGTCCGACGACTTTATTATCCCTTCTTCTTTAATCGTTGAATTTCTGCCTGCAGCGACAACACCGTGTGCGCCAAATGATCAGTAGACGCAGCAGGGGCCTGAAGATCAGGAAATTGGTTGGAGAAAAATGCTTTTGCGCTCCATAATTCCAGGATATCATTTGCATCAACTGAATACGGTTCATACTGACGGTTATCGGAAACCAGCAACAATTTCCCTTCATCCTGGGTGAAGTTATAAATCCGCTTGAAGACAATCCCATCGTGTTTTGTAATCAGGATGTAAAGCTTCCCATTTTTAATAGCAGTGACATTCTCGACGTATTCTCCAAAAATGATGCTTCCGGGTTGAATCGGTAACATAGAATCTCCCTGTATTTCGAAAGCCCTGTAGGTTTTGTTTTTTGGTAAAACAGGCATACTGATTTTCGGCAGGTCCTTGACAAACTCCGTGTCCTGGTAACCTGACAAATAACCCGCAGATGCTTTATGCGTCACCAGTTCAACGTTCTCCTTGTTATTGCTGTCAACGGTTATAGCCAACACTTCTCTACGATTCGACCCTAGAGCCTTTCTTTCCTTTTCAGAAGAACGGCTTAGATCATGTTTTACCAGATCATCCAGATTGACATTAAAGATTTTTATAATATCCAGCAGCGACGTTAACGGAGGCGTAGCCCTTTCTTCCTCATACGCACCGATTGCCGCCTGTTTTAGACCCAGCTTCTCAGCCAGCTGCTTTTGCGTAAGCCCTTGCTGTACACGTAGAAATTTCAAGTTTTTATTGACGATAGCCATGGAGGTAAGGGTTTCGAGTTTAGAGTTTAAAGTTTCGAGTTACGCAACGTTCCGAGGTACTGCGCAAAGGTAGTGACTTACTATTTTTAATTATTTATTCGGTTAACACTTCTTAAAGTTCGGCAACAGCTCCCCAACAAAATATCCGATCTCCCCCTCTCTCTTTTTGACTTCAGCTGCTGACTACGGTAGACCCTTCTCCATCCCCTTACTATATAAAGTAAGGGGAGGATATAAGGTTCGCTATGGCATCAGCAAGACAAAACTAAAATAATTAGTTTAAATAAAAAATATTTGACTAATATTTTTAGTTATTTAGCGGCACGAACAATCAGTAAGCAGTAATTCAGTAACTAATAAATTTAATGATATGAGACCATCAACAGTAAAAATTAAAAATCCTGTTCAGGAATTGTTTTTCATTATTTCGCCACCTCCCCATATTATGAGTGATGTGTCGGTACTGAAAGATGATGTGCAGTATTTGGCCGGTCATGAATTAGACGATCGATATTCCAAAGCGCATATTTCCCTGTTTAAATACAACGATGAACATATTGAAGACATTATTCAACATGTGGAATCGAAAGCAGCTTACTTTAAACCGTTCAATATCTTTATTAAGAACCTGAATGTATTTCACCACGGACTTAAGCGCACCATTTACCTCGATATTGTCAATAAATATCCTATTCGCGATATATTCGAAAAAGTCGTAAAAGAAGATATCAACTACACCCCGCATATTACCATCGCCAAAAATATGGAGGCAGAAGAATTTGTAAAGACGTGGCTCTATTTAAAAGACTTTCATTACAGTCAGCATTTCTTATGCGATCGCATTACCGTGTTGGCAAGAGGTGGAAAAAGATGGGTACATTATAAGGATATTATGTTTGGAGGAGGGTGTTAGGGGATTTTGGATTGTAGATTTTAGATTGACGATTGACGATTGACGATTGGGCGCTCGATTTAAGAGAGCAGGTGGCCGCGAGTTCGCGATGGCGGGCTGAGAAGGCCTTTCTACATTGCATTTTAAATTTAAATTATAGTAACGTTATGGTCATTATGAATCCCTTAGAAATTCTTCAAACTCAATTTGGCTACGCTGATTTTCGATTAGAGCAAAAAGCGATTATCGATGCAGTGCTTGAAAAGAAAGACACGTTTGTGCTGATGCCGACCGGCGGAGGCAAATCGCTGTGCTATCAAATTCCGGCACTCGTTTTTGATGGACTTACCATCGTTATATCGCCACTCATCGCCCTGATGAAAGATCAGGTAGATGCGTTACGATTAAACGGCATTGAAGCAGCTTTCTTAAATTCATCCCAAAGTCCGGATGAACAAGAGGGAATTTTAAAAAAAGTAACATCCAAAGAACTAAAGCTTCTCTACCTCGCACCGGAAAGTTTCTTTTTTAAAAGGATATCATCGTTTAATGTAAGCCTCATCGCCATAGATGAAGCGCATTGCATCTCCCATTGGGGTCATGATTTCCGGCCGGAATATCTTATGCTCGCACAGCTTAAACGCTCCATGCCGCACGTTCCCGTCATCGCCCTCACGGCTACCGCCGACCGCTTAACGCGCAAAGACATTCTTGATAAATTGGCATTACAGAATCCGGTTACATTTATATCGAGCTTTAACCGGCCAAATATTCGATATACAGTTGAACCGAAGAAAAGAAGCTTTGAAAAACTGATCGATTTCTTGAAAAACCGTAAGGATGAAGCCGGTATCGTTTATTGTTTGTCACGCGCCTCCACGGAGAGGCTGGCGAATGACCTGACGGAAGCGGGATTTAACGCACTCCCCTATCACGCTGGAATGGAAAAAGCACAACGCGCCAAACATCAGGAAATGTTTCTGCGGGATGATGTGAGGATCATCGTAGCGACCATTGCATTTGGAATGGGCATCGACAAATCCAACGTCCGCTATGTTGTACACATGGACTTGCCTAAAAACATAGAAAGCTATTACCAGGAAACCGGGCGTGCCGGGCGAGATGGACTTGATAGTGAAGCCCTGCTGTTTTATTCCTATGCCGATGTCAGTAAAATGAAAAAATTTGTTGAGATCGAGGACAATCCGGAGCAAACAAAAA
>CAZAHL010000207.1:0-13440 GCA_964484845.1 uncultured Chryseolinea sp. | reverse complement strand
CCGGAGGTGATGGATTATACCACCTTATTTAAAATCAGTGATCAGGCAGAAATTATAATAAGTTATCGTAAAGAAAATGAAGAAATAGTAAAATTTAGCGAAGAGAATGTGTATCACGCCAAAGGAAATTTTTTCGATATATTTTCCATTCCCATTGTTTCCGGTGTGAATTCGTTAGAAGCCAAAACCGTCTTAATTTCCGCGTCCATTGCAAAGAAATATTTTGGCGATATTTCTCCGTTAGGAAAAGTCATTCATCATTCTTACAATGGAGATTACAAGATTGCCGGCGTATTCGAAGACATACCTGCGAACTCACATTTGAAACCGGATTTTCTTTTTGCGTGGAAATCTGTGTCTGATGAAGCCGAAGGTGGTGATGCTAATAATTGGCATTGGGATGGTTTTTTTACTTACATATTATTAGCCCCAGAGGCAAATGCAGCAGCGCTCGAGAACAAATTTCCTCAGTTTACAGCAAAATATTTGGGCAATGCCGAAGACGGTACCGGAGAGTCGAAGTTCAGATTGCAACCTTTAACGGATATTCATTTACACTCTCACCTATTGGGTGAAGCAGGCGCAAATGGGAACGCAACCATTGTCGACATTCTGAAAGTATTAGCGCTATTCGTTTTGGCAATTGCTTATATCAACTATATCAATCTCTCGTCTGCAAAGGCAATCGAAAGGGCAAAAGAGATTGGTATTAGAAAAATTGTCGGTTCGGGTCGTGGTCAACTAGTGGGGCAGTTTCTTCTGGAATCGTTTATGATAAATATTGCGGCCGCTATCTTAGCTGCGGCGTTAATAGTTTCCTTAGAATTCGAATATCGTGAAGTGTTCGGCTTTGAAACATCTTTAGAAATAAGAAAAAAGGAATTTTGGATTGCATTCACATCCTTATTGATCGCAGGAAGTTTTGCTTCCGGACTATATCCTGCATTTATAATCTCATCTTTTAAACCCGTAAAAGTCCTGAAAGGTAAATTCACCTCTTTTGGAAATGGCGCTACTATCAACACTAGAAAGGCAATGGTGACGTTTCAATTTGTTCTGGCTATGGTACTCATCACCGGTTCAGCTATAATCTACAAACAAATTAAATTTATGGAAGAACAGGATCTGGGCATTGATATCAATCAGACCCTGGTGGTGAAAACATTTGCAAAGTTCGGGCCTCCAGGTTCTGATTCTGTCTTCCTTAGTAAATTAGAAGTATTAAAGGATGCGTTACTGTCGAATAAGAATATTAAAGGTACCTCAGCATCCCATGACATCCCCGGCAAAGAACATCTAGCGTTGTTTTCTAATTTTAGAAACGTTAAGAATACCCAAGAACTAATTTCACTTTATTATAGCCGCGTTGATTATGAGTTCATTCCATTATTCGACGCAAGATTGCTGGCCGGCCGAAATTTTTCGAGAGATATGATTACGGATGATCAGGCTATAATAGTCAACGTAGAGGCTATGAAAACATTTGGTTTCGAGACACCAGAAGTTGCAATTGATCATGAAGTTACTCTTGGGCGCGACCCTGAAAATTTAAGAAAAATAAAAATCATCGGGGTAGTGGATTTTCGTTCAACATCCTTCAAGGAAAAAAATTATCCGGTGGTATACCAGATAAATTGGGCGCCTTTGCGCTTTCTTTCTATCAAGTTTGGGCACCTTCAAGAAAAAGCAGGACTAAACGAAAATCTGACTTTTATAAAACAGCACTGGGAAAAACTATTCCCTGAACAACCTTTCAACTATTTTTTTCTCGATGAATTTTTTAACAAGCAATACGAAGCGGATCAAAAATTCGGTAAGATCCTGACTTTGTTCACAAGCCTCTCAATTCTTATTGCTTGTCTGGGACTCTATGGACTTTCTTCATTGGTAACATTACAACGCACTAAAGAAATAGGGATCCGAAAAATATTGGGAGCTTCCATTCAAAATCTATTTCTGATGCTAACTAAGGATTTTGGAGTATTAATATTGATTGCCGGAGGTATTTCATTCCCTGTTATTTGGTATTCGTTGTCAAGATGGTTGCAAACTTACGCGTACTCGACAGCATTATCCTGGTGGATATTTCTGATACCGGTAATAACCATGTCAGTTATCGTCTTAATAACTGTAGGTTGGCAAGCATTAAAAACAACGTTGGCTAATCCGGTTGAAACCTTGAAATATGAGTAATAATTTATTCAGCAAAAGGGGTAAGGAAATTGTAACGCTATAATTGCAAGCTGGCACTAACTAAAAGCAGGACCAGGCTTTACCAACCTAAGTCCTGCTAATAATACGTTATCAAAAAATCTACCCCGGTTTTAATTACGGCTGCGTACGGGATTTCTTCTGGTTTCACCTAAACTCCGCGACGGCTGGCTAGTCGATTGATCTGAATTACTTTTTCGAATCTGAACCTCCCGTTGAGGCTGCACGCCGGAATTACGCGAAGGCTGTGGGCTTTCAAACGAGCGCTGTCGTTGAACATTCTCCTCCTGCCTGATGGTGTTTTGTCTTTCAAACTGCTCGCGGCGCGCTGGCACAGTGGCAGGTCTCTGAAATTGTTCAGTCGATCTTCGTTGAACGTCACGGGTGGCCTGTGACGAGTTTTCCTTTACACCATACTCCTGACGGTTTCTAACAGGAGCTTCCCGCTCTCTGTGTATTTCATCATTGGAACTACTCCTTTTTTCATATCCCGATGAACGTTTTGCCGGGCTATTCTCACTCCGCTGTACATCTCGGTACGATATATCTGGTCGTTGTTCCGTTGTTCTATCGCGATTTGATCGTTGTGGATTGTTTGCATCTCGTTTAAATGTTGAGCCTTCCGAGATTACTTCCCGATCCCTTTGTTCGATTTGCTGCTGATTTCCCGTGCGGTCTCTTTTCACAAAACTTGACGGCATAGACCTCGTTCTTGACTCGCGTGAATTATTTATTTCCGGCCGATAGATATTCGCCGTACCTCTGGTAACTTCTGTTCTTCCAGGGCGGCCACTGTTATTGATCTTATGTACTACAACCCGCTCATGATTTCTTCTTTCGATTTCATGTCGTGTGGGGCCAGTGAAATAAGTACGCCTTCTGTTGTCTGTATAGTTGTGTGTAATAATGGTCGTATGGTTAATAATGTTGACCACCCGGGGCCTTGGCACGCAGTGCGTATAGACATGGCGGTATGTTACGTACCGGTACGGAACAAAATTCCAGTAATAGTTGGGGATGCCATGGTAATGATGAAATGAAGTATGAATCGCTATGCCGGGCATCAATGGTGCCCAGCCATAATAGCCACCACCGCTTCTCCACGCTACCCAAGCCGGAGCCCACTCGGTGTCGGGGACCCATACCCAACCATAAAAATCATCCCTGAACCACCGGCCATAATGAAAAGGAGCCCAACCCCAGGTATAATCAGAAACCCATGTATTGCCGTATTCTGTATTGATCCAATAACCGTTTGTTGCATACGGTGTAAAATCTCTTTCCACGCGGGGAATCCAAACGTATCCGTACTCGCCATAATCCATCCACGTTCCGTACGGCTGAAGCTCATCGTAAAATACCTGAAGTGAAACACTTTCCTGCGCTTTTGTTGTCTGGATGGTAAGGAGGTTAGCGACGAAGAAAACCATTACCATCCCGATTCCTCTACCCAACACTTTTTTCATATCTGTCATAGTTAATCTCTTTTAAATAAGTAAAAACTATGCCAGTCTGAAACATATTGCATATTTGGGAAATAAGCGAGTGTTTGTGGGAACACGATTTTTTGCTTCGGCATTAAGATAAAAAACTGCCTCAGGAAAGCATGACTAGCCCGCAGTATATCGACTAATGGACGCTTGAAATTTTATATTGAAAGTCGGCTCTCCGATTTTTAGCAAGGTTGCATAAGTGGAATATAGTTTCGTCATTTAAGTAAAATTTTCTAATGAAATTGCTCCTATTGCTCTCCTTTTTTCTCTTCACGGTTATCTCTTCCTTTGCCCAGCATGATCCTGACAAATTGCTTTATTTTGCCAAGGCAGAAAAGTATCGAAGGATGAAAAATGCGGGCACCGCCCTAACCATAGGGGGCAGCGTTTTGGCAATAGTCGGTATCGTTACAATAGCCAACAATGGGACAGCAGGTAGTACAGCCGCTAAAGTTGAGAACGTAGACAACGTTCTGATAGGCGCGGCTGTCTACCTGATGGGCCTTGGTTCTCTGGGAGCTGGAATTCCATTGTGGATAGTGGGCGCGCACAGCGAACGAAAGTATAATCGTAAACTGGAAGATATTTCTGTAAAATTCCATGTTGACCCACAACGATCGGGGTTAACGTTTACCTACCGCTTTTAACTTCAGATTGGATTACCCGAACGGTATGGAGGGAACTTTATAATTCAATCCACTGGTAGTACCACAAGTTACATCAATGGTAACGCCTGTGATTTTACCTGCCATATCTGAAGCCAGGAATGTTGCCACATTGGCTATGTCAGCCATCATAGGAAGCTCCTTCAGCATCGTATCTTCCTCGAGTTTCTTTATAAATTCATTTACCTCATCCCCACCGTTGGCAAGCGCTTCAACAAACGGCCGCGAATCCGGCGAACCTGCTGATCGAATATTGACAACACTAACTCTATACGTGCCCAACTCAGAAGCAAGATTTCTTGAAAAACCTTCGATGGCACAACACGCAGGACCGAAGCCGCCAACTTTAGGATACCCTATCCCTCCCGGTGTCGCCGTTAAGGATAATATAACTCCCGATCGCTGTTGCATCATAATTCTAGCGGAAGCGGTCGAAGTTAAAAATTGGGTTTCCATGGCAATGCGGATCGGACGAATAAAATCTTCCAATTTCATTTCTGCCAGCGGAATGTCTTGTGTATCCTGAAATCCGATCGCATTGAAAGTGATGTCTACTGTTCCTGCTTTGCTAACGACGGAATCCAAATAACTATTTATCTGGTGTTCATCCAAGGCATCCACTTCTGCTACTTCAGCTTTACCACCCGCGTCGCGAATATCGTCTGCTACTTTTTGTACAGAATTTAGATTTTTTCCTGAAAGAAAAACCCTTGCGCCCGCAGTGGAAAAGGTACGTGCTATTGCTCCTCCGAGGGAACCTCCGGCACCAAAGATGACGGCATTTTTATTTTGAAGAATCATGGTTTCTTTTTTAAGAATGTATTTATCCATCAAAGGTAAAACCTTCGGGCTGGTTAGCAGGGGGTGATCCTGCCATTCTTAGTAGGTGATTGCGACAAGAAATCCTTTATCTGATTCGTTACATGTTTTCTCATTCACTCCTCAATGAGGTCGCCGGATTTGCGTACGCAGCGCGCAAGGCTTGCGTACTTACAATCACAAGCGCAAAGAGTAAAGCAATAGCGCCCGTAATTGGAAATACCCACCAATCGATGGATGTACGAATGGTGTATCGCTCCAGGTATTTCGTAAGCAGCCACCAGGCAAATGGCGCCGATAGTACAAAAGATATAATCACCAGTATTGAAAAGTCTTTTGAGATCAATCGTACAATGCCAGGCACAGAAGCCCCTAACACTTTTCTTATACCTATTTCTTTGGTACGCTGTTCAGCCGTAAATGATGCCAGGCCAAATAACCCAAGACCGGTAATAACAATCGTCAACGTGGCAAATAAACTTGCAAGTTGACTGGTCAGGTTAATGTGGGTAAACTTTTTCTGGAATTCAACATCGGCGAACTTATACTCAAACGGATAGGCTGGTGCATGTTTTTCAAAAATAGCTTTCACAGACTTTATGCTGGCAGGTAGGTCCTTTGTTTTAGATAGTCGCACCGTTACGACATCAATCCAATTCGGATCAAGAACAATGAACATCGGTTTTACAGGATCGTAAGGAGAGCCCATGAGAACATTTTCCGTGACACCGATCAATTTGCGTTTGCCTCCCCATAAGTCGAGTTCAGTGCCAAGCGGTTCTTTCAGGTTCATCAAATCCAATCCCGCTTTATTAATGATTATGGAGCTTGTGTCACTTTTAAAATCTTCCGAGAAATCGCGCCCCTCAAGCAGCTTAATACTCATTGTTTTGATATAATCGTATTCGGTCGCAATAGTTGTAAAGATTACCCGGAGTTCCTCTGGTTTACCGGGCCATCCCAGGAAATTGTTTGAATTGATATCCGTGATTGAACTGTTGGACTTTGTAACCGCCTCAACGACACCGGATGCCAGCAATTCTAATTTGATGGGATTATAATTTTTCTTTACCTCATTGGTATATCCGACCGAGATCAAGTTCTCCTGATCGTATCCGATCGCGCGCCCTTTCACCAGTTGAATTTGCTGATAGATTACTATCGTGCCGATGATAAGTAAAATTGAAAAACCAAACTGAAGGGTTACCAGAACTTTTCGGGGAGTACTACCCCCTTTTCCTATGGTAGGTTTTCCCTTTAATACTTTAACCGGCTGGAAGGACGACAGGTAAAAGGCTGGATAGCTTCCCGACACAATACCCGTGATGAAAACAAGACCGACAGCAAAAATCCAGAATTGAGCCGACGTATAGTCGATGAAGAGTTTTTTATCAACCAATTGGTTGTAGTAAGGCAATGTCAATTGCGCGAGCAGCACTGCGACAACAAAGGCAAGCAACGCAATAAAGGTAGATTCACCCATGAACTGCAGGATAAGTTCCCTTCGTCTGGAACCTACACTTTTCCGTACACCAACCTCGCGCGCTCTACGTTCTGACCTTGCTGTGGCCAGGTTCATAAAATTGATACAGGCGATGACAATGATAAAGATGGCGATGATACTGAATAACTGAACATAATCATTCAGTCCACCTGTTTCTACGCCGTTTTCAAAAGATCCATGTAACCTCCACCGCGATAAGGGATAGAGAAAAAACTCAGGCTTTGTTTCCTTTTCTCCGTGTTCCTGGAGCATATTTTTAACACGACTTTCTACCGCTTTATGTTGGGCTGGATCATTCAGTTCTACAAAAACCTGGAATGAATAATTACCCCAATTGGTTGTATTCTTGCGAACCCAATCACTGATCTGCTCGCGAAATTTCCAGGTCATTAGAAAATCAAACTGGAAAGAAGAATTGGAGGGGATATCCGATAATATACCGGTGACCTTTAGATCATTTTCGTTGTCAACACGAATGACCTTATTTATAGGGTCGTCGTCCCCAAACAGGGCCTTGGCCGTAGCCTCTGTTATTACGACCGATCGCGGATCGTCTAATACCTGTTTTGTGTTCCCTTTCACTAAGGCGAACTCAAACATTTCAAGGAACTCTTCGCTCACGTAAAATCCGTTTTTCATGAGTCGATTTTCTCCTACGCTCACTAAATGCGGGCCACCCCAGTCGGTAACAACAACATTCTTGATATTGGCGTCAGCCGTTTTCATGGCCTCATACGTTGGCAAGGGAACGGAGGTCCAGGAATTTATCTTTCCGTCAAATTTTGCATTCGCCCACACTTGGTAAAGGCGATCGTATTTAGGATGGAATTTGTTAAAGGATGTTTCATCAAACACCCATAACAGAATGAGTATGGTACAGGTAATGCCAATTGACAGGCCGGCAATATTAATGAACGAGTAAAATCCGTTCTTGCGCAGGTTGCGGATGGTTACCAGAAAGTAATTTTTAAACATAGGAAGAAGACCATTATAATTAGTATACTTGGAATTAGAGAAAAAGTAACAAAAAGATTGTTAAATCATCAAAAAGGTTGCTTCAAACAGACGATTATCTGTAAAAAAATAAATGGTGGCAAACTTACTACGATCAGGCGTCAATCTTTGAGGGCCGGAAGGCAAAAACTGAACAAGCCAAAACCTTTTTACGTTTTAAATTCAGTGCTTCAAGTTGGAATCTATTCACGAAAAAATTGAGATATGAAATATAGACTTTTTGCTAATACTGGCGAAGAATTATCAGCCATCGGACTTGGCTGCATGGGAATGAGCTTTGCTTATGGCCCTCGCAACGACGAGGAATCAATTGCCACGCTCAACCGGGCATTGGACCTCGGCATTAATTTTTGGGATACAGCGGATATGTATGGATATGGCCATAATGAAGAACTTATTTCAAAAGTGTTGGTGCCTAACCGGGAGAAAATATTTATAGCTACTAAATTCGGGTTCAGGCAACGAGATGGATATGCTTCTAATTTTGCCGGCACTCCAGCGACATACTTGGATGGATCTCCAACGTACGTGAAAGAAGCCGTTGAAAAAAGTTTAATACGACTGAAGATCGATACCATTGATCTTTACTATGCTCATCGCGTGGACCCCAATGTGCCCATCGAAGACACCGTCGGAGCTATGGCCGACCTGGTTAAAGAAGGCAAGGTGCGTTACTTAGGATTGTCGGAAGCCTCTGGCGTTTCAATTCGTAAAGCGCACGCTGTTCATCCTATTTCAGCTTTGCAGAATGAATACTCGCTTCTTACACGGGATCCTGAAAACGGGATTCTGAGTACAGTCCGTGAATTGGGAATCGCATTCATTCCCTACAGCCCACTAGCCAGAGGGTTAATAACCGCCACCGTGACCGACAACAGTCAACTAGCCGCGGACGATTTTCGTAGAACACTTCCCCGCTTTGACGATGTTCATTGGCAGAATAACAAACAGCTTGTGGATGATTTTGCCATGCTCGCCCGGGACAAAAACTGTACACCTTCCCAGTTAGCACTCGCCTGGGTGCTGGCCCAGGGTCCTGACATAATGCCGATACCCGGGACAAAAAGAAGAAAATACCTGGAGGAAAATGCGGCCGCAGTAGATATTGCGCTCAGCAAAAACGACTTAGAGCGCATCGAGGCTGTAGTGAACAAATATCCGGATGTGGGAGCCCGTTACAGCGAAGGCGCGTTGAAGTTAGTGAATCAGTAACTCTAGCTGTACCCTCCCTTTCTTAAGGCTGTTCCTTTTCTTCGTTGGTTTACTTTAAGACTGGGACACCAGCACTGGATACTTCTGCATCTTTGCGTGGCTTGCATTCCGAAGACACTGATAATTTTCCATCGAGGAAAAATCGGTTCACCACCTTCTAAAGGAACAACCCCCCTGGAGCAGCCAGCATCCGTAACCTAGGTTTCGATCAATCTAAAAAAAATGACTGTCGCAAAGCGCCTGTCATTTGTCGGGTTTGCCCATGGGCAATTAAACGAACGAGCGGTATGTTGCATATAGTTTAGGCTTAACCAAAAAATAATGAAAACGACAACCATCTTATACTGGGTTTTTACCGGGCTGTTTAGTGCATTTATGACGTTCACTGCCATTCCCGATATTATAATGTCGCCAGATGCAGTAACTTTTATCACTGCATTGGGCTATCCTAAATATTTAATTCCGTTCCTTGGTGTCGCAAAAACGTTAGGTTCGATCGTAATCCTAATTCCAGGTTTCCCTCGACTGAAAGAGTGGGCATATGCCGGATTATTTATCGACTTAGTGGGCGCCGCTTATTCAAACATTTGTGTGACTGGTGTTGATCCAGCCATGTTAGTCATGCTCGTACCTTTTGTACTCGGAACACTGTCGTATATTTTTTATCACAAGAAGATCACTGGGAAATAAGAGAGATCGCAAGAGGGAATGGTAACGGATCATTGGTCTCTATCGAACTTTTGAAGTCTGTAATTATCACCGCGCTTAATAGCGGTACACCTGGAACAGCTTTAATACTCAAAAGCCAAAGGCAAGCAGTTTGATTGATCACAGGATTATAGCAACACTGACTAACAAATATGTTTATTATAAATTTGAACTACATCGTACCTCTTGACAAGTTAGATGCCCACATGGCCGACCATGTTAAGTTTCTTCGTGCCTATTATAAAAAGAACGTGTTTGTTGCCTCCGGCCGTAAAGTTCCGCGGACAGGCGGCATCATTCTGGCTCTCGCTAACTCAAAGGAGGAGATAGAGAAAATTATCAGTGAAGATCCGTTCTACATTCACAAGCTCGCAGACTTTAGCATCACAGAATTTCTAGCTTCTCAACATCATCCGGACTTGAAAAATTTATTGTCAGCGGACTAAGAAGTGATTTTGTGACCACGCTTTTTTAGCTGGTGTAAGTAAGCCCCTCTTGATCAAATGTAGCTCCTCTCCTATGTTCTAAAGCTTACATCTTTCAGGTGTTTGCAAAAAAAGAATTCGAATTTACTTTTTTAACAGCTTGATGATCGTCTGCTGATTCTTAACAACGATATCTAATGTTTTTTGATTTCTGAGAATTAGCTTTTGGTTTGAAAGAATTGCTTTTTGGTTCGAAAGAATTGAACGCTGGTTATCTTTTAAAGATTTCTGGTTATCAACAATAATCTTTTGATTTCCTTTAATAACTCCCTGGTTTTTAAGAATAGATCCTTGATTACCTTTAATTACTCCCTGGTTACTCTTAATGGTTCCTTGATTGCTTATAACAAGTTTATTGTTTGGTTCGTTAGCCATGTTGGTTTGGTTTAATATTAATTTTGATTCAAAGTATTTAAATGTATAAAATTTAAAACCATTGTCAAAACTTCTCCTGGCGCACTACCTGCTATCACTGATCGTAAGAAATTTACTTTAACCCTGGTATCGTAGCTCTTTCAATTGGAGCAGGCGTTATTATTTCAGGAACAAAATTTCGGTCAATAATTTGATTCATTGGAATTTGCTTCGTAAGCAATCCCATCTTCAGCCCCATATCCTGGATCATCTGAAGATCTTTGTCTGTAGGGGTTAAATTAATATAACTCACACGAGCTGGATCAGAAGTTAGTACATAGTTAAGAACCTTCTCATCCTGACGAAAATATGGAGACACTAATTTGGCCGCCTCCTCTCGATGCGTTTCTGCCCAGGCACCAGAGGCCGCAATACCTCTGACCAAATCATGGACAATCTCAGGGTTGCTATTTATTAAATCTTCATGCACTACCAATGCACAGGAAATAAAATTAGGCCATATATCTCTTGCATAGTAAAGAACACGGCCAATTCCATCAAGCTCAGCCTTTGCGCAAAAGGGTTCTCCCACAAAATAAGCATCGATCGCCCCCGCTGCCAGCGACGTGGGCATATCGGGCGGCGGAAGGACCACGAATGTGATATCCTCTTGATCCATGCCATAATCGGTCATGAGTTTATGAATGACAAAGTTCTGATTGCTGAACGGACTGGGAATAGCTACCTTTTTACCTTTAAGATCTACGAGACTTCTGATCTTGCTATATTTTCCAACGACAATTTCGGAGCCATCGCGGTGGCCGAGGTAACAAATTTTGACCGGCACACCCTGTTCGCGAAGTTTCATAGCTAACGGAACAATCATAAATGTGGCCTGCACTTGTTTTGCCTCCAAGGCGCTTACCACGGTTGGAAAATCCGAAAATACCCGGGAGTTGAAGTTTGTATTTGTCTGTGTTGTCTTCGAAGCAAAATCGGTAACAGGACACGTGAGATGACAGGTTACCGGCAAAAAACCTACGGTTAGTTCACGCTCTGCTTTTTTGTTTGATCCTTCGTGAATTACATCTCTCGCACTATTAGATCCGCCTTGATCCCAGGGTCGATAGCGAAGTACGCCGAGCACCGTGAGCACCAAAACCACACCAATAATAAGACGTCCAAAGGTTAGTTTCATATCGGGCTACTGTTCAAATATAATTCATTTGCGCATATTATATTCTATTCGAAAGCCTGATACCTCTTTATAACCTGCTAAACTTCGGTTACCCCTCAATAATAAATTCCGACCAAATAAAATCTACCCTTCCGCATTGGACGTATTTAAACCCAGCTCTTTAAGAATTGCTTTCATCGCTTCGATTACAGCATGGTCAGTCAGTCCCCTCGGACGCGGTGCTTCGATGTGAAGCTCCAGGCATATGGTCGCCGGCCTTTTAGAAAGTACAAGCACGCGGTCCGCCAATTGCGTAGCTTCTTCAATATCGTGGGTGACAAAGACGACGGTACGAGGTCTTTTTTCCAGGAGACGGATCAATTCACGGCGCATACGAAGTCGTGCCTGATAATCCAGTGCTGAGAAAGGTTCATCCATAAGCAGGATGTCGGAATCGCCGGCAAGAACTCGCGCAAGCTCAACGCGCTGACGCATCCCACCGGATAGCTGGTGTGGATAATGGCGTTCAAATCCTTCCATGTGGATCAACCCAAGAAGTTCTTTCAATTCATTTTGGCGGCGTTCATCGTCGCCAATGGAACGAAGGCCTATCGCAATGTTCTCCGAAACAGTAAGCCACGGAAAAAGACTATCGTGTTGATATACGGTACGAATGATGCCTTCCCGTTTTATCGACCCTGAAATGGGCTCAATGTGACCCGATAGCAAATTCAATATCGTTGTTTTACCGCAACCGGAAGGTCCTACCAAAACCACTACCTCTCCGGGATTTACGATCAGATTTAAATTGCTTAGGACAGAAACAACGCCGTAACTATGCGAAACTTTTTCCAAAATCAGCGGCAGGGCAGCACGTTTATCTTTCATAGCCCCAACTTACACCTGGCAATTTTGTTAATCGGGCCAGAAGCCTGTCAATGCCCATTCCCAGCAACCCAATAACGATCATGTAACAAACTGCTGAATCCAGGCGGAGTCCGTTTCGTGCTTCCCAAATACCATACCCTAACCCATCCTGGCACCCTACCATTTCTGCGGCTACAATGACCACCCATGCGATACCATAGCTCACGCGCAAGGCGGTGATAACCTGAGGAAGAACAGCAGGAAAAGTAACTTTAGTCAGCAGCTCGATTCCCCTATAATGATAGTCATGGGCAACGCGAAAATAAATGCTGGGTATCGATGCAACGGCTATCATAGTGGCCAGTGCAAGAGGAAAAAAAGTAGCCATAAAAATCAGGAAGATCGCTGGCTTATCTCCAATATGGAACCAAAGAATGGCAAACGGTATCCATGCCAAGGGAGAAAGGAACCGGAAAAAATTCAGCATGGGAACGAAGGCCTGTCGAGCATGAAGATGCTGCCCCAACCATAGACCGAGTGGAATGCCGAGCATGGCAGAGATCACAAATCCGACCGCCACTCTCCACAATGAAGCGATCATATCGTTGACTAACCGGCCCGCCACTACCTCCTCCTGAAAACTGATCAAAACAGCTCCTGGAGATGGTAAGGCATACGCGGGAAATAAATTAATATAGGAGATAAAATACCAAAGGAGCACAAAGCAGAGCAGCACCAGAATAGGCAACAGGAAACTGAGGGCTTTCGGTTTTATCATATTGTATTCATTTCCGCTTAAATAGTGTCCGTCTATAAAGTAATGGCGTCAAAAACATTTCACGCAAAGCACGCCAAGGAAATCCCGCAAAAGGCGCAAAAATATATCTTCTGCGGCCTTTGCGTGTATCTTTTTCTTTGCGGCCTCTGCGTG
>CAZAHL010000206.1:0-13442 GCA_964484845.1 uncultured Chryseolinea sp. | reverse complement strand
GAACCCTTAACAACTGTTGCATAAACTTTGCGATTCCCTTTGCGTCTCCGCGCCTTTGCGGTAAAACCTGCATTTAGCACCCTTTCCCAGGCTGCCGATAGCCCTACCTTTTTTGAATAGCCCAAAGAAATTAACGGTTAATAAACTCATCAACATTTTCTTTCGTGATCTTAAGCAATCCTGTATTGATGTGATAAGGAACGCTTGTTATACCGGCCTTTGCATCATTTTCTGCCAGCGGATTTGTGTGATGAACCATATCGTATAAGAACTCCGCTCCATACCACGTAAAAAGTTCGCGCTTTTGTCCAGCCAGCATATGAATGACGTTATCCCGCACCAGTTGTAAATGTTCAGGCTCCCAATCTACGGTAGTGATTTTGATTTTACCGGCTTTACCCGCCTCCCGGACAGCTAACGCAATACCCGGCCCTGAATTCGAGTCGAATCCACAAACTCCTGCCAGATCCGGGTACGCGGCCAGTAGGTTAGACGTTATCTTCGCAGCCTCTTCTACATTGGCCTTGTCGTCGTATTTCCCCACTACTTCAATATCCGGATATTTTTTAACCACATCCAGCAAACCTTGAAAACCCGCTTCCATGTTCGCCATCCCCAATATTCCCATGTAGGCAATCTTTCCTTTTCCACCGATCAACTTGACCATTTCTTCTCCTTGCATTTTTCCGATCTCATACCAATCGGTTCCTAAAAAGGCGTGATGGTTTGCATTTGGAATATCAGAGTCGTATACAACAGTAGGAATACCCGCTGCAACAGCTTTGTTGATTACCTGCGCTAAGGCTGGATCGGTTCCGTTGATTAGCAGCCCGGTTGGTTTAGTTCCAATTACTTCTTCAATTGTGTTGATTTGACTGGGAACATCCCAATCCGCCGGACCAAGAATAGAAACCTTTACCTTCATCTTTTCGCCCCAACGTTTGAAGGCTGCCTGATCGTGATTCACATACATCGGCATCGTCACTGCTGTAGTCACCATGACGTATTCTTCATTTTGAATTTTAACGTTCTCCACCGATGTCGTCACTGGTTTTGCAGTCGTATTTTGATTCCTGGGAGGTAATTCGCAGCTGCCTGAAAAGATAAGAAGGACAGCTAAAATTTGATTTGAATACTTTTTCATGTAAGCGATCTTTAAAATCTACGCAAACTTTTTTTGGAGCGCTTTATCAACCCAAAGCGTGCCGATCAAAATGATACCCAGGATAATCTCCTGCCAGTATCCTGATATGCGGGCAATGACCATCACGTTGGCAATGATTCCCATGAAGAGTGCTCCAAGTAATGCGCCCGGTATTTTTCCATACCCGCCACTTAAGCTTGCACCTCCTAAAATCACGGCGGTGATAACCCGCAGCTCAAGTCCTCTGCCCATTGTGGGCAATGCGGCACCTAGTCTGGATGATAATAGTATGCCTGCGAGTCCTGCTAACCCTGCGGTAAGAACGAAGCTTATCATCTTCATGCGTTTTACCCGTATACCGGAAAGGTCGGCCGCCTTTTCATTTCCTCCGATGTAGTAGTACCGGCGAAAATAGATAGTTTTGTTCAGGAGAAAAGTAAAGATGCTTACAACGACCACCATATACCAGATTGGCATCTGAATACCCAGCAACTTCGACTGTCCGACGGCCGTGAACCAATAAGGAAGGTTTTGTATTCCGGCACCGCTAACTAATAATGCACAGCCCCTAACAATTCCCATCATCGCTAAGGTCTGGATCATGGGATTAATATTTTGATATGATATCAGATAGCCATTGATCAAACCAATTAAAATTGAACTTACAAGACCAATAGCAATCGCCAGGGGAACCGGGACTTCGAGAAAGTACATCAGGTACGCCGTCAGGCATCCCGTAAATGCAACTACGGAACCTACTGATAAATCGAATGCTCCGGATATCAGCAGCAACATCATTCCAACAGCCACGATCGTATCGATGGAAAGATTAAGCAGGATTTGACTTGCATTTTCAAACGTAGGAAATGTATGCGGGAAAATGATGCTGGCCATCAGGCATACTAAAATGAGCATCATCAGCAGTGTGTAAACCCGTTCCTGTAGAATTCTGGTTAACATCTGTTTTTAGTTTGCGGCCATGGCGATGATTTTTTCCTCGGTGGCTTCTGCACGTGAAATTTCTCCTGCTAGAAGTCCCTTTTTTATCACAATGATCCGATCACACAATCCCAATATTTCCGGCAGATCACTTGATATGATGATAATACTTTTCCCTTCAGCGGTCAGCGATTTAAGGATCTCATAGATCTCATAGCGTGAACCCACATCAATTCCGTGCGTCGGCTCATCGACGATCAAAATATCAGGTGCGGTTAACAGCCATTTTGCGAGAACAACTTTCTGTTGATTGCCTCCGCTTAAATGAATTACTTTCTGGTGTACATCCGGAGCAATGATTCTTAATTTATCTTTCAGTTCAATGGCCATCCGATCGCTTTTTTTTGAATCATAGAATACGCTATTTTCATCCTTCACCAGCTGCGCAACCATAATGTTATCCTTGATGCTCATATCCGGAAAGAGCCCGAGATTCTTGCGTTCTTCCGGAACATAAGCAAGGCCATTCTCAATGGCATCGGAGGAATGATTGAAAGTGTGACGTTTATTTTTAATGACAACTTCGCCGGATTCAATCTTGTCAATACCAAAAATGGCGCGTGCAATTTCAGTACGACCTGCCCCAATCAATCCTGCCATACCCAATATTTCACCACGATGCAAATTGAAGTTAATATCCTTGAACTTTTTACCGGAAATATTCTTAACCGACAAAGAAATTTCCTCCTGAATGTGAGAGTCCGTCTTCAGGGACTTTATTTCCCGTCCAACCATGCGTCTGATTAATTCTTCTTTGGAGATGTTGCTTTTTAAGAACGTTCCCTGATGTTCGCCATCTTTCAAAATGGAAATCTGATCTGCCAACAAAAAAATTTCATCTAGGCGATGTGAAATATAGACGATAGAGACACCTTGTTTTTTTAGTTGTTTTAAAATCGCAAATAAAGTCTTGCTTTCGGTTGAAGTAAGGGATGCAGTAGGTTCATCAAGAATAAGGATCGAAGGTTTTTTAGACACTGCTTTCGCAATTTCTACCATTTGTTTTTGGGCGGGAGAGAGGTTTGCAACCAGCGTTTTACAATGAATGTGTTCTAAGTATAACTCTTTCAAGATGGCCTTTGTATTTTCGTACAGGAGGTCATATTGAATGATACCAAAGGCATTTAATGGATGTTGATTGGCAAAGATATTTTCGGCCACACTCAGGCTGTCGACGAGGCTGAGGTGTTGGTAGACAATGGAAATTCCGAAATTGAATGCTTCGGTGGGATTTTCGATAATCACTTTTTGATGATCGATGGCTATGGTTCCTTCATCCGCTAACAGGTTACCCCCTACAATATTCATCAGCGTACTTTTACCGGCCCCATTTTCGCCACAGATCGCGTGTATTTCACCCGTTAGTATCTCCAGACTTACCTTATGCAACGCTCTCACACCGGGAAAACTTTTGCTAATGTTCTGGAGCTGCAAGGCCATCAAAATGATTTTAAGGTGACGAGTTTATTGTTTTTTGCTGAGTGATAAGCAGCATGTACCAACCGGACCGTTTCTAAGTTATCACTTCCGGTCGTTTCTGCTTTTCTCTTTCCTTGCAACGCATTTAGAATATCGCGATTGCAATCAACAATGCTAGAGTGAATCAGGGCATATTCGGGATCAAGCCAGGAATACGACTTGGGTAGGGCATTGGTAAAGTTCGTTCCCTCCAGGGTGGTGATGTGGATGGCATAATTTTCCGTGAGGCTTAGCGAACCGTTTTTTCCTTCCACCAGGATGTAGGTTTGTGGAAAGGATTTGTGTTCCAAAACGGAAGCGTATGACATTTCAGCATAACATGAAACGCCGTTTTCCATTTTCATCAATACATTGGCAACATCCTCTCCTTTAATTTTCGGATTGACGGATGCAGTATTGCAGTAAAGTGTTTCAACTTCTCCAAAGAGGAAACGACAAACATCTAAAATGTGAGATCCGATGTCGGTAAGTATAAATTCTTCGAGTTCGGCAAGAAACGGTTGATTTTCAAAGACAGGGAATGCGGAACAAAATGTAACGCGCGCCTTGAACGTTTTTCCGATAGTGCCTGAGTCCAGAAGTTCTTTTAATTTCCTTATCGGCGACTGCCACCGCCAATTCTCATGGATAAAAAAAGGAACATTATACTTTTGACAGGTATTTACCATCCCTTGTGCGATTGATAATTTTGGTGCCATCGGCTTTTGGCAAATTACGGCAACTCCATTTTTCGCTGCCAGTTCGGTGAATACACCATGGGTATCTACGTCGGTAATGATATCAACAAAGTCCAGCTTTTCATTTTCCAGCAATTTTTTAACATCGTCATAAACAGTGGGGACATTGAATTTTTGCGCCATGGATTCTGCTTTCGATACCGTGCGGTTATATAAGGCAACCAATTTAATACCATCCAATTCCAGCCACGCGGGAATTTGATAATTTGCCCAAAAGCCGGTACCGATTACGGCAAAGCGAAGTTTTTTCATCTGACTCTCAATATTTTTTCAACAATGTATTTTAACATCATCATCCTAGTGCTCCTATCCAATTTTACTGTTTGTAATATCACGAACCTGTTCCTTAATATCACTCATTTCAAAAATCTTTTGCCATCCTTCGCGGAACAAAATAGGTTTTGCCCGTTTGCTGATTTTGTAGGCGGCATCGGAGAATGTGCCGTTAACTTCTTTGAAGAGCACAGCAATTTGAATACGGAGGTGGCCAAGGACAAAATCTCTTGCCGCTGCTTCTGGCACGCCAAGCGATATAATCTTATCAAATCCTTCCTTCACTACTTCCATGCAGGTTTGTGCCAGCGTTTCCACCATGGCCGGCTCGAGCATCGCCATTTGCTCAAGAGTGATCCGATGGGTGTGATGAATCGGTGCATACATATCCTGAGATACCTTTTCTCCTATTTTGTAGTGTGATTCATTCCCATGCATCAGGGCGACTACGATCGACTGCTTGGCTGATATACCGCCGTAGAAATCACGGAAAGCAAGCTCCGTCGGCTCCCAATTAAAAACGGAGGGATGACATGGATGGGCAATGACATAACCGAGATCTTCCCGGAAATGGATAACTCCATCCAACGGTGCGGCTGGATCCAATGTTAACACGACGGCTCCAGATTTCATCAGTGGAATCACTTCCTTGGAAATTTTTCCGATCGCTACATCCGGAACGGCCAGGATAACCACATCGGCATCGGGAATAGTATTTTCCTGCTGCTCCGTCATTACACCACGTTTCTTCAGATTTTCAATGCCTGTTGAACTTATCTCCAAGTACGAAACTCTGTATCCAGAGGTTTTTAAGAAATTGTCGGTAAGCCGGCATCCCATTTTTCCTCCGGCGCCTACTAATGCAATTTTTATATCTGACATATTTTTGGGGATTTGTTAATATTCTTTTTTTAAGAAATAGGGTAAATGCTTAAGGTATTGAATTCCTTCTGCTGCCCAGGTTTGTTCCTTTTCAATCGTTGTTGAAAGAAGTTCAGCAGGAGGGACCCATTGCTCCAGTACAGCACTATGGCAGCGGTTATAGGGTTGAAGCTTTTCCATGATCAAGGAAATGTCGCACAATCCTTTTCCGACCGGAGCACCGGTTATAGTGAATCCCATTTTGTGGGGTAATCGTTCCGCATTAAAATCTTTGATGTGAAGATTAACAGTGAAGGGAGCAAGTAAGGTTGCTACATATTCGAGTCCTTCGCCGGCACCCATCGAGTTAACACAATCGAGGCAAATTCCCACGCTAGGGCTATCTATCGATTCCATCAGGTGTGCGAG
Organism: uncultured Chryseolinea sp.; assembly: GCA_964484845.1. Classification (GTDB taxonomy): domain Bacteria; phylum Bacteroidota; class Bacteroidia; order Cytophagales; family Cyclobacteriaceae; genus Chryseolinea. The sequence continues at coordinate 7,520 of CAZAHL010000206.1, read as the reverse complement.
TTCTTTAGCTTTCAGACGATCGTGATTTTCTATTCCGAGTGTGAGGTTCCGTTTTTTCAGTTCAGGCAAAAAGTCTTTCAGCAACGTCCTCACTGTATGAATGTCAGGCTCGTACTGATCACCATCAATGATAAAGCGGAGCAAGGGTGCATCAAAAAATTCCGCTAGTTCAATATATCGTTGAAGATGTTCGGGGGTTAGTTTTCGTGCACCTATCTCTAGCCTGATCTTATGCTCTTGAATCAGCGAGCGCAAGTGATGCAGCCTGTCTTCGCTGAACGTATGAAGGGGAAGGTTATCGCCGACTTGCAGGCAATGGAGGTCGAACGCGCGTGTGATCTTCACCAGGTCAGTCTCGGACATGGGTTTCAGAATACCATTGTCAGGCGCGACACTGATTGACCATCCGTAAGTAAAGCTGCTTATGCCTAAGATCACTGTCCTGAATTGTTACTGAGTACAATCTTACTGTAACAATCAAACGATTGCATCCTCTAAATTGTAAAATGTAGATGCTATATTTGCATATATTTTTAACCGTGGATTTAGAACTGTCTATTAAGGCTTATGATTAAGCAAACTCCCCAAAAACCTCATCTGCTGAAAATAATACCGCCCCATGAAAATTCTATTGTGGTCAAAGGTGATGATATAGCCTGGAATAACCCCTGGCATTACCATCCTGAGCTGGAGCTACTTTATTGCATTAAAGGTAAAGGCACTAATTTTATTGGCAATTGTATTCGAAGTATTGAGGAGGGTGAATTGTTGTTGTTTGGAAAAAATTTGCAGCATACCCGCCAGCGCGACGAGGACTATTATTTGCAACACAGACTCGAAACTCCTGAGACCATCGTTGTGCAGTTCAGGGAAGATTTCTTAGGAGAGAATTTTTTTAACGTAAAAGAATTCTCGCACATTTCCGGGCTGATGGAGCGTGCATCCAGAGGATTAAAATTTTTTGGTGACACAAAGGATCTGATTATCGCAAGATTAGAGGCCGCTATGAATCTGAAAGGTGCGCCCTCCATTCTTGCATTGCTAGCGATTCTGGATATTCTCGCTTCCTCCGAAGAATTTATTTATTTAAACTCGGCTCACTACGTAGTAAGTGCTCATGAAAAGTTTTCGCAAAAGATCAACAAGGTGTACCACTACACCATTGATCACTTTCGTGAACCCATTGCCTTAGCAGACGTTGCTGCACTGACGAGTCATTCGTCCGCTGCGTTTTGTCGTTACTTTAAAACCCGGACGCGCAAAAGTTATTTCCAATATCTGACGGAAGTACGAATCGCTTATGCGTGTGAACGTTTAATGGAAGGCACGTTAGATGTCACGCGAGTTTGCTATGCCAGTGGATTTAATAATCTTTCTAACTTTCATAAGCAGTTCAAAAAAGTGATGAAAGTAACACCCAGCGAGTATCGTGTGCAAAGCAGAAAGAAAGTACCGAATGTTTAGGCTATTATAACCCAAACAGGAAAATTCCGGATAGCAAGATTTTCATTATTTGTAGTGATTAAATTTTTTGATGATTTTCTCGTTGAATGCAACTTCGAAAAATGATTGCGCAAAAAATTGGATTTTAATTTGCGCTTACTGTGCTGGGAAATTGTATATACACTCGTCAACATTCTTTGTATATTTTCCACAATATTCCGACACGCTTATTCCCTTACCGTTGTAAAATCAAACATTTTTCTCTGGCATAATATTTATGTTTATGGTAGTGTAATTCTCTTAAGGAGTGATACAAATGTATCTGAGAAAATATCCTTAGAACTTGATCTGGACTATGCCAGCGAAAGGAAAGAGATTCACTAAGAGGCTGCTTTAATTAGCAAGGTAATTTCGGCAGCCTCTTACTTTTACAAGCCTCTCGTTTCATATATATTTCTTACCAGAATTCAGTTCACCCCTTATAACCGAATGTATCGTTTAACCTTTTCGGAAACGCAAATCGGTTTATTTAATATCATACGTAATACAATAAATCATATATTTAAATAGAATGTCTATTTGATATAAAATCCATGAAATATATTGTTTGTGAAAAGCCGGCAGACTTGGCTATCAAAAGTAAGGAAACTCCCACGAATACAGAGGGAAATGCTTTGCTTCGCGTTAGAAGGGTTGGAATCTGTGGCACCGATCTGCATGCTTATAAAGGTAATCAAGCTTTTTTCTCGTACCCGAGAGTGTTGGGACATGAACTGGCGACTGAAATTCTTGAGGTGGATGCAAACGCCCAAGGTCTAAAACCGCGAGACAAGGCGGTGGTTGTTCCCTACATTAATTGTGAAGTATGTATTGCTTGCAAGTCAGGTAAATCCAATTGTTGTGAAAACCTGAAGGTATATGGCGTCCACACAGACGGAGGAATGCAGGAAATTATTTCGTTCCCAACGCGCTTGCTGATACCTGCTAATGATCTTTCCCTTGAGGAGATTGTGATTGTTGAGCCGCTCGCCATTGGAGCTCACGCATTGCGAAGGGCGCAAATAAAAAAGGGAGACAATGTAGTGGTAATAGGATGTGGTCCTATCGGTATCGGTATTGTACAACTTGCCAAGTATTTAGAAGCGAAGGTTATTGTTATCGATATAAACGACTACCGATTACAGGCGGCAAAAGAAAAATTTGAGGCAGATGTTGTGATAAATGCACTGCAATCACCTGTTGAAAAAATCAAGGAATTCACGGGAGGGCAGCTGGCAGACACCGTCTTCGATGCAACCGGAAGCAAACTTGCTATTGAAGGAGCAACTCAATACATGCGGCATGGTGGAACGTTCGTTCTCGTCGGGTTATTCAAAGCGGAGTTGGCTTTTCAGCATCCCATGCTGCATGCAAAAGAAACAACACTCCTATGCAGCCGGAATGCAACCGTGGAGGATTTCCAATTTGTGATCAGGGTATTGCGTGAAAAAAAATTTAACACAGCAGCGTATATCACAAAAAAAGTTGGTGTTGAATCGATCCTAAGTGATTTTGAAAACTGGGCAAGTCCGGAATCCAAAGAAATAAAGGTTGTGACTGTATGGGATTGAGCATACTAGCTGATACAGTCTGTAAGTAGCGACGTTAAGATATTTCACGCAAAGAAATCGCAAAGGAAATCCCGCAAAGGTCGCAAAAAAGAATATATTCTGTAGCCTTTGTGTGCCCTTCTTCCTGAGTTATTGTGAACCAGGCTTTATAAAAGGACTAACGTGCCTTTTCCAATGTACCCACCGTTGCAACCATTTAGATGACTGACTGAGTAAGGCCGAGCTCAGAAACAAAACGTCGTTACCATCCGAAATTGAAGAGAGCTGTCATTTCAAATTAATGTGTGTACACTGAATTTTATTTACTCCGACCTCAAACTATTCACCGGCTTCATTAAGGCTGCTTTCACAGCCTGATAGCTTACCGTCAATAAGGTAATCACCAACGCCGCCAGACTAGTCACAGCAAATATCCACCAGGATATTTCGGTTCGGTATTCATAATTCTTCAACCATGCTGCTAAAAAATAATACGCTATCGGTATGGCGATGAGGCAGGAGATGACCACCAGCACAACAAAATCTTTTGATAGCATCTTCCAAAGATTAAACACAGAGGCTCCTACCACTTTGCGGATACCAATTTCTTTGGTGCGTTGCTCGGCGACAAAGGATGCGAGTCCAAATAACCCGAGGCAACTGATAAGTATGGCCAGTACTGCAAAAACAGAGGCGAGTTTTCCAACGCGCTCTTCTGCAGCAAATTTTAACGCGTATTCCTGGTCTGCAAATTTGTAATCGAACGGGACGGAGGGAATTATTTTTTTAAAGACTTGTTCGATTTTTGGAATTGCTTCGGCGGCACTGATCTGCGGATTGATCCTGATGTTGATCCAGTTTGTTCCATATTTACTTAAGAAGAATACCGAAGGTACAGTAGGTGCATATGGGGACTTCATCACCATATCTTTAACGACACCGATGATGGTAAAGCTGGAGAATTTGCTTCGCCACCCATTTTGCCATCGGATCGTTTCACCTACGGGATTTTCAAAACCCAGTAATTTCGCGGCGGCCTCATTGATTATAAAACCAGCTGAATCACTGGCGATGTCGCTTGAAAAATCGCGGCCATTCACCAACTGCCAGCCTATTGTCTTTCCATAATCGGCCGTTACGGTCACGGTTGCCCATTGCGGTATAAAAGCCGGATCCTTTCCCTGCCAATCAAAGCCACCGTTTTCGTACTGAATACCTGTTAGTGGGCCTGATGACTCTGCAACTTCTGTTGCCACACCGGTATTTTTCAAGGCAGTCTGGAGCACATTGGATTTCCCATAGAAGTCGGGTGAAGTCATATTGATCATCAGCAAACCATCTCTCGTATAGCCTACCGGCCGGTTCTGGGCAAACTGGATTTGCTGGTAGACGATGATCGTACCGATGATCAAAGTGACCGACACGGTGAACTGTGTAACAACAAGAACCTTGCGGGGTATGGATGCGAGCCGGCCAACGCGTAAAGAGCCCTTCAACACTTTGACGGCATTAAAAGAAGATAGGTAAAGCGCTGGATAACTCCCCGCCAGCAATCCGGTAAACAAAATGAAAACAAAACTGCTCAGCCAAAAGTAAGCGTTCGCCCAGGGCATTTCCATTTGCTTGCTTGCCAGTTCATTGAACCAATTTAATGAAGTCGACACTGCGACAAGAGCGACCATAAAAGCAAGACCGACCACTAAAAACGACTCGCTGAAGAATTGATTCACCAGTTGCATTCGCGCCGATCCGTTGGCTTTTCGGATGCCAACCTCTTTCGCCCTTTTTTCAGAACGGGCTGTGCTCAGATTCATGAAGTTGATGCATGCCAGCAGCAATACAAATCCTCCGACAATACCGAAAAGCCATACGATCTGAATAGCACCGCCTGCAATGACACCATTCTTCCATTCCGATCGTAGGTGCCAATCCTTCATGGGATGTAAAGCGAGCTGAGGGTTAACGGCAACATACCCTTTATCTTCCCTAATGTTATTTAAGATCGCATCCCTGATCTGATCTGAAGCGGATTCAAAACTGGCGTGATCGTCAATCGCTACATAAATATTTAGACAATCATTAGTAAAACTCGGGGACTTCATCCAATCATTGACCGAGACAAACAATTCGAACGGCGCATAAAATTTTACGTCATGGAAAGTGGTGTTATGAGGTAGGTCTTCATAGACGCCCGTAACCTTCACGTCCATCCGGTCGCTATTGTTGATTCTCAGAAGCTTGCCCATCGGATTATCGCTTCCGAAAAGAGCTTTGGCGGCAGACTGAGAAATTAAAATCGAATGCGGATCATTCAATCCGGACCTGGAACCCTGAAGCATGTTCAGTGTGAACATTTCAGGTCCAGTCTTTTCGATGAATTGGCCATGCAGCGATAATTTTGTTTCGCCGGCCTGCAAGGTTGAGAGGATATATCCTCCGCCCATTGTCGCCATGACCACGTGTGTAAAATGATCTCCATATTTAGTCCTAAGCTCATCGCCGAGGGCGGTCGGTAAGATCGGAGTTGAGAAAGTTTCTCTATTCATGTTGAGGCTTCTCATGACGCGCGCAATGTTGTTGTAATTCTTATGATATTTATTGAATTCCAATTCATCATAGATCCATAAACCTATAAGCATGGCCACTGCCATCCCCATTGCGAGGCCACCGATGTTGATGAATGAGTATCCTTTGTTCCTTATCAGATTTCTCCACCCGATCTTGAAATAGCTTTTATACATACCGTAGTTGTTTAAATTTCTATAATCTTGTCCCGGCCGAATGATACCCGGCCTGAAAAGTAGGAGCACGTCAATAATGAATTTTATATCTGCTTTTCTTTTTCCAAGTGTTTTCAGTCGTACATCATACACTTCCATCAAGTCTCCTTCAATGTAGTCCTGCATCTTTGGGTCGCAGTACCAGCGGAAGAAGCGGAGGAAAAATTTGGATGGTGATGATTTATGTTCATTCATAATTATTCCGACCTCAAACTATTCACCGGCTTCATCAAAGCAGCTTTCACGGCCTGATAGCTTACAGTCAATAAAGTAATCACCAACGCCGCTAGACTAGTCACAGCAAATATCCACCAGGATATTTCGGTGCGGTATTCATAATTTTTCAACCATGCTGCTAAAAAATAATACGCTATCGGGATGGCAATGAGGCAGGAGATGACCACCAGCACAACAAAATCTTTTGATAACATTTTCCATAGATTGAAAACAGAAGCACCCACTACTTTACGGATACCAATTTCTTTGGTGCGTTGCTCGGCAACAAAGGATGCGAGCCCGAATAACCCCAGGCAACTGATTAGTATGGCCAGCACAGCAAAAACAGCAGCCAGTTTTCCAATGCGTTCTTCCGCGGCGAATTTCAATGCGTATTCCTGATCGGCAAATTTGTAATCAAACGGGACGGAAGGGATTATCTTTTTAAAGACAGCTTCGATCTTTGGAAGCGCGGCGCCTGTACTGACCTGCGGATTGATCCTGATGTTAATAAAATGCTGTGATTCCTTGCTTAAAAAGAAGACTGCAGGTATTTGCGTGGCATACGGTGATGTCATCACCATGTCTTTGATCACACCTATAATGGTAAAGCTCGTGGCTTTGCTCCTCCACGTGTTCCATCGCACAATTTCTCCAACCGGATTTTCAAATCCCAATACCTTTGCCGCAGCCTCATTTATTACGAAGCCTGAGGAATCACCTGCCCTGTCGCTGGAAAAATCCCGGCCATTCGTGAATTGCCAGCCTACGGTTTCCCCATATCCCGGTGTAACGGTCAGTGTTGCAAATACAGATTCCAAAGCAGGGTCTTTTCCGTTCCAGTCAAAACCGCTGTTTGAAGTCCATATATCCGTAGCCGGGCTTGAAGACACGGCAATTTCCGTTACAACTCCTGTATTTTTTAATTCCGCCCGCAACACGTCATGCTTGCCCTGGAAATCAGGCGAGGTCATCATGATCATCAGTAACCCGTCTCTGGTATAGCCTACCGGGCGATCCTTGGCAAACTGAATTTGCCGGTAAACGATGATCGTGCCGATGATTAAAGTTATCGAAACCGTAAACTGGACCACAACAAGGACTTTACGGGGAATGGATGCAAACCGGCCAACGCTTAAAGACCCTTTCAGCACACTAACGGGATTGAAAGAAGATAAGTAAAGAGCAGGATAGCTTCCGGCGAGTAACCCTGTAAATAAAATAAAAGCAAGGCTGCCCAACCAGAAATATGCGTTTGCCCAGGGCATCCCCATTTGCTTACCAGCTAGCTCATTGAACCAGGTCAATGAAATTGTTACTATGGCAAGTGCAAATACAAAAGCAAGCACAACAACCAGGAATGACTCGCTGAAAAACTGATTCATCAATTGCCCCCGCTTTGATCCGATGGATTTCCGGATGCCAACCTCCTTCGCCCTTTTTTCGGAACGTGCCGTACTCAAATTCATGAAGTTGATGCATGCCAGCAGCA
>CAZAHL010000205.1:0-13489 GCA_964484845.1 uncultured Chryseolinea sp. | reverse complement strand
GTTGGATTTTTGATTTACACATCCTAAAATTGTACTACGAAACAGTTCGTATTATGAAAAATATCCCATTGAAAACGACCGAAAAAGAATTAGAAATCCTTCAAATTGTCTGGCAAAAGGGCTCAGTATCCGTAAAGGATGTGCAACAAGCCCTGGGTGGCGACGACTTAAATGGGTATACTACCATTCTGAAATTGATGCAGATAATGCACGAAAAAGGAATATTAAAACGCCAAAAAAGCGGAAAGCTGCATCTGTATGAAGCGGTGCCCACGCGGGAAAAAACGACACAGCAGATCTTAGACAAAATGATTCAAACTGTATTCCAGGGTTCGGCGGCACAACTGGTGATGAGTGCCTTGGGGAACAAAAAATCTACGAAAGAAGAATTGCGAGAGATTAAAGATTACTTGGAGAAATTAGAAGGAGGTCAATCATGAATACAATCTTTGAATTTTTTAATTCACTATGGCTTCATGCTCTGGGCTATACGTTGATTCATTCCGTCTGGCAGGGCTGTGCTGTCTTGGCCGTCCTGCTAATAATCCTCCGGATAACGCCAACAAAATTATCAAATGCTCGATATGTCATTGCATCCATTGGTCTTATAATGATTCTTGCACTGTCCGTAGGAACCTTCTTTTACGTGTATTCTCCAACGAACAATTTGTCATCTCTTAAAGAGGCGGCTCTTACTGACCCGCCAACGCAAACTTTTACCTATGAAACTATGACGGCGATCGGTTATTATTTCGAGGGTGTAAAGTCTTTCATTCATTCTAATATTCCAATATTCTTAATCATCTGGATTCTCGGAGCATGCGTGTTCTGTTTGAGAATCGTAACGGGACTCGTGTATGTGGGACAAATCAGAGACAATTCGTATTTGATTCAGGGAGAATGGAGCGAACGTGTTCAGCAATTAGCAAGGCAGCTGCAAATCCGCCGATGGATTTCACTTGCCGAGTCAACACATATTCAAGCTCCTATCGTCGTCGGCTATCTCAAGCCTATGATTCTTATTCCAATCGGTATGTGCACCAATTTTTCTACCGAACAATTGGAAACCATTTTTCTTCATGAGCTCATGCATATACGCAGGAAAGATTATTTGATCAATTTAATTCAATCCTTTACAGAAGCCATATTTTTCTTTAATCCTGTCGTATGGATCATTTCCGGGATTATGAGGCGTGAACGCGAGCATTGTTGTGATGATGCTGTTGTGGAAGTTCACGGCAACGTAAGAGCTTTTGCACATGCCCTGGCTTCTCTGGAAGAAGTACGGCTTTCTAAACCAGAATTATCCATTTCCCTAGCCGAAAATAAAAATCAATTATTAAACAGAATTAAACGTCTTATGGAAAAGTCAGTAAAAAACTACTCAGGCAGGGAACGAATCCTTCCTGCGCTATTGCTTGTCATTGGATTGATTTGTGCCTCATGGATTTCTATTCAAACGGGTAAAAAAGAGGTCGCATTTGTTTCTGTCGATAACAAAACAATTGTATCGGATACAACCAAAAAAGTCAAGAAACACAAGACAAGCAAAAAGGCTGCTGATGCGCAAAAAGAAACGTCCAGCCTTCAGAAAGACAAAACAACTGACACCGATGTTGTAGAAAAGTCTGAAGACGAACGTTCAGTGTTACCGGCACCTCCTGTACACGATTTTCATTTCCACATGCCACCGCTGCCAGATGTAGAAGCCATGCTCCCTCCCGTACCTGACATTAATATGATGCTTCGTGATTTCGATCTTCCTGAAATGGCATGGAGAAGTGGAGAGGACTGGGAAGAATTCGGTAAGGAGTTCGAAGAAAAATTTAAGGCAAAGTTTGGAGACTTTTATCAAGCCAACGAAAAAGATATCCAACAGATTATAGACGACGTACAACAAAAAGTTGACAGTGGGTTTCAGGGTGATTGGGGCAAAAAAATGCAAGACTTGGCTTTTAAACAACAAGAATGGGCTCGAACTCACAATGAAGAATGGGATAAAAATTCAGAAGACCACCAGAAACGCTGGGAAGAACAACACAAAGAGTTCGAGAAAAATCACGAACGATTTGAGCGAAAAATGAAAGCTTTTGAGGAAAACACGAAACGATTTGAGGAAGAATTAAGAACCGAATTGATAAAAGACGGATACCTAACAGAGGACGAAAAATTAACCAACATGCATTGGAATAATGGAAGCATAGAAATAAATGGAAAAAAAATCAAAGCCTCCGACGAGAAAAAATATAACGAACTCCACAACAGGTTTTTTGAGATAGAGTAATCAGCGAGAAGCAAATGGAATGAATGGATTTTGGTCGATCAATTCTTGATTGAGGTATTTTCGACACGCACGCCAACGGCCAAAACTCCTTGTAACGTGTCTACGCGCATAAACTGCTCCAGACGTAATTTGTATTTTCCGGGATATTTAAATCGATAGCCTTTCAGCAATTCCAATTTGTGGTCATAGATATCGCCGAGTCCGCTGCTCCCCAATGGCTTGCCGGTTTTAGCATCAAAAAGGAACTGGGTCACTAACTTTTTTTGAAGTTCGTTGCCGGCAGAGTCCAGCAGGTAATAGGTAAAAAATAAGCGTGCATAAGGATAGGATACCGAATTACGAATATTTCCGTAGAGTGTATACTGATCAATGGATTTATCAATAACAAAATCAAATTCAGGTTTTTCACCAATCAGCCAATACCCTTGTGAGAAGTCGACATTTTCTTCGTACACCCGAGTTTGATCGCATGAAACAAATAGCATACTAAAGACACTGATAACAAACAATTTTCTCATCGCGGATCTCCAGGTTTTGGATTACGATTAGGGTTACGATTTGTATTTTGGTTTGGCCGGGCATTGTCATTTCCATCCCCACGTTTCTTTTTTCTCTTTTTTGATTTGCCTTTAAATTTTTGATCCATGCGCGCCAGATCACTGTTTAACGTTGCAACAGGAATTTTTTCCGCTTCCACATCCAAATCAAGGCTGGCGGGTTTTTTTCCTTCGCGATTCAGCAGAAGTATTTGATTGACCCGTTGAATATTGAGAGGATACCAGGTATTTTCTTCATTAAATCCAAACCACATGATCTTCCGAAAGATGTCTGTTTTTTGAAGTGTCGCCTCCCCTCTTTCGGTTAGCAACGGGCCTTCAATTTTTGGAATGTCCTCCAGCGCCTCCATGTAAGTTTCTAACTCATAATTAAGGCAACATTTCAATCTTCCACATTGCCCTGAGAGCTTGCTGGGATTAAGAGAAAGATTTTGATAGCGTGCTGCACTTGTTGAAACATTTTTAAAGTCACTTAACCACGTTGAACAACAAAGCTCTCTTCCACACACACCAATGCCTCCAAGCCTCCCTGCCTCTTGTCGTAAACTAATTTGCCGCATCTCTACTCTAATCTTGAATTCGCCTGCAAGCAGCTTGATCAATTCACGAAAATCAACCCGATCGTCAGCAGAATAAAAATAAGTTGCCTTCAAATTGTCGGCCTGGTACTCCACATCGGAAAGTTTCATTTCCAGTTTAAGATCCCTGATAATCTCACGGGTCCGGTAAAGCGTTATAGGTTCGCGCTTCTTCACCTCTTCAAATTTCTCTAAATCCTTTTGGTGCGCAATTCGATAAATCTTCTTTACCTCATCATCGTTGTTTACTTTCTTTTTTTGCATCTGGAGCCGAACCAACTCACCTTGTAACGACACGTGTCCAATATGATGTCCGTTGGCTACTTCAACAACCACCGCATCACCGGTGGTTAAATTTAACCTTTCAGTATTACGATGAAATTCTTTCCTGCCGTTTTTAAATCGTACTTCAACAACATTAAATCTATCTTCAGACGGCATGTCCATATTGGAAAGCCAGTCAAATACATTCATCTTATTACATCCACCTGTTCCACAGGCACCGTTATTATTACAGCCGGAAACTACTCCGTTCTTTGTTGTCCCACATGAACATCCCATCCCGCTAGCCTTTATAATTTAATAAATCCTGCCCAATATCTTTTCTATAATACAAACCCTCCCAATGAAGCTGAGCGGCCGTCTGGTAAACTTGATCGCGCGCCTCCTCAAGAGATGTGCCTTTTCCGGTAACTGCTAGAACACGTCCTCCATCAGTTACTACATTTTCATTATGTTTTTTAGTTCCCGCATGAAATATTAATGCGTTATCGTGTCTTTCCAGGCCCTGAATAGATTTTCCGGTTTTGTATTCCCCGGGATAGCCCCCTGAAACCAAGGCTACTGTTACAGCGTGATGCTCATCTATCTCAATGGTTTTGTCCTTTAATTCGCCTTTTGCAGATGCTGCCAACAATTCAACAAAGTCTCCTTTAATGCGGGGCATGACAGCCTGAGTTTCCGGATCGCCCATTCGGGCGTTGTATTCGATAACAAAAGGCTCACCCCCCACATTCATGATACCGATGAAAATGAAACCTTTATAGTCAATCCCTTCCTGAACCAGCCCTGAAATCGTTGGCTTTATAATCCGCTCTTCAATTTTTTTCATGAAAGATTTCGTGGCAAAAGATACTGGAGAGACGGCGCCCATTCCCCCCGTATTAAGTCCCAAATCACCTTCCCCGATCCTTTTGTAATCCTTAGCTTCCGGTAAGATGACATAGTTCTGCCCATCTGTTAAAACAAATACAGACAGTTCAATACCATTCAAAAACTCTTCTATCAAGACTTTTGCACTGGCTTCGCCAAATTTTTTATAGATCAACATTTCTTTGACCACAGCTTTTGCTTCGCCCTGGCTTAGGCTGATAATAACCCCTTTCCCGGCAGCAAGTCCATCCGCCTTTAAGACAATAGGAGGCTTACAGGTTGAAATGTAATCAAAAGCCTGATCAAGATCCGATGCTTTAAACGCTCGTGCTTTAGCCGTGGGTACATGGTGACGAAGCATGAATTGTTTGGAAAAATCCTTACTTCCTTCAAGCTGGGCACCCAGTTTACCCGGGCCAACCATCAGGATTCCGCGTAAAGTAGGATCTAGTTCAAAAAAATCGCGAATCCCATTTACAAGCGGACCTTCCGGCCCAACCACGACCAATGTTACGTCGTTGTCCAAACAAAACTTCCCCAACGTTTGAAAATCGTTTATCGATATGGCAACATTCTCCGCAACAAGGGCGGTACCGGCATTGCCCGGAGCGGCAAATATCTTTTTACAAAGAGGACTTTGCCTTATCTTCCAACACAGTGCATGCTCTCTACCGCCGTTACCGATAACAAGAATGTTCATGAATTGATTTTTGGGTTGAATCCCAAAGATAGCCGCGAATTCGGGGAAATAAAATAGAGGATTTATTATCCGTTAATCGTTAACCGTTAGTAGTTTGGGCCGACAGGATTGTCTGGGCCTGAAAGCCAGTATAAAAGTTTTGATTTAGCTCTAAAAGAAATCGTGAACAGGAGCACCTATTCACGATTAACTAATAACTATTAACGCCTCTTAGTTTGCGTACTCTGACATGAATTTTATTCGCATCATTCTAACTTCCTCCTCTGAATAATCTGACATGGAGCCATCCCCTAAAGCTTGTTGAAGACTGTCCGTCTCAGCATTCATGAAATAATCGTGTATATCATCTTGTTTATGAGGATCAATTACCTGATCGATGTAATAATTAAGATTCAATTTTGTACCTGAATAGCAAATGTTCTCTATTTCGGTCAGCAGATCTTCAAATGACAGTCTGGCTTTCTCCGCAATTTCTTCAAGATCCACTTTCCGATCAATTTGTTGAATGATGAGAATCTTTGTTTTGGATTTATTGACAGAAGATTTTACGACAACATCATTTGCTGTTTCGATATCATTTTCATCAACGTACTTTTGAATAACTTCTAAAAATTTTTCTCCGAATTTATTCACCTTACCCATTCCAACTCCATTGACCTGAGCAAGGTCATCCTTGGTGGTTGGGTAAGTCGTCGCCATTTCTTCCAACGAAGGATCCTGAAAAATAACATAGGGAGGAAGATTTTTTTCCTTCGCTATCTTCTTTCTTAATGTCCTTAGAATCTCGAATAGCTTGACATCGTAAGCTTTTGTATTTACAGGCCCCTTATCCGCTGACTCTTCTTCCTCGTCAATTTCGGTTGTAAAGTCGTGATCACGCGCCAGAATAATTTCAAATGGTTTTTTCAAAAATTCTTCACCGCGCTGACTTAATTTGAGAGTACCAATGTTCTCTATATCCTTTTCAAGGTATTGGTAAATCAAAGTTTGGCGAATTACGGATTTCCAATAATCTGCATCCTCGTCATCACCTTTTCCATACACAGCTAAATCGAAATGACCATAACTTTTTACATATTCATCTTCCACGCCGCGGATTACATTCACAAGGTGATTCAGACCAAATCGTTCATTGGTCTGCTTCACAGTTTGCAGGACGAGTGTTACAGCATCAGTACCATCAAAACGTTCCCGCGGATGTACGCAATTATCACACATGCCGCAATTCTCTTGCGTATATTCTTCACCGAAGTAGTGAAGAAGTTGTCTTCTTCTACAAACGGGAGACTCCGCGTAATATTCCATCTCCTGCAAGAGTGTACGCGCATTTTCTCGCTCCTGAACTGGTTTATCCTTATTAAATTTTTCTAATTTATTTAGATCATTGTGACTATAAAACATTAGACACAATCCCTCTAGCCCGTCTCGACCGCCACGACCGGTTTCCTGATAATAACCTTCTAACGACTTGGGTACATCATAGTGAACGACAAATCGTACATCCGGTTTATCAATCCCCATCCCAAAAGCGATGGTTGCCACAATAATGTCCGTTTCTTCATTTAGAAAATCATCTTGATTTTTCATGCGCACGTCTGGATCAAGCCCGGCATGATAGGGAGCAGCTTTAAAACCGTTAACATTTAAAAGCTGTGCGATCTCTTCAACTTTTTTCCGGCTAAGGCAATAGATTACGCCGGATTTACCTTTATGATCTTTCAGAAATTTAATCAGCTGTTTCTTGGTCTCTTTTTTAGGCCTTACCTCATAATAAAGATTTTTGCGATTGAAGGAAGATATAAAAACATCTGCTTCCTCCATTTGAAGGTTCTTTTGAATATCAATCTGAACCTTGGGAGTTGCAGTAGCGGTAAGAGCAATCACAGGCATGTCCCCCAGCGTCTGAATCATCGTTTTGATTTTTCTGTACTCTGGACGAAAGTCATGACCCCATTCAGATATACAGTGTGCTTCATCGATTGCAACGAATGAAACATTCACCTTTTTCAGAAATTCAATCGTTTCTTCTTTGTTAAGGGACTCTGGCGCGACGTAAAGTAATTTTACGTTGCCATTCATACAATCTTTTTTCAGTCTTGTAATTTCTCCTTTGCTTAGTGTTGAATTAAGAAAACGCGCATTCACACCGTAGGCGTTCATTTGATCAACCTGATTCTTCATCAGCGCAATAAGGGGTGATATTACAATGGCGAGGCCATCTCTTATCATGGCGGGAAGTTGATAACACAGGGATTTACCAGCACCGGTTGGCATAATCACAAATGTATTTTTCCCATCCAGAAGGTTGCGAATAATTGTTTCCTGGGTACCCCTAAATTGGCTGTATCCAAAAATTTCCTTTAATCTCTCTTTGAGTGTATCTTTCTCTTCGACCAACATCATTTTCATCTTGATAAAAACCTAAATTGTATCTTTGTCCATTTCCAACAAAGTTAACTTTTGAAAAGGAATTGAATTTAGTAAAAAATATTAAAACAATTGCTCGGGATGTATTAATAAATGAATCCTTAGCAATTCATAGTCTCACCAATTTTATTGATGATAACTTTGAAGCCTGCGTGAGGGAAATTTATTCTGCAAAAGGCCGAGTTGTCATAACAGGCGTTGGCAAAAGCGCTATTATAGCCAATAAAATTGTTGCTACCTTAAATTCAACTGGAACACCTTCAATTTTTATGCACGCTGCTGATGCTATTCATGGCGATCTTGGCATGATTCAATCGGAGGATATTGTAATTTGTATCTCAAAGAGTGGACACACTCCTGAAATAAAAGTATTAGTCCCGTTACTCAAACGCAGAGGCTCCAAGCTTGTTGCATTAGTTAGCAATACAAATTCATATCTTGCAGAGCAAGCCGATTTTGTATTAAATGCAACGATTGCAGAAGAAGCATGTCCACATAATCTGGCGCCGACGACGAGCACAGCGGTGCATATGGCGATGGGCGACGCATTGGCTGTCTGCTTATTGGAGTTACGCGGTTTTACCAGTGAAAATTTTGCAGAATATCATCCCGGCGGGTCGCTTGGAAAACAGTTGTATCTTAAAGTATCTGACGTTTATGTGCACAATGAACTTCCAATGGTTAGTCCGGACTCCTTATTAAGGGATGTTATTCTTGAAATTACTTCAAAAAGATTAGGCTGTACCGCAGTAGTTGACACAAAAAAAAATCTACTTGGAATCATTACTGACGGAGATTTACGGAGAATGCTTCAGAAAAACATTAACATTCATCAAATTACTGCAGTAGACATCATGACCCGAGCTCCAAAAAAAATCGAAAAGGATGAATTGGCTGTTGTCGCGCTGCATACCATGCAAGAAAATAACATCACACAATTGGCTGTTATGCAAGGTCCTCAAATCGTCGGCTTTATTCACATACACGATCTCTTAAAAGAAGGTATTGTTTAGTAATCAGTATTATAATAATAGGACAGTTATCAAGTTTAAAAATTACACCCAATCTAAATGAACAAAAATCTTTATGTGGTACTTATGGCCGGTGGTGTCGGAGTACGTTTTTGGCCTTATAGTCGCAATTCAAAACCAAAGCAATTTTTAGATGTGTTGGGCACCGGCAAAACTCTACTGCAATCGACATTCGATCGTTTTCTTCCCCTTTGCCCCGCCGAAAATATTTATGTGGTGACGCACGAAGAGCATGCCCATCTGGTAAAACAGCAGTTGCCTCTGATAAAGGAAGACCAGGTATTGGCAGAACCAATGCGTAAGAATACAGCGGCCTGTATAGCCTATGCAAATACAAAGATCAGTTTACGAAACAAAGAAGCTCTTATTGTTGTAACTCCATCAGATCATTTGATCATGAAGGAGGACGAATTTTTAGATGTGATCAAAAAAGCGGCAGACCAAGCTGAAAGTCAAGATAAGCTAATTACGATTGGAATCTCCCCTTCCAGACCCGAAACGGGCTACGGTTATATTCAATATCACACCGAAAAAAGTTTCGCTAAGAGAGTTAAAACTTTTACGGAGAAACCTGAATTATCGCTGGCAAAAAAATTCTTAGAGAGCGGAGATTTTGTGTGGAACTCCGGAATCTTTATTTGGGGTGTCGAAGCTATCAATAAGGCGTTCCATCAGTATCTTCCTGAGATGTCGGAAGTCTTTGATGAAATAAAACCTAAACTCGGAACAACGGAAGAGAAAGAGGCCATTTTAAGCGCTTATTCGCAATGTAAAAATATTTCTATCGACTATGGCATTATGGAGAAGGCAAAGAATGTTTACGTATGCCTGGGAAATTTCACCTGGTCTGATTTAGGGTCCTGGGCCTCAATCCATGAAATCTCACCCAAGGACGAGAATAATAATGTGATAAATGCCAATACTCATACGTACGAATCCCGAAATTGTATTATCAAAGGATCAGCGGATAAGCTGATCGTTGTGCAGGGGTTAAATGGCTATCTAATTGGAGAATTTGGGAATGTAATTATCGTTTGTGAAAAGGATAAAGAAGAACAATTCCGCAGATTTGTAAGTGATTTAAAAGGTATGCCAAACGCTGTAGAATTTATTTAGCTAGAACGAGGATGGTAGGGTTCCACATAGAATGATTGCGGTGACCCTACCTATTATTTTTTGTCGACTGCTGTCCGTGACTCCCGGTTAGCGATTTCCCAGGTTGTATAAAAGATACACTGTGCTCGTTTTGTTAAGAGGTCGAATTCAATCTTTTCAATTTCATCGCTTGGCTTGTGATAGTCTTCGTGTATACCATCAAAATAAAAAATAATGGGGATGTTTTTCTTTGCAAAATTCCAATGATCAGATCTGTAGTATAGTCGATCGGGGTGATTCATGTCATTATAGGTGTAGTCAAATATTAAATTCGAATAAGTTTTATTAATTGTTTCACTCAGGCTGTTCAATTCGGATGAAAGTTTATCAGCGCCAATAACATAGATATACGGCGCGCTGTTTTGATGTTGCAAATCCCTTCTGCCGATCATATCGATATTCAAATCTACTACCGTGTTTTCTAAGGGATACACTGGATTCTGCGTATAATAGTCGGAGCCTAATAGACCTTTTTCTTCGCCCGTAACCAGCATGAACAAAATACTCCGTCGTGGTCCTTTCCCTTCTTGTTTTGCCTGCGAAAAAATTTTCGCTAATTCCATAACGGTAGAAGTACCCGATGCATCATCATCAGCTCCATTGTTAATTAAATCTCCCTCCCCACTTTTCTTAACCCCGATATGGTCATAGTGCGCAGTTACTACAAGGAGTTCATCCTTCTTATCGGACCCTTCCAAAAAGCCAAGCACATTTTCGGTTTTAATAGGATCTAAATCGGAAGATGTTTTATAAACTATCTCAATTGGTTTTATTTTTTTAAAGGACCTCTTTTTGGGTCCCGCAGCGGCCGCCGCGACTAAGTTGTCCCGAGACGTCCCGTAGAACTTTTCAATCATGGAGGGGGCAACTATGAAAATCCCGGGCTGTGTGGCGTTTATTGCGGGCTTGGTAAGACTCAATTCCCTTGATCCTTTGAAAGATTTTATTTGATTCGAAACGAGGGCATAGTCAGCGTTGGTTTTCGTGTGACTGACAAAAACTATTTTTGCCCCTTTTTGATAGAGCAACGTCAATGTCTCATTGCTTGGATACTGACTTTCTGCAAGGAGCAGAACGGCTTTATCCTTAATATCGACCTCACTCAAAAATTCTTGGGAGCCATTGCCGATAAAGATTAGTGATGCAGGAGTCTCGCCTTTGCTTTCACTATTACCATAGTAAGTTACTTCCGTAAAATTGTCATAACGACTTTCCCCTACTTTTACATAGTTCTCCCCTGTTTTTGTGGAATAAAGTTCAAAAGATTGATAATAATCACCATTTACCGGTGGTGTCAAACCCAACTGCTCAAAATGAGCGCGAATAAACGCCGCAGCCATTTTTTGACCACGTGTACCCGTCTCGCGACCTTCCAGTGCATCTGAGGCGAGAATGGACAGGTAGTCCTGCAGGCTCTCCGCGGTTATTCTGTTACCATATTTTTGAATTTCAGCATCTTGCGCATTGCTATGTTCAAGGGAAAAAAATGTCAAAAGCAATACACACAATTTCAATTTCCTCATACCATTTTCGATTAAGGTTGCCAAGATGAATAGGTTTCGGGAATTGCGCAAAAGGTGGAGACGAAAACCGAAAAATTTTTGTTCATGGAAAATCCTGGCGTTGCTGTTAATTCTGTTCCAGAGAATTACCTTTGAGGGTTAAATGCCGTCTACGCAAGACATACTTGGCGCTCTAATAACAAAACATTATAGATGAAAATAGATTCGCAATACACCGAGGAGTTTGAAAACCGTCATATAGGTCCGGATCCTCATCAGCTGCAGGAAATGTTAAAGGTCATTCAGGTCAATTCTGTAGAGGAATTAATTGATCAGACCATTCCTGCCAGCATCCGGTTAAAGAAACCACTTAACCTTCCTCAGCCTAAGTCTGAATATAATTTTTTGCAGGAATTTGC
Organism: uncultured Chryseolinea sp.; assembly: GCA_964484845.1. GTDB lineage: Bacteria > Bacteroidota > Bacteroidia > Cytophagales > Cyclobacteriaceae > Chryseolinea. The sequence goes on along the minus strand of CAZAHL010000205.1, from coordinate 1,684 downwards.
GAAAATAGCGGGAAGAAATAAAGTATACAGATCTTTCATCGGAAGCGGGTATTACAATACAATTACTCCAGGGGTCATCCTCAGGAATGTGCTGGAAAACCCTGGCTGGTATACTGCCTACACTCCCTACCAAGCGGAAATTGCTCAGGGTAGGCTTGAAGCTTTGATCAATTATCAAACGATGGTAATAGATCTGACCGGAATGCAAATTGCCAATGCATCCCTTCTGGATGAAGCAACCGCAGCTGCGGAGGCCATGCACCTCATGTTTGCCTCCCGGAAAGCCGATAAGAAGAACTCCCCGAAATTTTTTGTCGACCAAAACACATTTCCCCAAACGATTGATGTTCTAAAGAGCCGGGCAACACCTATTGGCGTTGAAATCGTCACAGGAGACATTAACGAGCTTAAATTCAGTGATCTCGCATTATTTGCCGTCTATTTACAGAATCCGGATAATAATGGCGCAATAAAAGATTACACGGCTAACATCCAAACGGCTCATGATAACGGGGTGTTCGTCGTGGTGGGTGCAGATCTTATGAGTTTGTTATTGATGAAAACGCCGGGCGAAATGGGAGCGGATGTAGTGGTTGGATCGAGTCAACGGTTTGGAGTTCCGATGGGATTTGGCGGGCCTCATGCAGCATTCTTCGCTACGAGAGATGAATTTAAAAGACAGATGCCGGGAAGAATTATCGGAGCTTCTATTGATGCGGCTGGAAATCCTGGGTATAGAATGGCGCTACAGACGCGGGAACAACACATTCGCCGCGAAAAAGCCACGTCGAATATCTGTACCGCGCAGGTGTTGCTTTCCGTGATGGCAGGTATGTATGCAGTTTATCATGGCCCTCAACGATTAAAAAAAATTGCCGGACGAATTCATGCATTAACGAAATCATTGGAGCATGGATTAAAATTATTCGGCGTAAAACAACTAAATGAGTTTTATTTTGATACGTTGAAAATACAAGTTTCTGATAAAAGACTTGTTGAACAAGAAGCCTTAAAACGGGAAGTTAATTTTCGTTATTTTCCAGATAATCTTGTTGGGATTTCGCTCGATGAAACATCATCATCTGATGATGTCAATTCTATCCTTTCTGTTTTTGCCGCCGTCGGTAATAAAAAAAGTGAAGTCTTAAGTTTTAATGGCCAGGAAATCACATGGCCGGCTTCATTGATCCGAAAAACTCCCTATTTAACTCATCCCGTCTTTAATATGCATCATTCGGAGCATGAGATGCTCCGGTATATTAAACGTCTTGAGAATAAGGATTTGTCAATGGTACATTCCATGATTCCGCTCGGATCCTGTACCATGAAACTGAACGCAACAGCTGAAATGATTCCTGTTACGTGGCCCGCATTTGGAAGCATCCATCCGTTTGCCCCGTCGGATCAAACTCAAGGCTATCAGGAAATCATTACTTCACTCGAAAACTGGCTAAAGGAAATAACGGGCTTTACCGGAGTTTCATTACAGCCCAACAGTGGGGCGCAGGGGGAGTACGCTGGCCTGCTCGTCATTCGTGCATACCATCACGACAGGAACGAAGCCCACCGGAACATTGCCCTGATTCCAGCCTCTGCGCACGGCACGAATCCGGCCAGTGCTATTATGGCGGGTATGGACGTCGTTGTTGTCAAGTCGGATGAAGACGGAAAAATTGATGTTTCT
>CAZAHL010000204.1:0-13551 GCA_964484845.1 uncultured Chryseolinea sp. | reverse complement strand
TCGTATCGGCTGATCCCTCTTACATGTCCTTAGTGAACACTGCTACTTCCATAGGTGCCACCTGGAAAAATATACCACTGAAGGCAGACTATGCGCATGATCTTAACGCGATGGCCCAGGCGGTTGATAGCGATACCAAACTGGTTTACATATGCAATCCTAATAATCCGACAGGGACCTTGACCCCCGTGGAAGAAATAATTCCCTTCTGCAAGACAGTCGCCCCCAAAGCGCCCATCTTTATTGATGAAGCGTATATTGAGTTGCTGGAAAACCCCGAAACGCAAACGGCAGTCAGCCTTGTGAAAGAAGGCCATGATGTGATCATCAGCCGTACGTTCTCGAAAATCCACGGTATGGCTGGACTTCGAATTGGTTACATGGTAGCAAAAGCTGAAAGAGTAAAAATGATACAGGACATTGTTAGAACTGAAATGGGTATCAGCATTACGTCGCTCGAAGGAGCGCTCGCAAGTTTAAAGGACCTGGAATTTCAGGAATATACCAGAACCAATAATATAAAAAACAGAACCTATGTATTTGCCGAACTGGAAAAGGCTGGGATGAATCCGATTCCTTCTTATACCAGCTTTATTCTTTTTCCAATACAAATGCCCGTGAAAGATTTATTAGGAAAGATGTTCGAAAAAGGGGTAGGCATTCGGGGTTATGATATCCATGGCAAACCTTATGGAAGGGTAAGCATGGGTACGATGGATGAAGTGAAGTTGTTTGTCAAAACGCTTCAGGGAATCGTCAGCTAAAAGGTATCCTTGTCATCGATAATGCTCTTAAAGAAACGTTAGCAGGAAGTCTTATTAGTGTCACCCGTAAGCTCCAATTAATGGCCTGAAGGCTCCAAAGGTACTCGGCTACGAAGGAGATTTAATATTCTTTAAGGTCTATCATCAACAGTTGTGAAACTTCCGTCAATAGTGGCGTCTCACACTCCTGTTTCGTCAATTCAACAGGCACCATTGTCAATTCGAAAGCCACCAGGGTCAATCTTTTGCAAACCTATTTTTATCGTAAAGTAAATTTAGGAGAAAACATCGATACCAAACATCTCGTGACGCGGTAAGGCTAAGAATAAATGGCGCAGCCAACATCAATATTTATGAAAAATAGACGATCGTTTATAGCATACTTGTTGCCCCTGGTTTTGGTGGCGTGTAGTGAAGATGATGATGTCGCACCTAAAGAAAAGGAATTGCTCTTGAGCAAGGAATATTTAAATGGAACACTGGTACAAAAGTATCTGTATGGCCTGGATCGAAAGCTTACCAATATAAATTTTTATGGTGTTAGCATGGGCTTATTTGGTAAGACCGGGTTTGCAGTTTTAAGTTACAATGAAGATGGCTCTCTAGCCCAATACATCGGTTTCAATAAAGATTATGAAGCTAGTCTAAAATATCAATATTCATATGACCCTTCAGGTCGACTTACAAGGCGCGATTATTTTTCTACCAGTATAGGTAATGATGAAATAACCGACCTTGATTACTATACGGTGTATGCGTACAATGCGAGCAATCAACTTATAAAGGAGACTTTCCGGAGGCCAAACAATGAGGTAGTGTGGTATTCCGAATTCACATACGATGAATATGACAATATTAAATCGAAAAACACCTTTCAATGGGACAACGATGAATCTGAGTATAGTAAAGACAGTGATGCCACCTACGAACATGAGGATAAATCCTTGCCTCAGCATTGGAAAATTTACATGACAGGACCTCTCGATCATGATTTCTATTTCTTTACCCTTCTCGAACAGAAGTCAGTCACTTACTACACGAATGGCAATTATAATTCTACCCTTAATAGTTCGAAAAAGGTTTACAACGATCATGGCTATCTCATATCGCAAGTATTAACGGCTCACAATGTTTTGTCAAACGGGACAGAGTCTACAAGCATTTATAACTATTCCTATGAATATACGGAATAGTACTACAATCAGTGAACCCCACGAGTTTCTACCTGCGGAACAAATTCCTGAGGAGGAACTCGACCGAGATTTTGCGTATTTCCTCGCTTTAACATGATCCAGTTGATTACACAGCAAGAAGAAAATATAGAAGATATTATAAGTTATTTTGCCATCTCGCTTTTTGGCCAAAATACAGCCGATGAAATTCTGTGGGACCTGGCCAAAAATTGCATCTCCAAATTGGACTTTGAAGACTGTGTTATCTATCTGGTGGACGAAAAAAAGAATACCCTTGTTCAAAAAGCTGCCTATGGCCCAAAAAATGTGAAAGAATTTATTATACATCAACCGATCGATATCCCAATGGGAAAGGGAATTGTGGGTAGCGTAGCTCTTTCCGGGATAGCTGAGATCATTCATGATACTTCAAAAGATCCGCGATATATTCAAGATGATGCGTTTCGCTATTCTGAAATCAGTGTCCCGATCTTGCTCGATGGAAAAGTCATTGGTGTTATCGACTCTGAACACACGCAACCAAATTTTTTTACCCGCAGGCATCTAAAAATCCTTCATCTTATTGCCGCGCTGTGTAGCAATAAGTTAATTCGCACAAACGCTCAGGAAGAAAGCCGGCGTAAGCAAGAGGAATTAGAAGAAGCAAAAAGAAAATTTACCGAACTCAAAGTGCAGGCCCTTCGTGCACAATTGAACCCGCATTTTATTTTTAATGCTTTGAATGCCATTCAACATTTTATCACCGAAAAAGAAACCGAGCTTACCCTGCGATATTTATCTTTATTCGCAAAATTCATTCGTAAAATCCTAAATTCATATCCTAGGAATCTAATTACGCTGGCAGATGAAATCGATATCCTAAGGAACTATCTTACATTAGAAGAGCTCCGATTTGGAAACCGTTTTAAGTATGCGATTCATGTGAGTGAAGAAGTGAAAGTAGATAGTGTAGAAATCCCCGTGTTACTGATCCAGCCTTTTGCTGAGCGTGTCGTTACGGATGCCCTGACAAAACATTCACCACAGGTAACCTTGCAGATCTTTTTTAAACAGGATGAGAAGAGAATTATATGTGACATCCAGACAGAGTATGCTTCCAGCGATTCAATGAAACCTAGATCGATTATTCGTGTCGAAACAATATTATCCGATGGATGGGGGCAGCTCGGCGAACGCATTTATTTGCTGAATAAGATATATCAAAGCAACATTGAGGTGCAAGTGAGAGATTCGAGTGTTTCAATTACCATTCCACATTTGGTATAAAGCGTGTTAATTGTTAATTTCCATTACCCGGCCGTTTTCTTGTATACTTTAAAATTTTATGATTACCGGTTTTCAGATCTTGTGGTCTACTTTCGCATCATATCGATTATCATCTGGCTGATGCTTACAGGCATCCCTGGAAAAAGTCAATCGGCATCCGATAGTTTAAAAAATATGCTGGATCAAAATAGCATGGCCGACACTGTAAGGGTCGACGTCTTGAATGCACTGGCATGGGAGTTAAGACATAACATGCCGGACCAATCTCTAATGTATGCCGGGGAGGCGTTAACATTATCGAAGACGATCCAGTATCTTAAAGGAAAAGGAGAGGCCTATACTCAAATAGGCATCAGCTACACCATCATGGGCGACTACCCCGTGGCGTTAGAAAATTTATTAAAAGCCCTGCCAATTTTTGATTCCGTGAAGCAGGTTGCCCTTAAGGCTACTACGATAAACAATATCGGTAACATTTATCAGCTGCAAGGAGATCTCAGCAGTGCCCGGAAATATTTTGAAGAAGGTTTGAAGCTGCGTCTGAACTTGCGCGATACAGTTTCCCTATACAAATCCTATACTAGCCTGGCTATTGTTTACAAGGAGCAACTACAATTTGATTCGGCGTTGTACTTTTTCAGAAGGAATTTAAGTCTGGCAACACTGCAGAACGATCTTAAAAAGATAAGCGCGGCTTCAAATAACATCGGAATGATTTTCAGGAACCAGAAAAAATATGACAGCGCTTTAGTGTTTTTTAATAAGGCGCTGCGCATCAAGCTCGAAATAAACGACGAACCAGGCATTGCCCTGAGTTACCGGCACATCGGGGATGTATATCAATTCCAGGGAAATATTAAGAAGGCGTTAATGTATTATCAGAAGTCGCTTGCTCTCCGTGAAAAAATTAAATACAACCTGGGTCTCACGATTCTGTTAAAAGACATGGCCCAGCTTTTTTTAGATAATCGCCAATTTCAGGAAGCAAAAAAATATGGGAAACGGAGCGTAGCCGTAGCCCATGACAGTAAAATGAAGCTCGAGGAAACCGATGCTTTAAAACTGCTTTCAACCATATTTGAATCAACTGGTGATCTTGATAGCGCGCTGAATACGTATCGACAGTATACATTATTAAAAGACAGCATATACAACGAAGAGAAATCCAATCAAGTAAATACACTAAGAGTTCAGTTTGAAACAGAGCGGAAAGAAAAAGAGCTACTGGAAAAGACGAAATCGATTCAATTGATGGAATTAGAGCAGGCGAGTAATAACAAAGTAAAAATTTTTTTAATCGTTGCTACACTTCTTCTAACGGGCTTAGTACTGCTTATATACAGTCGTTATCAATTAAAATTGCGATCAGAGAAAATTGCAGCACAGAAAAACAGCGAGATCGCGGAGAAAAACCGGAAAATTGAAGAAATTAACAAAGAGCTTGAGAAGCGGATGCTTCGGGCACAAATGGACCCACATTTTATTTTTAACTCTTTGAACAGCATTCAGCATTTTATCACCTTGAACGACAAAACTTCTGCCCTTCATTATCTTGCAAAATTCTCCAGGCTCATCAGGCAGATGTTGGAGAACTCTGTAAACACCATAGTCTCCGTCGCGGATGAAATTAAGCTGCTGGAAAGTTACATTGAACTTGAAGCGCTCCGGTTTGAGAAAAAATTTCATCATGAAATTAAAGTTGATCCTAGTTTGGACATTCACAATACCGAAATACCGTTTATGCTTATTCAGCCTTACGTTGAAAATGCTATTCATCATGGCCTCCGGCACCAGTCACGAGAAGGCAAGCTTCATATTCAATTGTCACATGAAGATGGCAGTGTTCTTTGTACCGTGGAAGACAATGGGATTGGCAGGGCAGAAGCTGCTAGAAAGGATACCGTTCTCAAAAAAGAACATTTATCGCACGGAATGTCATTGACCGAACAACGGCTTGAACTTCTTAACCAAATGCAGCCGCAGAAAACTTGGGTAACCGTCGAGGATTTGTACACGCCAGATCAGCGGCCTGCTGGAACCCGAGTGACTATCATTATACCAAAGGAATATGATGAAAAAGAATTTGAACCATCCGGATTTGAAAATAGTAATCGTTGAGGATGAACCCCACAGCCGAGAGTCGTTGCGAAATCTCCTGAAAGAATTTTGTCCTGGAACTGAAATCGTGGCCACTGCTGAAAATATCGATGAAGCGATAAAATCCATCCAGGAGTTTCAACCTGATCTGGTCTTTTTAGATATTGAGCTGCAGCACGGAACAGGGTTTGATATCCTTGAAAAAGTAAAGCGGTTTGATTTTGAGGTTGTGTTTACTACCGCCTTTGAAAACTACGCGATTCGCGCTATCAAATTCAGTGCCCTGGATTACCTGCTCAAACCGATCGATGTGGAGGAGTTGACCTTGGCTGTTAATAAGGCCCGTAGTAGAAGGGAGGAAAATATGCAGAATAAAAACCTCTTCTATTTTATGCAAAATTTAAAAGGCTTGAATAACCAGAAAACAATTACGCTGGCAACAGCTGAAGAACTTGAATTTGTTGAGGTATCGGATATTATTAAAGTGGAAGCGAGTGGGTCCTACACAACCTTTCACCTGAAAAACAATCGAAAACTCCTCGTCAGCAAAAATTTGCGTGAGTATGAAAATCTGTTATCCGACTGCCGTTTTTTTAGAGTTCACCACAGTTGCCTCGTAAATTTAAACGAAGTCGAGAAGTATGTTAAAGGAGACGGCGGCTACATCGTTTTGAAAGATGGATCTCATGCCAGCCTTTCACAAAAAAGAAAAGAAAAATTCATTGAGCTGATGAACCAGCATCATTAGGTTCTTGATGAATAGCTGGTTTGTTCAAGTTGCATTTCTCTTGATTTCAATACTTGCCTCAGTTCGGCTCGGCAGCGTGTTATAGCTGGTAATCCATTTTTTTTCTAATTTTAACAAACTTTACTGAACCTTCTCATTTATAAAGCATCGAAGGCGAATGGGAGATTGTTGACCATAGGTATTTTTTTCGTGCTCAGAGTGGGGCACCTTCGGGCAAGGAAAAAATTGGGTTATGACGGGTTGTGTTCGATGTTTGAATTTTCAGGTTTGAGGTTTCGGCCTGCCTTATTTGCACGTTGCATTAACGTAACCGACCTTCTATGTTCTATGCGTTCTTGACCGCCATTGTAAGCTGAAAAAGTAAGTCGTCTAAATTGTTGTCATAGTATAGTCATACGTTGTAACGCAAATGAGTTCGCTCGAGAGTTTCATAGTGGTATTAAGTCTTATTTTAAACGGATCATTTGCTCCAAATTCCAAACCAGATGAAAGCATTTATACTTTTTCTCCTGGCCTTCCATACTGCTTCTTTTGCGCAGGTAAAACCCTGGCCAATAATCAAACATTATGAGGGAAGACACATTGAACAGATTGCGATGCCTGTCGGTGGTATTGGAACAGGTAACATTTCCTTGGGAGGTAACGGTCAATGGAGAGATGTCGAGATCATGAATAAACCCGCCATGGGTTTTTATGGTGCGCAGGCACCCAAGCAAGCTCCCTTTTTTATGGTGTTTACACAAACTCCAGCAGGCGAGAAGAAAACAAAAACATTGATGGGGCCGATACCCTTGTCGGAGTATGCAGGGACAGAAGGTAGTCGCTCCCCGAATCATGGGCTACCGCGATTTTCCCGCGCGAGTTTTGATGCAGCATATCCGCTTGGGGTTGTAAACCTGTCGGATGAAGATATGCCAATATCTGCTAAGGTAAAAGTTTTTAATCCATTCGTACCGGGGGATGCAGATGCGAGCGGCATCCCAATAGCCGTAATCCGGTATGAAATTACAAATACAACGGATGAGCCATTGGTCTCCGCCGTCGCCGGGTCAATGGATAATTTCATTGGTATGGACGGCTCGGTGGTTGAAATCAGCTCCTGGAATGGTGCGATCATCCCGCAAGGGACAAAAAACAACCGTAATACGTTCATGCAAAGTTCAAAGGTCGCCGGTATTTTTATGACGTCTGACAGTGTTGATATTAACTCAAGAGCATGGGGGACCATTGCCTTAACAACCCCAAGACCCGGCTTGCAGGATTCCCTGAGTTACCGAACACAATTCAATTCGAAAGGATGGAATTCAAATTTTACGGATCTATGGGATGATTTTTCAGACGATGGTGTTTTCAAAAACTCAACCTTTCCTGTTAAATTGAACGATCCCCGTGCAGCTCTCTCGGTCAGATTCACCTTAGCCGCCCATCAAACAAAAACAGTAGAGTTCTATCTTACCTGGCATTTCCCTAACCGCAAAGACTGGAATGACAAAGAAACAATCGGCAACTATTATTCGACACGTTATGAGGATGCCTGGGATGTGATCGAAAAGACAGTTCGTTCGCTACCCAGGCTAGAAGCTAAAACCGTTGATTTTGTAAACCTCCTTGTCCAAAGTGATTATCCACAAGAAGTAAAAGAAGCAGCCTTGTTCAACAGCAGCACGCTTCGGTCACAGACTACGTTCCGGGATAAACAAGGAAATTTTTTTGGATGGGAAGGTGTCTTTCCAACCACCGGATCCTGCTTTGGGAACTGCACACATGTTTGGAATTATGAATATGCCTCCCCTTTTTTGTTTGGTAGTCTGGCGATGAACATGCGCGAAACGGAGTACAAGCAAGCATTGAATGACTCAACCGGATTGATGAGTTTCCGGGTGTCGTTACCTTTTGACAAAAATAAGAATTGGAAAGTTGCTGCAGCCGATGGTCAAATGGGTACAATTATGAAAGTATATCGGGAATGGCAACTGTCGGGTAATGATCGTTTTTTAAAAGATCTTTATCCCCGGATAAAAAAAGCCTTAGCCTTTGCGTGGATCGAAAATGGTTGGGATGCGAATAAAGATGGTGTGATGGAAGGTTGCCAGCACAACACCATGGACATTGAATATTTCGGTCCAAATCCTGAAATCGGGTTTTGGTATCTCGGAGCGCTGAAAGCCGCCGCCGCCATGGCCCATTATATGAAGGATAAGGATTTTGAAAAAACCTGTACGAGCCTTTTTGAACGCGGCAGCAAGTGGATGGATGAAAATATTTTCAACGGTGAATTTTATTACCAGAAAATACAGCCGGTAAAAGATTCAAAATACATTGCCATCGGCCTTACGGCAGGTATGGGAGGTAAAGATTTCTCAAATCCTGACTTCCAGATAGGAGAGGGCTGTTTGGTTGACCAACTGGTTGGACAGAATATGGCGTTCATTTGCGGATTGGGTTATCTCGCAGATTCTACCAATATAAAAAAGGCGCTTGGTAGTATTTGGAAATATAATCATAGAAAGTCTTTCGGCGATCAATTTAATAATATGCGTTCCTATGCTTTAGGAGATGAAGCAGGACTGATTGTCACAGCCTATCCTGACCCTGCTAAAAGACCTGCAGTACCGCTCTCCTATGGATTTGAAGCCTGGACTGGACTTGAATATACCGCAGCAACGGGTATGTTATACGCTGGAATGGATAGTCAGGCATTGCAAGTTATTAAAGATATTCGAAATCGCTACGACGGCCTTAAGCGTAATCCGTTCAACGAAGAGGAATGTGGTAATCATTATGTGCGGGCAATGGCAAGCTGGTCAACGCTTATTGCCATGAGTCAGTTTCACTATTCTGGCGTGGACAAGACTTTTGCCATTACTGCAAAACCCGGAAATTATTTCTGGTCAAATGGTTCAAGCTGGGGAAATGCCAAGGTGAATGGCAGCAAAGTCACCATTACGGTTTATCATGGTAAGCTGGATATAAAAATGGTCCGATTAGGGAGCCGTATGCTGAAGTTAAAAAAAACAAAGTCCATAGCTGAGAACGTCTCGTCTGAGTTCAGTATCAAATAACGACGATTTAGTGCTCTTTGGAATATTCTTAAAATCGTCGGGGCAGCAGGTCACGTACGAATTTCATAACACCTACTGACAGGCCCAAAGTTGGCTGAGGCCCAGCTGAAACATGCTGGAAAATTTTTGAGCGGGTGTTTGAATAAGTGTTATTGGCAGATACTAAAACCTAACATTCCATAGAAGTAAGACTAGCAGTAATCTAAAATAGAGGTCAATTAATCAAGCCTGCTTTACGTTGTCATACTCATGTTCAAAGCGTTTGAGCTTAAGGCTACTCCGTTCATGGATAATTTCAGGCTTCAGAACGCCGTGTAGAACCTCGATACATTCATCAGTTTCATCGGTGGTGACACTTATACCAACGCTATTATGGTTATACGGACCATAGACATCCTTGTCAGTAACTGAGAATAGCCCTATCGTTGTAGTTTGTGTTGCGCTGGCTAAATGCATAACTCCGTTATCTGCGCTTATAAACACTTCGGTATTGGCAATTAGGGCCCCGATTTCCCGGATATCTTTACTGTAAAAGGTTGGTACTTTAAATAATAGTTGTGAAACATTTTCGATCGGAAGCACCTCTATAATATTATGCAATGGGTATTCATTTTTCAACCGGTTATAAAAAATTTTCCACCATGACCGAGAATAACATTTAGCCCCCGTTGCGTAGGTATACAAGCAAATCGTTTTTTGATTATTATTCACCAAGGTTTTTAGTTGTTGTTGACCTTGTACTATTTCCAATGGAGTTAATTTGAGATCTAAGGAGGCTACAGCCCTTGAATTTGTTTTAAGACCCAGACGGGTTAGAAAATCCCTTAAGTGATAAACGGGATACTTTGCAAGGTGTTTCCTCCCTTTAGATTTCGAAGGAATGTTTTCGTTGGGGTCCCCAAAAAATTTATATTTTGAATTAGCGAATTTCGCAGCCAATCTTCCAGATGAAGAATTGTGAACCACATTGATAACAAGATCATATCGGTTTCGCTTTATGGCGAGCCAGCCTTGTGTGTATTTCCAAAGATGGTTGAAAGGTCTTCTGGGAAGTTCAATGAAGGAATTAATATTTTCAAAGTTTTTAAATAACGCAGGAGCTAAATTCCCTTTAACAAACAAATCAATTTTACAACCTGGAAACGTACTTATAACCTCCTGCACAAGAGGTGTAATTAACAAGAGGTTTCCTAACCGGTGATTAGGTCTGCAAATCAAAACTTTCTGAATTTGCTTAGAATTTAGACCAGCATGTGAAGGTACCCTTGGACTGCCAATATTTTTAGTTATTCGAAGCAATAAGTTTCTTCTTAATTTATTGATGCTTTTTAGAAAGTCCATGCCTTTTTAATGTTAAGTTCTCAGAACCGCTTCCGTATCGAATCAAAAATGGGCTAACATGCAATCCATCGACTAACGGATTACTTAGAGGGAATATTGTGCTTTTTGTCTGGGCTGATAAATTGTATGTTTGCCAATCAGCTGTGTTCTGGCTCCTTACTTTACCCAACCCTTCGGATTTTCAATTCCGTTTTGTATCAACACTTTTAATTGAAGGATGTTTAAACTTCTTTTCAGTGAAAACCATTTAGAATGATGATGGAAATAGCGAGGGTGCGCGTGCATGATGTACAGATCCTTCCTTAGAATAATGCATTCGTTTTCAAAACACTCAAAGGTCTCCCCTGTTAACGTAGGAAAACTAGCGGTAATGTTAAAACCTTTAACTTTTCTTATTGGACACTGGCGGACAGAAGGTGAAATCCTGGGGGATTCGGGTGAAGTCGTAGCTAGAGTCTCCGGAACCGATTCCTATGAGTGGATATCCGGAGGACATTTTATTCTTCACCGGGTGGACGTGATGATGGGCGATAACAAAATCGAAGTGATCGAAATCATCGGCGGTTATGATCCGACCAATAAGTCGTACGCCATGCGATCTTTTGATAATGAGGGAAAGTTTACTACGATGAGTGGAAAATTTGAAAAGGACGGAACTTTTGAAATTGAAGGGGAGGGAATGCGATCGTACCTTGCATACGATAAAAATAGTAATACCATGAATATCCGTTGGGAGAAACAAAATAATTCCCAATGGGAGTTGTGGATAGACATGACGTTAAAGAAAATAGATAGGTTGTCGTCGTAGATGCCAGTCTAGTGCTTACTTAATTTACGAGAATCGCCACACGCACCAACGATTACACGGACTGGTGGATTAAAATAAAAAAAGGCGCCTATTAAAGACACCTTTTTTAAAAGAAAGTTAAACGTTGCTCGCTTATTCTTTTTCTTTGAGCATATTACCTTCTGCATCAAATTTTACTGATTTAGTTTCAGCACCATTTTTCAATTCAACAGCATAGATAGTTTTGCCGTCTTTTTCTTTCTTAGTTGCGCTGGCTATAGTCCAGCCGCTATAATCTTGTCCTTGTAAAGCAGTTTGAACAGGAGCAGGCAATTCACTTGCTGTGATAGCTTGACCTTGATCATCCGCAGGAGCTGCTTCTGTACTTGCTGGAGGAGCTTGTGGAGATACTGATGTGCTGTCTTGCGCCATAACGGCAACTGATCCTAGACCCACAAATGCGATTGCAAACATTAACTTTTTCATGATTTTAAGTTTTTAGTTGGACATTAGTTTTTATTTCTATTGAAGATTTTCTCGTTTGTGTGATTTGCTCTTCGACAAGGGGTGTAAGAAAAACTGTACCTCGATTTCATCTTTTAATAACTTATTAGTTATCAAGTGTTTATAAAAACTGTGTCCATTCTTCCACATTTTTTGCAGGGAATAATTCAACACTATAGGAATAAATCTTTACAACAGGCTGTGGAAATTTTTCCTTCGGTCGGAAAAAATGGACTCACAGAGAATTGTTAGACTTCATTTTTTGCTTGCGCTTTTGCATTGAATCCCCGTCTTTGGATAAAACTTTAGAAATTCACATGATCGATATTGTAATAGAGGCACGAAAAGCGTCGTTAGCGCCCGGAATGGATGTTCGAAGAATTCTTCCTTTTCGACTGAGAAGGATGGTAGGACCCTTTATTTTTATGGATCACGCAGGGCCAGTTGCAATAGAACCTCAGTCATCTTCAATCATGGATGTCCTCCCACACCCACACATCGGACTTTCTACAGTCAGTTATTTATTTGGCGGACAGGTGACTCACCGCGATAGCTTAGGCGTACAACAAATAATAAGACCCGGAGAAGTAAACTGGATGACTGCAGGCCGTGGCATTGCCCACTCCGAGAGATTCGAGGACCCCGCCGCCCTGGCTGGAGGAACATTGGAAATGATTCAGACATGGGTAGCACTTCCCGAAAGCGCTGAAGAATCGATGCCTTCCTTTAACAATTATAAACCGGAAGAACTTCCCATATTTACCGATACCGGGGTTTGGATGAGACTAATCGCAGGGGATGCTTTTGGACTTAGAAACAAAGTTCAGACGCATTCACCGCTGTTTTACCTGCATGTCATATTGGAACAAGGCGCCAAGTTTGGACTCCCGAAAGAACATTCGGAACGCGCAATTTATGTCGCGAAAGGTTCTGTGGAAGTTTCCGGAAGAATGTATACATCTGGCCAAATGCTTGTCTTTGACAAAGGGGTAGATCCCACGATCTTCTCAAAAGAACCGACTACCTTGATGCTGTTAGGTGGCGAACCTTTAGGAGAAAGATTTATCTGGTGGAATTTTGTCTCCTCGAGAAAGGAAAGAATTGAACAGGCAAAAGCAGACTGGAAGGAGGGAAGGATTGTTTTACCACCCAATGACAATTTTGAATTTGTTCCTCTTCCGGAAGGCCATTCAAAACCGGCAAGTAATCCACCGCCTCAGGCACTTTCATAGTTGGCAACTTTTACACAAGTCTTGCTCCAAGGTAATAGAATGTAGTGCTCCTTCGGTGCTTTCACATCTATACGGTTTACCCTCAGAAGAACACGCGTTTTAAATATCCATGACCTTAACGGTGATTTCGTAACGTCGAATCTTTCAACAATGAATCACTGAAAAAAGAAATCAAAACGCTTGCGACACACTAAATCTCCAGCGAAATTAGAAGAAGAATAAAGGAATCTTTTTTATTATAATTCCTTCGAAAAAACAGTGAGTGAATCGCGCTTTGCTGAGGAATTATTTCCTCAGGACCTTAGGTGAAATTTCAAAAACCGCTATCGTTTTAACGGATTGACTATTTAACCCGATTTTATATCTACGGCATGCGTTTAGGGAAGACTTTAATCATAGTCTTTAGAATGGGGCAGACTTTACATGCGACTTTTTTTTTCTTGTTTTTAATTACATCTGTTAACTCATTTTGCCAGGAGAATATTGCTCCCCAGATAACGGGGCAATCGCCTTTGAGCGTTAATGAAAATGGAAGTTTTATCATCGAGCTCAGTCAT
>CAZAHL010000203.1:0-13575 GCA_964484845.1 uncultured Chryseolinea sp. | reverse complement strand
TCCTTTCCACGTAGAACTTACCAGCACAATAGGACCGGGCTCCAGAAATCGCCTGATCTGTGAAGTGGGGAAATCTTTTTTATTATAGTGTTTCATAATCTGTAAAACACGAATCCATTTAAAGTGTTGACTGAATTTCCTGTCTTCTTTCGGCGAGCGTTTCAGAATGACAGGGAAGCAAGCAAGAAAGCCCCAAAACGAATCATAGTCTAAAAATGCAGTACTTCTGATCCACGTTTGTAAGCCGGCTGTAAACTGAATGACATTGGATTACATCACCTAAATACACTTGCCTGAATCTATCTACATTGACTGGTTAACAGTCATTTTTGGTTTGGCGGCAGCAGCCCGATTTGGGTGCGCCGTCTTTCTTAAGGGCGGATTTATAGTTTATGAATGCGCAATCTTTTTTCTCTTTCCCCACCAGACAAAAAAACCAGTGACTGGAAGCGAAGCACAAATAAGACTGGCAAAAAAAGCAAGTATCTTGGTTGGTAATCCATAAATATTTCCGGTATGAATACCGTAATTGGAGTTCCTCCATTTCATTCCGAGTGTTTTATCATCTTGTAGAAGTTCTTTTATGGGCTCCCCCGTTATACTATGGTAATAGTAGGCATTGGAAGCTTGCCACCCTGAACGGGTGCCCACCGACATAGAAACACGTAGGGGTTGAGTTTTTTTATCAGGAAAGGATAGAGAAAGTTTTTCAAATTTGGCATTTCATACTAAGCTAGTTTGCAACGCAATATCTATTGGATTAGTTGACGATGGAATAATAGCTTGTGACTGTTCCACCGCAAACCTCTGTTTTCCACTATCACCAAGTATTTTATAAATTCCTGTCTCCCACCAATCGAATGACCAGACCAATCCGGTAACAACAATGATAATTGCTACGGGAAGAATATAAAACCCACCAACATTATGTCAATCATAATTTACCCTGCGCCACCTGGCCTTCCACTTGATTGTAAAGCGCTGTTTCCATCCGGCTTTGTTCTTCGGTAGCCAGAGAATAAAGCCGGTAATCAATAAGACAAGGAACATCAGGCAGCATGACCCTACAATCATGCTACCGATTTCATTTCTTAACAACAAATGCTGATGTAGCCTTCGAACGACATTAAAAAATTCATACTTTTTATTTACTACACCTGTCACCTGACCGGTATACTGATTAATGTATAGCTCCTCCCAATAGCTAACGCGTCGAAAATAATTCCATCCTTTTTCCTTATTGCTTTTTGACGCAGAGAAAATATACGCTCTACCAGGATCGGAATAGATCTCAACATTGCTAATTCTTTTTTCACCGCCCAGTTTCTCCTGTGCAATGGAACGCAACGCCGACAATGGCTTTGGCACCGCTTCAGCAGGTGTAATATATACTGTTTCCCGGTGTATTACATTGAATAGATCTTCTTCAAATACAAAAATGCATCCTGTTATTGAAACAATAAACACGACAAAACCAGAAGTAAAGCCTAGCCATAAATGGATTTGGCCGGAGATCTTTTTCATAAAAAACCGCTTTTAAAAAATGTACCCCACACCAACAAGGAAGTTTCGGGGAGTTCCGGGATACAGGCGCTGATAGCTTGTTCCTCCGAGCCAATGCGTTTTATCAAAAGCATTGTTCAGATTAACAGACAATTTGAATTTATCGACGTTGTAGTAAATCGCTGCATCGAATACTACGTAGGATGGCAGCGTGATTTCGCTCGACTGAATTTTTTCCGCCGAAAAGTTACTACCCAACCCGATGCCTATACCTTTTAGTAATGTGTTGGAAAAAGAATATTTAGCCCAGAATCCACCTTGGTTTTTCGGTGCATTGGGAAATACCTCTCCTATTTCCTGAGGGTCTGAACTCTTCGTGATTTTGGCACTATTAAAAGCAATGTTGGCCGTCAGGCTCAAATTGGCAGTGACTTGTCCGTAGACATCCAGCTCAACGCCTTGCGCACGTTGCTGCCCTATTTGCCTAAGCAGATCTGGATTATCTTCGGCATTTGCGTTCATCAAAACATTATTTTGTTCAATACGGTAAACCGCGACGTTTACCGCCAGGCGTTTACTCAGCAATTCCATCTTTGCCCCACCCTCAATCATGTTGCTAATCAATGGATCGAACGGACCTCCGTAGATTTCCGGGGCACCGATCGTTGCTGCGGACTGCGGTTGATAACCTTCGGTATACGCCCCATAAAACGTTACCGGTTCGATAGGTGTATACACCAATCCTATGCGGGGGATGAGCGCCTGTTGTTTTACTTTCCTTTCGGTTGAAAGCGTATAATTCAGCAGATCAGTATAATATTCCTGGCGAAGGCTTAACAAGGCCTGAAATTTTCCCCACTTGAGTTGCTCCTGAATGTATATTCCATTTACATAATACCTGCTTGGAGAGGAAGCTGTGCTTCTATTAAAATACCGCGAAATATCCGTCTTTGAATAGTCAGGGTTTTCAAGGTCGAAGTAGGGTACATTCGGAACGGGCATATTGTTCCTGATAAGATACTGCGCTTTATTCTTGGGATCATAAGCCGCGGGGCTGCCGCTCTTGCTCAACACAACCCCTGTGCTATCTGCATTTATAAATCCGCTTGCATTGTAGTTTGAATTTCCTATTGGAGATTGATACAAAATATGATCGTAACCAGCTAATACCGTATGTTCGACAGCGCCGGTCTTTAGATCTGCGATCATATAAAGGTTGAGGTTATCCGTATAGTTTCTTGTTGTTCTATTAATGGTTTGCATTTCCATCAAATTCGGGATCGAATTTCCGTCTGCATCCATTCCATATCGGTTGGAAGTCCGGTGCTCCAATAAGTTTTCATTGTACATATACTTCATATAAGAAGCATTTAGCTTGACGTGATCTGTGATTTTCCGCAGTATGGAAATCGTAGAATACATATTGGTTTCCTTTTGGTAGTCGCTGGACTTTCCAAGTGCAAAAGAAATGGGAGTTGAATAAAGATCCGTGCCTGCAGCCGCTCCGAATATGGCTTGCCCACGATCCAGTTTCCCATGAGTTGCTGAATACACAAAGTCGAAATTGACCATCGTTTTATCATTTGGGATAAATGAGAAAGAAGGAGCAATAACGATATCTTGCCCGCCCTGTAACATCCTGAATGACCCCGCATTTTGATATGCCAGGTTAAGACGATATAACAAGCTTTTATTTTCATTCATCGGGCCTGTAAAATCAGAAGTGATACGGAACGTGTTGTAACTTCCGGTAGCAAAATTGATAGCCTTTCGCGTTTCATCAAGCGGCTTCTTCGTTACACTATTGATAGTGCCTCCGGGGCGTGTGTTTGAATAAAGCGCTGAAGCAGGCCCCTTGATCACTTCAATCTTTTCCATATTGGGGAGTAAAGATTGATTCCATCCGCTGCTCGTCATGCGCAGTCCGTTTATTAACCGGGTGCCTGCACTAAAACCCCGGATCACAAAATCCTGGTTGTCATAAGCTGACTGATTCACGCCACTGATATTTTTTACAACATCACTATTCTTAAATGCCTGCCTGTCGTCAATTACTTCTTTGGTGACATAACTTATAGCCTGAGGGACGTATTTTAATGGCGTTTCAGTTTTGGTGCCAGTGAATGTATTTGTGTTCTTATAAGTTTGCTCCTTTCGGCCGATGATTTCTACGGCTTGCAATTGCATCGTGGCTACTTTGAGAACAAAATCAAAAGTGATTTTTTCTCCGTTCCTGATTACTACTTCCTGCTCCAAACGGTTGAAGCCCACAGCTGTAGCTGCCAGTGTATAATTCCCGGAAGGTATTTTTGTAAATTGATAGTGGCCATCTGAGTCTGCCGCCGTTGCCTGGTTTACTTCCAGAATGATAACATGGGCTCCTGGGAGTGACTCACCAGCCTGATCAATCACTCTTCCTTGGATATCTGCAAAACCGATTGAGGCTATTTGCTGGCCGTGTGTTTCAAGAGCAAATAGAGAGAAAATTAAAGACGCGAAGCATCCTATTGCCGTAATATTTTTTTTCATATGTTTTGATTGGGGTGAAAGAAAACCGAGGAGCAAAATAAAACGCTGAGGCTATCTGACACAATCGCTTGTGATAGCCATTTTTTTATACCCTTATGAGATGACCAACTATAACCTATGGAGGGGATAAGGCTATTGCCAATGAATGTCTTTGGTGATAAAGCCTATCCGACGGCTATTAAGTGGATTGATAGAATTATTATTCGGATTTTGTTTTCCTTGTCTTATTATGTTTAGAATAGAGGCAAGTAGGACGATGGACCATTTTTACGGACTCGAAAAAAAGAGGGTGATTAGTGATTTTGGTTGATGGTCTTCGAAATTCCGACCAAAATAGTAGTTGATTAACTCATTTGTCTTTCTTTTTTTAAAGTTGTAATTATACCAGTTGGAAACGTACGTGACAGAACGTGATTAAAGAGAGTTGTATAGGTAGGTTTCTAGAAAATATTTTGTCTATGAATGCCAACGTTGAAAGTTGGCCATACACCAATTGATAGATCGTGAATGATACCTGCAAAATATTCCTGACCCATGCTGCAAAAAATAAATAGAGCATTGCTCCTTAAACGCAGATGGTTTAAAAAAGCAGTAACGGCAATTTGGATCCTTTTCTTTTGCTTTATTCTAGGGCTGTACTTGTTTATTTCTTCAGTAAACGCCGACCTCTTTGGTTGGTTCGGTGGAATGCCTAGTCTTAAAACAATTGAAAACCCTGAAAACGATTTATCGTCGGAGCTTATCTCAGCCGATGGCGTTTCTCTTGGCCGTTATTTTCTCTACAACAGGAGCCAGGTTACGTACGATCAGTTATCCCCCGATTTGGTTAACACATTGTTATATTCCGAGGACCATCGTTTTTTGGATCATTCGGGACTAGACTTTCAAGCATTCCTTCGGGTTCTGTACGGTGTACTTACATTTAATTCATCATCATTAGGTGGCGGAAGCACCATTACCCAACAGCTGGCAAAAAATCTTTTTACACAAAATCCGGAACTTGATGGAAGTCTCGCAAAGCTTGGAGAATTGCCAAATAGAATTATTCAAAAAACGAAAGAGTGGATTATTTCAGTTCAGCTCGAAAAGAATTTTACAAAAGAGGAAATCATTACCATGTACTTCAATACCGCAAGTTTCAGCAGCAATGCGTATGGTATAAAGGTCGCATCAGAAACGTATTTCAAAAAACAACCAGGAAGTTTAAACATTCAGGAATCCTCTTTACTCGTAGGCATGCTTCAGAACCCTTCGCTTTATCATCCGATATACAGACCTAAAAATGCGTTATCAAAACGAAATCAAGTGCTCTACAAATTATTCAAACATGGTTATATAAAATCCCGCAAAGAATACGAAACCATTAGACTCCTTCCGATTGAGTTAAAATATTCTGTGCAAAATCATAATGTTGGCATTGCGGCCTATTTCCGGGCCGCTATCGAAAGAGATTTAATGAGATGGTGTAAAGAGAATGGATATAGTTTATTGGAAGGAGGTTTGAAAATTCATACAACCATTGACAGCAGACTACAGCAATATGCAGTTGAGGCCGTGCATGAAAGTATGGAGAGGCAGCAGCGAATTTTTGATGCACATTGGAAAAATAAAAATCCGTGGCAAGACGAGAACGGCAACGAGATAAAAGGTTTTTTGGAATCTCGAATTAAACAATCAGATGCATACCGATACCTTTTAAAGAAGTACGGAAAGGATAGTGATTCGGTCAGCATCATGTTGAATGTAAAAAAGCCGATGACCATTTTTACCTGGCAGGAAGAACGAGATACGATATTCAGTTCAATGGATTCATTAAATTATTACAAGCGATTTCTACATCCTGGATTTATGTCGATGGACTCTCAAACGGGGGCAGTGAAAGCTTGGGTTGGAGGGATCAATCATAAATATTTCAAATATGATCATGTTCGGCAAGGTAGCCGGCAGCCAGGTTCTACTTTCAAGCCCTTCGTATATGGCACAGCCATGGAAGCTGGATATAATCCCTGTTTCAGACTTCAAGATATTTCCCCCACATTTAAGCTTCCGAATGGAAGCACCTGGACTCCACCAAATTCAGGAGGAGATCCAGGCACAGGCGAGTGGTTGACGCTCCGTCAAGCAATGGCACAATCAAAAAACTCTATATCTGCAAAGGTTTTGCAACTGGTAAGTGCAGAAAATATCGTTGATTTTGCGAGACGAGTGGGAATAAAAAGTCATCTTGATCCAGTGCCATCGTTATGTCTTGGCGTAAGTAATGTTTCGCTTTATGAACTGCTGGGGGCTTACAGTACGTTTGTAAATCTTGGGGTTCATACAGAACCATTTTTCATTTCCCGCATTGAAGATAAAAACGGAAATGTGATCCAGAATTTTGTGCCGAAAAGAAGGCAGGCTATCAATGAGCAGACAGCTTTCAAGATGATTTATATGTTGATGGGTGGCGTCGAGGAAGCAGGAGGAAATTCTGTCACGTTGAGCGATGATTTAAAAATCGAAAATGAAATTGGCGCAAAAACGGGGACATCAAATGATGCATCCGACGGATGGTACGTAGGCATTACCCGGGACTTAGTTTCCGGCGCCTGGGTGGGAGGCGATGAACGAAGCATTCATTATCGAGAATGGGCTTTGGGACAAGGTGGCAGAACAGCCAGACCTATATGGGAAAAATACATGCTTAAAGTGTATGCCGACAAAACTTTGGAATACAAAAAAGGAGCGTTCAGAAGGCCGGCGGGATTGGATATGACGATTGATTGTAAAGCGTTTGAACAGTCCGAAAACGATCCTGAATCCCTGCCCAAAAATTGGGATCCAAACAATTAAAGTATCTTTTTTTATAAAAGCAATCGCCCCATGCAATCGTATCTAACAAGGGAGTTAGTCATGGCTAGATCTTCTCATAAGGAGATTAATTTACAATAATGAAGCAAAACAGTTTACGAATAAATGGCGGCTCGTTTATGCTTACAACATATTAATTAATTCAACATAGAGTTCCGTCAATTTGCCTTCTGCTTTCCCTGCTATTTCAATTATTTCCGTAATGTTTGCCGGTTGCAAATTATCCGGATCACAATCATCTGTTAAAACGGAAACTGCACAGCAAGGCAGTCCAGTATGGTTCGCAACAATTACTTCTGGGACTGTGCTCATTCCTACTACATCGGCACCGATGCGTTGAAGATATCGATATTCGGCGCGAGTTTCCAGGTTGGGCCCGGTAACACAAGCATAAACTCCGACATTAAGTTTTATATTCTTTTTGCTTGCAATATCTATTAGTTTTTCATTTAATCTTTTTGAATAAGGTTGGCTCATGTCCGGAAAGCGAACACCTAGTTCTTCAAAATTGGCACCACGCAACGGATTGTCTGGCTGCAAATTAATATGGTCATCAATTAACATAAGCTCTCCTTTCTGCCACTTTAAATTCATATTGCCAGCAGCGTTAGAAATAAGAAGATGCTTTACACCCATTGCCTTCATGACACGTATGGGCAATGTAATTTGCTGCATGGAATATCCTTCATAATAATGGTATCGCCCCTGCATAACTAAGATTTGCTTCCCACTAATCTCGCCATACCATAATTTGCCTTTATGAAATTCGACCGTTGATTCAGGAAAGTGCGGAATATCTTTATAGTCAACAGTTACGGCATTCTTGACATGCTGAAGAAATCCATGTCCAAGTCCAGTTCCTAAAACAACCCCAACTTCTGGAGATTTAATTCCTTGAGTAGCGAGGTAATCGGCCGCCTCTTTGATTTGATTAATCATAAACGCAATATAGCCTTTATGCAAAATCTGCAAACGTCTGTAAAATATAATTTAAGTAAAGGGAGTTACCTTAACAACGATCCGTTTAAACGAAGCAATTCGATTTCGGCTAATTTTGCCAGATACCGTGCATTGATAAGACGAGTATATGCCTCGGCTAAACTCTGCTGAGCAGTACGAAGTTCAACAAAAGTTGTAGCGCCACGCTTGAAGGTTTCCAACGCGATGAAAACGTTTTCCTTTGCTAAAAGGATGTTTTCCTCTTCTACCAATAATATTTTTTTTGCATTATCGTAATTGACAAACGCATTTTGTAACCCAACATTTACATTTGCCTTTTGCTGTTCATACAATACAAATTGTCGACTAGCGTTGATCTTGGCTTGTTGGACAAGCCGCTTCTCATTAAAGCCGGTTAAAATGGGCAAGTTTACCGAGAGCCCATAGTTGTACCCGTCACTTTGGTTGAACAAGGTACCAAAGGGATTAAGTAATCTCGTATTATCTGTTCGCGAATAATTATAAGCAGCGTTAAAATCTAAAAAAGGTAATCGTTCGGCCCTGCGTTCTCTTATGGAAAGATTTGAAATTCCGATCTGGCTTCGGGCAGCTTGCAATCCAAAATTGGTATTTTCAAGATTGCTTGATAATTCTTCCTCACGCAAATTAAGATTGATCACAATCGTATCCGAAACCTCATACTGTCGTGGTAGTTGCAATCCCAGCAATGCATTCAGTTGATCTTTAAGCTGACGTATTAATGTTTGTTGTTGTATTACTTGTGTACGTTGAGCGTTGTAGTCGACTTTGGCTTGAAGCAGCTCGGGTTTTGCACCCATTCCAACCTGAAGTTTTCGGTCTGCAAGTTTGACCCGTTCCTCGCTGACAGACATTTGTTCTTCAATTGCCTTTAACTGCTGCTTTTGGCGTACTATGTCGTAATAATTGGATGATACGGAAGCGATTGTGTTCACGATCTGGTCTTTCACCAAAAGCTCTCCTTGTGCGGAAATTGCTGCGATGCGTTCCCGCGTTGCAAACATTCGAGTTCCATCAAACAAGGTCCAGGTAAGTTGCGCTGAGGCTGTGATACTATTGGATTCTGCTTTGCCGCTGTTATTTCTGGTTTCGTCCTGAAACCTCAGTTCCTGGTCATTACTATTCCAAACGGCAGCGCCAACAGCTTCTATCCGGGGAAGAAATGCTCCAAAAGCATATTGATTATCGGTTGCTGCGGCTTCTGACGTATTTTTAGCCACCTGGATGTCATAATTTTTTTCTAATGCGATGGCTATTGCCCGATCTAACGTAATTTCCTCCTGAGCATGTACGGTGAAAACCAAACCAACTATTATCAGCAATACAGCCGCACTAAACTTCATAAACCAATTCCTTTTGTTGAGGGACTTTAACATCAAAGTCAATATGCTTGCGCTGTCTTGATAAGTACGAATACATGGCAGGGATAACAAACAGGGTTAATATCAGCGAGAACATAATACCCCCCACAATAACAATTCCCAAAGGTTGGCGGCTTGAGGAAGCGGCACCGAGCGACAAAGCCAACGGTAGCGAACCGAGCGCCATCGCTAAGCTTGTCATCAAAATGGGACGCAGACGAAGGCGTGACGCTTCTAACACGGCATCCATCCTGGAAAGCCCATCTTCCCTTTTTTTATTCGCAAACTCTACGATTAAAATTCCATTTTTCGTAACTAAACCAATCAGCATGATCATTCCGATCTGTGAGAAGATATTAATTGTCTGGCCAAATAGTGACAATGCAAGAATGGCACCTGCGATTGCAAGAGGCACCGTGAACATAATAATTAACGGGTCAACAAAACTTTCAAATTGGGCTGCTAGTATCAAGTAAATGAGTACAAGGGCAAGTAAAAAAGCGAACGATGTATTACTTGAACTCTCTGAAAGATCCCGGGCTGTACCCGTTAAAGAGGTGGTAAATGTATCGTCTAAGACTTGCGCTTTTATTTCCTCCATAGCCTTTATCCCATCGCCCACAGTTTTCCCTGGTGCGAGCCCAGCTGATATCGTAGCCGCTTTGTACCGATTAAAATGGTACAATGAAGGAGGCGTGGTAGATTCTTCAACTGAAACTACATTGTCCAAAGAAATTAATTGACCAGAAGTTGTTCGCACGTAGAGATTTTTAAGATCATCCGGATCATCGCGATCGACGCGCGATACCTGGCCCATAACCTGATACTGTTTTCCCTCCCGTGTAAAGTACCCAAACCGAAGGTTGCTATAAGCCAATTGTAACGTCTGGGCTATATCTTGAACGCTTACCCCAAGCTGTGCGGCCTTTAGTCTGTTAATTTGAACTTTTAATTCAGGTTTATTAAATTTTAGATCAATGTCAACCCCCTGTAACACGGGATGGGTATTGGCGGCCTCCAAAAACTTGGGAAGCACCTCCTGTAGTTTTTCAAAATTATTATTTT
This sequence comes from uncultured Chryseolinea sp., assembly GCA_964484845.1. Classification (GTDB taxonomy): domain Bacteria; phylum Bacteroidota; class Bacteroidia; order Cytophagales; family Cyclobacteriaceae; genus Chryseolinea. The sequence continues at coordinate 3,289 of CAZAHL010000203.1, read as the reverse complement.
GGATTACAAATTGAACTGGCATTCCACCTCTCCTATTAACAGAAATAGTTTGTTCTTGTATTGGAAATGCCTTTCCTTCTTGAAACCGACTTAGGTTTCTGTTGACCATATCTACAATCTCCTGTTGAGATCGATCCCGTTCGGATGGGTCTGATAAGGTTACTCGTACAAACCCGGTATTTACAGAACCGGCTCCAGAGAAACCAGGGGCTGTAACCGAGAACGCAGTTTTATATTCAGGAATGGAATCTTGTACAAATTCAACTATGCTTTGAACATACCTATCCATATAATCGAATGAAGTACCCTCAACGGCGGTCAGTTGTAAGCGGAACTGGTTGCGATCTTCCATGGGTGCCAGTTCGGATTGAAGATTGGTTCCAATAAAATAAGCAGAGCCAAAACAAAGGGCTATAATAACAAACGACAGCCACCGAACTTTCATAAAACCTGCTAACCACCTTTGATATCCATTCTCCATACCACTAAAGAAGGGTTCTGTTTTATGATAGAACCATGAATGTTCATGGTGGCTTCGTGTGAGTTTTACACTCAATACAGGAGTTAATGTTAATGATACAAAACACGATACGAGTACCGCGCCCGCTACTACAATACCAAATTCCCGGAATAGTCTACCAACAAATCCTTGCAGAAAGAGGATGGGAAGAAAAACAACGGCCAGGGTTATGGATGTTGAAATGACTGCAAAAAATATTTCTCTGGAACCTTCTTTTGCTGCCTGATACTTATTCATGCCTTGCTCTAGTTTCTTATAGATATTTTCAGTCACTACAATACCATCATCTACGACAAGGCCAGTCGCCAACACGATTCCTAACATCGTAAGAACATTGATGGAAAATCCGCACAAATACATGATAAAAAAAGTTGCAATGAGTGAAACCGGAATATCAATAAGGGGTCGGATGGCAATAATGAAATCACGGAAAAACAAGTATATGATAAGGACCACAAGGATGATCGAAATAATAAGGGTCTCTTCTACTTCGGAAATAGCGCGCTTAATAAAGACGGTTTGATCTACTACTATTTTAAGAGAAATGTCTTTCGGTACTTCTTTTTCTATTTGGTCCAAGCGTTTGTAAAATTCATCTGCTATCTCTACATAGTTTGCTCCGGGTAAAGGTACAAGGGCTAAACCGACCATGGTGACATTGCTTTCCCGTCCTTGTGACTCCTCATTCTCGGGTCCCAAAACTGCTTCTCCAATATGTTTCAGGCGTATGTCCCCTTGCGGGCTGGATTTAATAATTACATTTTCAAAATCGTCTTCTGTATAAAGTTTCCCAAAAGTTCTTACGGAAAGTTCAGTCGCATTGCCCGCAATTTTTCCAGAGGGTAGTTCTACATTTTCTTTATTTAGTGCACTCTGCACATCTAGGGGTGTCAGACTATAGGCGCTCAGCCTTGCAGGATCAAGCCAAATTCGCATCGCGTACTTTCTCTCACCCCATATTTGAATGCTGCTGACACCAGGAATTGTCTGCAAACGCTCTACTATTGTATTAGTTGCGTACTCCGTTAACTGCAGAGCATTCCTCGTGTTGCTCTGGACCGTCATCCCGAGTATATTATCTGAGTTAGCATCGGCTTTGGAAACAACAGGAGGGGTTGTAAGATCTTGAGGCAGTGATCTTACGGCTTGTGAAACTTTATCACGCACATCGTTAGTAGCCGTTTCAAGGTCAACACCCAATTCAAATTCAATATTTATGTTACTCGTACCGTTGCTTGAACCTGATGTGATATTTTTTATTCCAGGAATACCATTAATTGATTTTTCCAGGGGCTCCGTAATTTGTGATTCGACGATATCTGCATTTGCTCCCGAATATGAAGTACGAACGTTTACATTCGGAGGATCAATAGCAGGATAATCACGGATACCTAAAAAATTAAATCCGATAACACCGAACAACACAATAAGGATGTTCATGACAAATGCTAAAATGGGTCGCCGCAGACTTAATTCTGAAATATTCATACCCTTTTGGTTTAGATCTTGATCACTCTCTCTTGCTTATGCGGGTAATTTTAACTTTGGACTCTGGCCGTATAGCCATTAAACCCGTGGTAACAACGGTATCTCCTACTTTAACACCACTCCTTATATGGACAAAAACAGAATCGCGAATACCCGTTTCCACTACGGTAAACAAAGCGCTGTCTTTACGTACTAGAATAACTTGTTTGTTTCTTGCAGAAGGAATAATAGCCTGAGTCGGAACCATTAAAGCTTTATTATTCTTACCCAATTGCAAATTGACTTTAGCAAAAACACCTGGTATCAGCTCCGGATGTTCAGCAGTTACCAAGGCTCTAATCTTAAGTGTACGCGTATTTTGATCAACACTATTTTCAGTGGCCATTACTTTAGCTTTATGATAACTTTTTCCACCATCAACTTGGAAGCTAATGGTATATCCAGAAGTAATTTCCTTTGCATATTTTTCGGGAATAGAAAATTCAAGTTTTAATTTATCGACTTGCCGAATAATGGTAATGACATCCGCGGGAGCCAGGTAGGCTCCGAGACTAACGTTGCGAAGACCGACCCTGCCGGAGTAGGGAGCTCTGATTTCCGTTTTTGATATAGCAATTTGAGTAGACTCGATATCCGCTCTTAAATTCTCCACGTCAAGTGAACTTAAGTCATAATCCTGTTGGCTGATACCGTTGATTTTTAGGAGTTCAGCACTCCGCTCTTCTGATTTCTCCTTGATTTTTAACTGTACTACCAGTTTTTTCAGTTGTGCTTGTAAATCTTTATCGAATAATTTAACCAGCAAAGTGCCTTTGGAAACATTAGCACCTTCCTCAATATTTAGTTGAACAATTCTTCCTCCTACTTCTGAACGGATTTGCGTTTCTTCAAAAGGAAGCAGTGAACCAGGAACCTCAATATTCTCACTAATTGAACTTTCAGAAACTATGAAGCCATCGACCTGTACCGGTCCTTGCTGACGGGAGCCTCCACCAGGGGCTCGTTGAGGTTTCTTATCGTTACAGGAAATCAACACTATCGTTATAACTAGTAATCCAACACTCCGAATTGATATATACATATAAGATTCATAGACTTTAAATAACACGTGTAATGCTGATCCGGTTCTGAATTAACACGATTGCATTGAAATAAAACGCTGATGCAGATTCACTACCTGGGGAATTAAAAGTGTAGTCTCATCATTGGTGATTGAATAGTCAGCTCTTTCCATTTTTTCTTCTTCTGGCATTTGATTTTTCATAATAGCCAAAATCTGGC
>CAZAHL010000202.1:0-13614 GCA_964484845.1 uncultured Chryseolinea sp. | reverse complement strand
ACTGTGAATCAGCCAGACCCTTTGATGGGAAGTCGCTTATTCTCCGATTGTATGGAACAGGAAAAGTAATTTACCCGCGTGATACTGACTGGAACGAATTCATCAATCTGTTCCATCATCGCCGGGATCGCGACAGTTTATTGAAATTACTATCCGCTTGTTCAAACCTCATGCGGCATGTACCGTACATGGACTATGTTAACGAAGAGCATGACCTGAAGAACTGGGCTAAGAAGCCACGTGAAGAAAGTTTAATACAATACAGAATCTTAAAAAACACACTCAGCCTGGAGGGTAAAGTACTGGATTGTAATGATACGGGAGGTCAGCCCCGGAATATTTATGTCGATAGTACCAGACAATTTTATAGGCCAGCATAAAATTTCGGAGACCTTTCAATTGCTGCCGCTACGAATGTTGATTAGCATGACCTGAAACCTAATCTTTTTGCTCTTTCTGGAATTTTGTGTAATGGGTAGCCAACAAAATTAAAAATTAGACTTTCAAGCTTTCAAGCGAGAATTAGACTTTTATCCATCTTATTTATAGGCTAATGCTCGTTTGGTCGATTTTGAACAGGCTCGATTGCTAATGGGCAAATTAATAGAAAATTTTCTTGTTGGCCCTGAAATCGATGAACACCAAGTTACTTACTCCAAGTAGCGGTATTAAACGTCTGATGTAGAATATTGCGGCTTTTTTAGTATTTGTTTTTTTTTGAAACGGTAGCTTTAAAACCTGAAAAATCAATTTTCTCTTGCGTCGATTGTTATAAAATGTGTCTGAGAAAACTTTTCCTTGCGGCAGTTTTTGCCATGGTGGGTGTCTTACCACTAAATGCTCAACAACACGGAGCAGGCGTTCTCTTTGCAAAACTAAAAAAGGCCGAGCATGATACCACCCGTGTGAATCTATACTACTCCATATCCAAGTTTTACTGGAATAAAAACGCGGACAGTGCTCTTCTCATGGGGCAAAAAGCACTGGCTTTATCGGAAAAGATAAATTTCAAAAAAGGTATTGCATTAAGTCTGCTGACAAAAGGTGTGGCCTTTAATTCCAAAGGTGATTATCCGAATGCGCTGAGCTGTTTTTTTAGATCCATTAAAATCAGTGACGCATTGGGGTTACCAGGCTTAACGGCAAATAATTTCAACAACATTGGAACAGTGTATTCAATGACGGGTAATTATTCCAAAGCAGCTGAGTATTTTAAAAAATCTTTCGATTCCGTCTTGAAGTACGGGGATCCTTACGGAAAATTCACCGCGCTGACCAATATCGCGGAGACGCATGTAATGAACAATGAATTAGACAAGGCGCTGGAGTATGATGTTGAAGCTTTGCAAATCGTAAGAAGCATTGCTGACTCTTCAGGCATGGCAATAGCCCTATTTAATATTGGCGATATTTATCAGAAAAAGAGAGACGCTGATCGTTCGCTTGAATATATTCGTCAATCGCTGGCGATCTCAGAAAAAATAAATGACACGGAAGGAATTGCATACTGCTATGGAACCTTGGCAGAGATTGCCATCCAAAAAAATGAAGCTAAAAAAAGCATACTTGCAGCAACTACAAGCCTAATGTACTCTCGAAAGACAGGAAATACGGAGTTGATTAAAAATTCTTATGCTTTATTGTACAAGGCGCATACGAATGAAAGGAATTTTCAAAAAGCACTTTACTTCAGGAACCTTGAAATAGGACTTTTGGATAGTTTGTTCACACTTCAGAAGGAAAGCGAAACAAACAAACTACAAGCCGCTTATGATCTTGAAGCCAAGCAACATCAGATTAATTTATTGGAAAAGGATCGTATCATTCAGCAGAAGGAAATGGCAAGGGAAAAGATGCAAGAAAATGCATTCATTGCAGGCATTATTGTGTTGAGTGGCTTTACCTGTTTTTTAATATGGAACAATGGTGTGAAGCGTAGAAAGAATGAAGTTCTCGAAAAACAAAATGCTGCTATTCTTGAGCAAAAGCTTGAAATATCTTCCCAGAATACCAGACTGGAAGAATTAAATGAAACTAAGAACAGACTTCTGTCAATAATCAGCCATGACTTCCGCAGTCCGCTGAATTCCCTTCAGAGTGTGGTGGGACTGATGGAGGCCGGGAATTTATCAGCTACTGACATCCACCTGTTGAGCCAAATGATTAAAGATAAATTGAACGTCACAGTAAACCTTCTGGAGAACATGCTTCATTGGGCGAAGAGCCAGATGGAAGGAATGAAACTGAATACCACTGACTTTGAGCTTACCATCGTTATCGATCAGAGTATCCGGTTGATGCAGAGTCAGGCTGATGCTAAGTCGGTGATACTCAAAAGTGATGCAAAGGATAATATATATGTGCATGCAGATGAAGCGCTGGTTGACATTGTGATTCGGAACCTGGTTACGAATGCAATTAAGTTTTCAAGGGAGGGCGATACAGTTTCTATTTCTATTCTGTTGGAGGAAGGATTTGCAAAGGTAAGTGTAAAAGATACCGGTGTGGGTATTGCTCGCGATCATAAGCCTGAATTATTTAAGGGGAAAAGTTTTTTTACAACGTCGGGTACATCGAACGAAAAGGGTACTGGCCTTGGCTTGACGTTGTGCAAGGATCTTGTGGAGGTGAATGGCGGCAAATTAGAATTTGAAAGTGAAGAGGGTGTGGGTAGTACGTTTACGTTCACGCTTCCAGTGATGAAGCCAGATGTTCGGTTATACGGCACAGCTGAGAATGATAACCCTATCCGTAGAATAACTTTTGGATAGGAATTATTCAAACTTCAGGACAAAGAAGATATTTTTAAAAGCTGAGATCAAGCACTCTTATTTTTTTTGGGCGCCCACTTTTCAAGCAGCTGAACGAGAGCTTCAAGGTTGATGGGTTTGCTTATGTAATCGTCCATGCCTGATGCCACACACATCTCGCGATCACCTTGCATAGTGTTGGCAGTCATAGCAATAATAAGGGGTTGTTTTTGTTGTTGAAGACGGATTAGGCGAGTGGCTTCCAGCCCATCCATTTCAGGCATCTGCACATCCATAAATATCAGACCATAATCTTTCTTCTTAATAGTTTCCAATACTTCATAGCCGGTGGTGGCAATGTCAGGTTTGTATCCGAGCTTCTCCAGGACTCTTGTAGCTAATCTTTGATTGACAGGGTTATCTTCAGCAATAAGAATGTTCATGGGGTATTCCCGCGCAAACTGCATGGAGAGCTTTTTCTCCGCGACAGGCTCTTGCCCTATGAATGTGCTGCCAGGATGGAGCTGGTTAAGAATATGTTTAAAGAGGATCTGCTGTTTAATCGGTTTCGTCAGGATTGCATTAAAAATATTCACATGTTGTTTTGCACGTTCATCACCGATAGAGCTGAGAAGTAGTATGGGCACGAGCGGGAAGTTGGCGCGGATGTTTTGTGATAGTTCAAGCCCATCCATTTCGAGCATTTGCATATCCGTGAGTATCAGGTCAAACATGAAGTTTTTGTCTTCCAAAATTTGGATTGCTTCTTTGCCTGATGCGGCTATAACAGGAATCAATTTCCACTGTTCAAGCTGATTTTTAAGGACAGTACGACTTGTGAAATTATCGTCCACGACAAGAACATGCTTGCCTTCAACGGCCGTTACATGGAGCTGGACATCAAGTCCGTTTGATTGCAGACTTGCTTCGGTTTTAATACTAAACATGAATTTAGTCCCGACATTCGGCTGGCTTTCTACCTGTATCTGTCCTCCCATTAGATCAATTAGCTTTTCTGAAATAGCCAGTCCCAGCCCCGTCCCGCCATACTTGCGAGTAGTAGACGAGTCAACCTGAGAAAATGCTTTGAACAACCGTTCGAGTTTATCGGCGGGAATACCAATTCCAGTATCTCTTACCTCAAAGGCAATGGTCAGATGATTACCGGTTGCTTTTTGCAAATGGATCTTAAGCAAAACCTCTCCCTTATGCGTAAACTTAATGGCGTTGCTCACAAGGTTGATCAATACTTGTTTTAACCTTAAACTATCCCCAATGATCTGCGCGGGAACATTGTAATCAATTTCATAGATAAGATCCAGCCCGGATTGTGCTGCCTTGGCAGCAAACACTTCTAAGACCTCTTCGACACAATCGCGTAAAACGAAATCTTTATTTTCCAACTCCATTTTGCCGGACTCTATCTTGGAAAAATCGAGGATGTCATTGATAACACCCAGCAGCGCTTCTCCGGAATGTTGAACGGTATTGTTGTACTCACGTTGTTCTTCAGTCAGCGAAGTTTCCGCCATCAGAGAGGCCATTCCTAAAACCCCATTCATGGGAGTGCGGATCTCATGGCTCATGGTCGCCAGAAAAATACTTTTGGCCTGGGTTGCTCTTTCAGCTTCACGACGGGCCAGTTGAGCTTCTTCCGTAGTGCGAACCAGCTGCTTTGTACGCTCGTCCACCTCAAGCTGAAGCTGGATTTTTTGCTTTTGAATGACACCCATTCGTATTCTGAAAAAAGCGAAGAAACCCAGTGTAACAAGTATAATGGCGAAACCTTTGAACCACCACGTTTGCCAGAACGGGGGAGTGATGACAAGCTTCAGGTTTATCTCCTCGTTCAGCCAATTTCCCTGATTGTCCGTGCCTTTCACCATGAAGAAATATTGACCGCCATCAAGATTTGTATAGGTAGCTGTTCGTTGAGTTCCGATATAATTCCAGTCTTTATCAAAACCTTTCAGCATGTAGGCATATTGCTTTTTGTCAGCATGTCCATAATTAAGGGATGCGAATTCGAAGGTGATTACGGATTGTTTGTATGATAATATGATCTCCCGTGTTTCAGAAATAGCTTTGCTCAATGGTGAAGTTTTACGATCGTACGGCGGAGACACATCCTTGTTAAGTATCTGGAAATTTGTCAATACAAGGGGTGGTTCAAACTTACTGTCTTTAACACTATCGGGATAAAACTTATTAAATCCATTAACTCCGCCGAAGTATATTGCTCCTGTACGGCTTTTGCAATAAGCACCTTCTTTGAATTCATCACCTTGCAGACCATCTGCGGTTGTATAATTCTTAAAAACTTTTGTCTTTGAGTCAAACTTTGAAATCCCGCGGTTGGTGCTGATCCAAAGATTTCCCATATCGTCCTCAATTACACCCATGATCATGTCATTGGGAAGGCCGTCTTTGATGTGATAGCTGGTAAACTTTTTTGTTGTTGGGTCAAATTTATTTAATCCGGCATCTGTGCTCATCCATATATTTCCATTCCGGTCTTCCATAATACAATCCACATTATTATTGGTGACGCTGTTCTTGTCGGGGACATGCTTGTATACAGTAAACTGTGTGGTCTGCTTGTTGAAAATATTAAAACCACCATCATCGGTCCCAATCAAAAGCCGGCCTTGGCGATCCTCTATAATGGAGTAAACTTTATTGCTTCCGATACTTTGCGGGTCGTTATCATCGTGTTTGAAATGTGTGAAAGTATTCTCTTTTCTGTTGTAAAGCTCAAGGCCTCCCCCAAAGGTTCCGATCCAAATATTTTTATCACGGTCTTCATAGATGCTCCAGCAATTATTATTGCTTAGGCTGTTCGGGTTTGCAGGGTCATGTTTGAAATGGCGGAACGTATTTTTAGACCGGTTATACACCGTAAGACCATCACCCCATGTTCCCAACCATAAATTTTTATCACTGTCTTCAAATACTTTCAGAATATAATTTCCTGCAATGCTGTTTATGTTTCCTTCCTGATGTTTAAAATGAGTAAAAGTTTCCGTAACAGGATCGAAGCGGTTTAAACCACCTCCATCCGTTCCTACCCAAATGTTGTCGTCTGAATCTTCGCAAATGGTTAATACTTTATTATTGCTGAGACTGTTGATAACAGGGTTATACTTATAGTGTATAAACTTACTTGCATCGCGGCTAACGAAATTAAGGGCACCGTTAAATGTGCCAATCCACATATTTCCCTTCTGGTCTCTGTAAATTGAGTTAATCGAATTACTGCTGAGACTTGTCGGGTCGCTGTCGTCATTCAGATAATTATGAAAAATTTTTTCGTCGGGATCGAAAATACTCATCCCTCCATTTTCCGTTCCGATATAAAGATTACCTGAATGGTCTTCGCGTATTGATAAAAGAAAATCATGCGGTACGCTATTGCTGTTGTTAACGTCTTTTTTAAAGTGTTCAAATCCATCTGACTCAGGGTGAAAAAGGTTAAGTCCACCCCCATACGTGCCAGCCCATATGCGATGAGATGAATCTTCCGTTACGCACCAAATACGGTTGCTGCTGATTGATGAAGGTCGCTGATCATCATGCTTATATTGTTTGAATTTACTTTTTTCATCGAACAGATTAAGTCCTCCATGGTTTGTGCCAATCCACAAACGATGCTTGCTATCCTCAGCAATATCCCGGACATCATTATCACTCAGGCTTGTTGGATTGGTTGAATCGTTCTTGTAATGCGCAAAAGTTTTTGTCTTTAAATCAAATAAGTCAAGCCCTTTGTTTCTTGTTCCTATCCATAATCTGTTTTGATGGTCTACTAATAAAGATGTAACGAGATCGCTTGATATCGACGCGGGATTTTGATCCTCATGCTTGTAAACTGCAAATGTTTCAAGGTTGCGATCAAACATATTTAATCCGCCACCCAATGTACCAATCCAGAGATTGCCGGACGAATCTTCTACTATATCCCTTACCGAATTATTGCTCAGGCTTTGAGTATTATCTGGGTCATTCCGGTATACTGTAAATTTATAGCCATCATATTTATTTAATCCATCGCGTGTACCAAACCAAAGGAAGCCACGACTACATTGAAAAATACAAACGATACTTCCTTGTGAAAGACCTGCAGAGGTTCCGATATGCTCGAATTTTATTCTATTTTTTTGAGCATGGGCATGGTTAGCCGTCATCAACAAAGCCAAAAGAACAACACAGAAATATCCGCATCTGTAAGATCCAGCAAGTTTGAAGATTTGGCTCATCATGTTTTGCATAAGGGCTCTTGTTGACTAGCAGCAATGAATGAAACAGCCTGAAGAAATAGGCAAAGTTGTACAGAAAGAAAATAGAGCAACATTGTTAACCCGGTCAAGTACCGAAGTTTGTAGGTGAAAAAGTATGCTATTTTAAATTGCTGCGGCATTTGGTCAGCTCAATCAATAGGGTAAACGTTGATTCAGAAGAAGTCTGCGGCAGGGGCTTATTCACGTGATTACCATATGATTAGTCAGATTCAAAACTAATCACTTGGCAAAGACTATCATATTGCAATGCGCGGATAAAAAAACTTATGTACTAAAAGCTGGTGAAAAGGAGATCACGCTTTCTTCATTATAAAAGTGCTGGGACACACCTACACAATAGTCTTCGAAGCCGTTTTTGTTCCTTGGGTGTCTATTTTGCTGCTACATGGCATAGTCTAACGCCAACTAAAAGGGTTATTAAGTAAGGGATAGTTTTTATACTACGAATAATGACCACGCTACTGATTACTGGGATATCCAGGGCTGTTATGATCATTGGTAATTGCTATGACCTTGGTCGGCTTTTTAGTATATTGAAATAAGTGTAAGGAACCTTCACATTATTAGTCTTATCTCTTTTAATTAAGCCTTCTATGGGCATCAACTCGAGAACGGAACCTGATAGTATATTCCAGGAGATTTTGCCCGCATTCCTGGAGATCGTCTCGGATGTATTCTGGATACAAGATATGCAAACTGGAAATCGAACCTGGTTTGCACACGAAGGGACCCTGCAAAAATACAATTTGCCCAAGGGCGATGGCCAGCGTGAGAAGTGGCAGGAAAACATCCATCAAGATGACCATGACAAAATTAACCAGGTCTTTGAAAAATTCCTTGCAGACAAATCAACAACTTCTTTTCACCTTGAGTATTGTATAAAAGGACATGACCGGTTTTATTTTATCCGGGATAAAATAAAAGTGGAGCGAGACAACAGTGGAAAACCTAAACGTTGCCTTGGTGCGTGGAATGACATTACAGAACTCCATGACAATAAAGAGGAACTGGTGGCAATTCAGAAACAAGTTCGCGCCGATCATCACCAAAATCAGGCTGAACTGAGAGAAAAAGAAAAAATGCTGCAACGGCTCAGCAAAGAATTACAACAAAATTACGAGGTGCTGTCGCGCACTGAGTTCATTCTGAACAAGTCGCAGGAGATAACCAAGACGGGAAGTTGGCGGCTCGATTTGAAAACGGGAAAGTTTTCAGGCTCCAACGAGTTTTATGCGATTCATGGAAAATACAATGATTTTAACTTTTACAATCGTGAATTTTTGGATGTTTTATACGGAGCCGAAAATAGCGAACGAGTGCTTGCAGGCCTTCAAAGAATAAAACTTGAAGGGCGTCCATTGGATACAACGTTCCAGTATGTTACGAGCAGCGGAAATCAACGCTGGTTAAGGTGGATTGCCTACCCCTTTTACAATAAAGAAACCATATCGGAAATTAATGGTGTGGTGCACGACATTACCACCTTTAAAGAAACAGAAGAAAAACTTCGGGCAAGTGAGGAGAAATTTTTCACTTTATTCAAGTTTAATCCGGATTTCATGTCACTGGCCCGCGAATCGGACGGGATAATTGTCGATGTAAATGACAAGGCTCAGGTAGTTTCCGGGTATACCGAAAGCGAAATGATTGGAAAGACCGCAGCGCAACTCAACTTGTGGGTTAATCCGAGTCAGCTGAAGGAGTTTTTCGTACAATATTCCGAGCTGAGATGAAAACGTATTTGGATTACATGTCACAAAACGCGGAGAATCTCGACGAGAAAATACGATTAATGGTTCGGCTGGCTGGTAAAATTTTGTAGTGAGTTAGTCCTCCGATTTGCGAAAGGCCTAATGAACTTTCAGATTATTTGTGCAGCCATAGTTATGCTGAAAGTGCGGAAAATCAGTGAGTTTGTTATACCATATTCCGAAATTCTGACAGTAGCGTATCCTGCCCGTTTCTGCCAATCATCCGTCCACTAGCGCACAACGTTCAAGTAGCAGAAGTTCTCATATGATGTTCCATTCAGTGAATAGCAATCTGGCATAATTTTTATTCCTACATTTAGATTATAATATTTAAGTATATGAAAAAATACCAATTGGGTGAATTTGAAGAGGTGGTTATCCTCACGATTGGGATATTAAACAACGAAGCTTATAGTGTTTCCATAAAAAATGAAATCGAATCACGGCTTTCGCGCACGGTAAGTATGGGTGCCCTTCACACAGCACTCAAAAGACTGGAAGACAAGGGCTACCTCAAATCATTTGCAGGTGAAGCTACTGAAGAGCGGGCTGGCCGACCCAAGCGCTACTTTGAAATTACAGCCATGGGTAAAAAGGCGATGCTTTATACCAAAGCTACAAGAGACGAACTCTGGAAAGCTATTCCAAAAATAGTAGTGCAGGTCAATGTTGCACGTTGAGACTAATGAAAAAATGTAATGTTTATCCGCCTAAGTTCTTTTTAAAATTCTTCCGTTGGTACTGCCACCCGAAGATGCAGGACTATATTGAAGGAGACTTGATGGAGGTCTATGATGTACGATTGAAAACTCTTGGAAAGAGAAAAGCAGATTTAAAATTTATGGTTGATGTGCTATTGCTTTTCAGGCCAGGAATTGTCGGGCCGGCAGAAGGATATAAAAATTTAAACAACTACGGTATGATCAAAAGTTATTTAAAAATTGGGTGGAGGAATATTCTCCGAAATAAAGGGTATTCATTGATCAACATTGGAGGGCTTACATTGGGGATGTCTGTGGCCATTCTCATTGGCCTTTGGATTGGAGATGAATTGTCATTTAACAGTTATCATAAAAATTATGCAACTGTTGCGCAACTGGCACGAAAGGAAAGAGCCAATGGAGTCACTCATATTGCAGACAATAGCAATCATTTTCCAATTCCTTTAGCGGATGAACTTAGAACCAACTACGGCAATTTATTTGAGCACGTTGCTCTTGCTTCATCCAATAACGAGCATCTTATCTCTTTTGATGAAAAGAAATTTTCACGCTTGGGCATGTACGTGGAGCCTGGGTTCACAGAAATAGTTACATTGAAGTTGATTGCCGGTTCATTGTCGGGCTTCAATGATCCAAATACTATTCTACTCGAGGCGTCACTTGCCCGTTCCCTTTTCGGTTCTGAAGAAGCGATCGGAAAAAACGTGTTGTTCGATGGTAATCAAGACATGAAAATTGCAGGCGTATTTGAAGACCTGCCACGGAATGCACGGTTTTCGGATGTGAGTTTCTTCTGTCCTGTGAGTCGGCTCGTAAACTCTAATAATATCAATAATTGGAACGACAGTTCATTTGAGATTTTTGTACAGACTGTCCCCGGGATTTCAATGACAGATGTATCCGACCGTATTCAAAATGTTTATTGGTCTAAGATTGAAAGCAGTCGCCCAAAAATTGCCGGCTACGAACTTTCAATCTTTCTTCACCCTATGGAAGACTGGCACCTACGTTCCAAGTGGGAGAATGGTGTGCAAGCAGGAGGAAGAATACAACAAGTATGGCTTTTTGGTTTGATTGGTGTATTTGTATTGGTGCTGGCGTGCATCAATTTTATGAACCTGAGCACAGCTCGTTCGGAAAAACGCGCCAAGGAAGTTGGAATTCGTAAAGCAATCGGGTCTATGCGAAACCAGTTGGTGAACCAGTTTTTAAGTGAATCGTTTTTGATCGTCGGTATGGCCTTTGCAGCAAGTCTCGGACTTGTGTCCGTTTGCATGAGTTGGTTCAATGAACTGTCAGCAAAGGAAATTGATTTGCCATTTTCAAACGCGATCTTTTGGATTCTCTCGGCACTATTCATCATCATCACAGCTCTTATTTCCGGGAGCTACCCGGCATTGTACCTTTCATCGTTCCAGCCTGTGAGGGTTTTGAAAGGTCCCTTTCGTGCTGGTAGCTTTGCCGCTATTCCACGCAGGATAATGGTGACCTTTCAATTTACAATCTCCATTGTATTAATGGTTGGAACCATGGTAGTGTATCGTCAGGTTCAACATGCACAGAATCGTCCGGTGGGTTATGACAGGGAAGGGTTAATTCGGATTACTATGAATACACCTGACCTCTTCGGTAAATACGATGTTCTGCAAAAAGAATTGTTGGAGTCAGGTGGTGCGGTTGGATTTGCCCAATCCTCAAGCGCCACAACACAAAACAATTACTTTGATGACAACTTTGAATGGGAAGGCAAAGACATCAACCGGCACCAGATGTCTTTTGCGCTGGTAGGTGTTACGTATGACTTTGGTAAATCGGTTGGTTGGCAGTTTGCCGATGGGCGCGATTTTTCAAGGAGGTTCTCTACGGATAGTTCTTCGATAATTCTGAATGAAGCGGCTGTTAACTATATGGGGCTTACCGATCCGGTAGGAAAAACTGTAAAATTTAATAATAATACGTTTACTGTGATCGGTGTGATGAAAGATATGATAACTGAATCGCCCTATGAACCTGTAAGGCAGAGTATTTATTTTTTAGTGAATGATGTAGGACCCTTCATTACAATCAGACTAAATCCCGGTTTGAGTGCTGGTGAAGCACTAAAAAAAATAGAACCAATTTTCAAAAAGCATAATCCAGCCAGCCCGTTCGACTACAATTTTGTGGATGATGAGTACGGCCGGAAGTTTGCGGAGGAACAACGCATTGGCACATTGGCTAACTTTTTCGCTACACTAGCCATTTGTATTTCATGCCTGGGTATTTTTGGGTTGGCATCTTTTGTAGCCGAACAACGGACCAAAGAAGTCGGTGTGCGAAAAATACTAGGCGCTTCTGTTATAAACCTGTGGGGTCTGCTATCGAAAGAATTTATAGTGCTTGTGGGTATTGCTTTCGCCATCGCTACTCCTGTAGCCTGGTATTTCATGGAGCAATGGTTGCAGAAATATGAATATCGCACAACTGTTTCCTGGTGGATAATTCTAGTTTCGGGAGTAACTGCACTAGTCATTACGTTGCTTACAGTAAGTTTCCAGGCTATTAAGGCAGCCCTGATTAACCCGGTGAAGAGTTTGAGGAGTGAATGATTACAATTAGCTATACGGCGCCAATCACAATTGGAACTGGCCACTTATCGATTTCGGACATAGGTGTTCGACTTCGGGCGAGCAAAAGTCGCAAAATCAATTTTTAGGCTTGTTTGTAATGTTTTTTCATGGCATTGTATTTAGTAACATATTTGAACTCACCCCTGCCTATGCGTACCAACTACCTGAGAATTGCAATAAGAAACCTTTTTCGTCATAGGTACTCCTCTCTTATTAACATCATTGGATTATCGGCCGGTATGTCCTGCTGCATCGTAATGCTGGTGTTTGTACGTTATGAACTGAGCTTTGATTCCTTCCATGCACAAGCCAATAAAACGTATCGTGTGGTTCAGCACACAAATTTTCCAGACGGGTTTTCATACTGGAATACAACAGCCTATCCGTTAGCTGAAGCGCTGCGAAACGACTTTTCGGAATTATCAATCGTTACTCAGGTTAGCGGCCCGATGAGCCAGCACTTTAATGTAGCAGATAAGAATGGGGCAACAAATCGCTTTAAAATAGAAAATGTGTTGTATGCGGATGAATATTTCGCCTCCGTATTTGACCTCACCTGGATCGCCGGCAATTCGAAGTCAGCGTTTCGGGATCGAAATGCCATAATTCTTACACAAAGTTTGGCAAAAAATATTTTTGGCGATGAAGCGGACAATCCTGAAACGATTCTCGGGAAGACAATTCAATTTGAAAACAAAGAACTTCTAATGGTGACTGGAATAACTAAAGATGCTCCGGGTAATACCAATTTGCAGTACGACGCTTTCATGACGTACGAATTTTACAAGCAAAGCAATCCATATCAATCTGGAAACTGGGCCGGCAATTATCAAGGAACAACTTTTGTGGTATTAGACGATCCGTTGCAGAAAAATGCCTTTGAAAAAAAGATCTCGGGTTGGAAGAAAAAATACATGAAACCCGAAGACGATCATCGGATTTCCTACTTTCTTCAGCCCTTAAAAGAAATACACAATGAACCATTATATGGAAGCAGTCCTGGCAGCTACACGATGCCAATGCGAATCATTCAGGCAGCATTTGCCGTCGCGTTGTTTATCCTGCTCCTCGCTTCTGCAAACTTTGTCAACCTAACTACTGCTCAAGCATCTGTGCGAGCTAAAGAAGTAGGAGTAAGGAAGGTGCTTGGTGGGACATGGTTCAATCTCGTATTACAATTTGCAGCAGAAAATTTAGTATTGGTCATTTTAACATTGTTGATCTCGACCGGATTTGCTCAGATAGCCTTCATTAACCTGAATAACCTTTTGCGCATTCTGAATCTGAATCTGGCATTCCAACCTGTTGATGCATTGATCGTGCTCTTCACAGGATCCCTTGTGATCCTGTTGGCAGCGATATACCCCTCAGTTGTAATGGCATCTTTTAAACCCGCAGAAGTGTTAAAAACTAAGGTTGGATTCCAATTCTCAAAAGGACAAATGTTGCGGAAATCCTTAATCGCTTTTCAGTTTACCATCGTG
>CAZAHL010000201.1:0-13732 GCA_964484845.1 uncultured Chryseolinea sp. | reverse complement strand
TGATTTTCAACCTTCGTTCACGTCAGGCTCTCATTTTATCAGCGGCGGCGAGGAATATGAAATTACAATCCGCACGCAGAATCAGATCACAAACACAGCAAAGGAGATGCGAGACTTACGGGAGATGCCTGTCACTAGCACAACGGGTGCGACACATTCACTTTCTGATATCGGCACGGTCCTCTACTCATCCGGCGAAAGCACCATTACAAGGACGGATCAGGAAAAACGAATTCAAATCACGTATAATTTCATCGAAGAAGTGTTAACATCGGAATCGCTGCGCGAAGCCTCACGACTGGAGATTGATCAAATTGTGAACGGTGTTAATATTCCATCGGGTATCGTAGTTGATGTCGTTCACGATGAAGGATTGTATGATGATTTCTACTTCTTCATTTTTGCCGCTATTGTGATCATTTTCATGATCCTTGCTGCTGTGTTCGAATCATTGTACCTCCCGATCGTGATCATGTTTTCCATTCCGCTTGCAGGTATCGGAGCTATCTTAAGCCTCACACTCACCGGCAACTCATTGCTCAGCACAAATACATTGATCGGATTTTTGATCCTGCTTGGCGTGGTGGTGAATAATGGAATCATTCTCATCGACTATTCGCGCATCCTCCGAAGAGAAGGTTATTCAAAGTACCGCGCACTAATGATGAGTGGGATTTCACGTATCCGGCCAATTCTTATTACATCGATCACGACTATTATTGCCATGCTGCCGTTAGCACTTGGGGAAGCCGAGTATGTTGTAAGCATAGGGCAGCCGTTCGCAGTTACAGTGATGGGAGGACTTGCATTTGCCACCATACTGACGTTGTTCTATATCCCGACCATGAGCGCTGGATTGGAAAGTGTCCTGGATTGGTTTAGAAATCTAAAGCCAGGCATTAAGACTGCACAGATCGTACTCGCGATAATCACCGGAGCTCTTATATCATCACGATTAGAAGGATTGCTGTGGCAAATGATTGCGTATATGGGGGCAATCATTCTGATCCCCGGTGGTACACACTTTATTATGTCGTCGTTGCGTCAGGCTAATGCTAAAATGGTTGCGCCAGGTGAGGCGATGCGCATAGAAATTCAAAACCTCACGAAAGTGTATGGCCGGGATAAGCGGTGGATCAGAGAATGGAAAGGCAATAAAAATCTGTTCAATTCCCGGGGTGAAGAGCCTGTGACAACGGGTATGGTACTGCAAGACCTGATCTGGCAGAGTGCCCTGATTGGTTTTCTGATTTATTTTATCTACTTCCATTTAGAGAAAGCATTTTGGCAATTGTTCTTTATGATCTCGTTGCACGTGCTATTGCTATCGATCCTCGACAATGTAAGGAAATTACTGCCGCAAAGACCAAAACTTTTGAAGCTCGTCAATACATTGCTCTACTGGGGGTTCCCTGTCGTCAGCGCGATCTTTCTGTACCGTGATACCCAGATTAAAGCTTTCGGAATCATTCTGATTACGCTGTGGATCATCGGACTGTTCCTTGTACGCGTATCGCAAAGGCTAAGGGAAAACCCGGTCGATGTCAACGGGATCACAGGCCGGTTTAAGAAGATCCGTAGATTATATTTTAAGCTAATACTCTCAATTCCTCTGGTAAAACCTAAGAAGGCAGAATTCAAAGCACTCAAAGGTGCCAGCGTAACGATCGAACAAGGGATGTTCGGATTACTGGGGCCGAATGGCGCAGGCAAAACCACGCTGATGCGGATCCTATGTGGCATCCTTGACCAGAGTTACGGTAAGATCTGGATCAATGGACATGACACCAAGTTGCGTAGAGAAGAACTTCAAGGTCTCATCGGGTACCTGCCTCAGGCGTTTGGCACGTATGAAAACATGACCCCTTATGAGTTTCTGGATTACCAGGCGATCTTGAGAAAGATCTCCAACAAAGATGAGCGGAAGGAACGGGTACAATACGTACTGAAGGCGGTGCACATGGATGAGCATCAGCACAAAAAGATAGGCTCTTTCTCGGGAGGAATGAAGCAGCGTATTGGTATTGCTCAAATCCTGCTTCATCTGCCAAAAATATTAGTAGTAGACGAACCAAC
Source organism: uncultured Chryseolinea sp. (assembly GCA_964484845.1). Lineage (GTDB taxonomy): Bacteria > Bacteroidota > Bacteroidia > Cytophagales > Cyclobacteriaceae > Chryseolinea. Next base: position 11,656 of record CAZAHL010000201.1, on the reverse strand, counting down.
TGCAGGCCTAGACCCATTGGAGCGGATTCGTTTCCGCAACCTGCTGGTAGAGCTTAGCCGGGAACGAATCGTTGTGTTCTCCACCCACATCATTGAAGACATTGCGAGTAGCTGCAACAAACTTGCTGTGCTCATCTCCGGTAATATCGAGTACATCGGTAGCCCAACGACAATGGCAGAACTGGCCAACGGCAAAGTGTGGGAATTTCATTTAACCCCGGATGAATTTGAGGTTGAAAAAGAAAACTACCTTATCGTTCACCACATGCGGGAAGGTGATCTGATAAGGGTAAAGTGCTTATCGGGCGAACCGCCTCGCTTCGATGCCACTCAGGTACGTGCGAATCTCGAAGATGCATATTTATGGTTGATGAAAAGTAAATCAAAGACAAAAAATGAAGAGCTATCTGTTGCTGTTGTATAAGTTGATGATCTACAACGTCAAAGTAATTTTTGGAAACAAGTTTGTCTACTTTGTAGTTGCGGCATTTTTTTTCTTTGCCTTCATCATCATGATTAGCATCCTGGATGATCCCGAATTCAATGAAGCCGTTATCTATGGCTTTCTGGTTTTCCCAGGACTGTTGCTCATCTTCTACCCTATGGCATACGGCATTCAGAATGACGATGATTCCAAGATGTTGGAAACAATTTTTGGTATTCCTAACTACAGGTACAAAGTATGGCTGGTGCGCTTCATATTGACGATAGGTATTGCTGCCGTTATTTTAATTGTTCTCGGCAGCGTTGCTAACCTAACGCTTTATCGATTCAGTATCCTGCCGATGATTGGTCAGGTACTCTTTCCGATTACATTCCTGTCTTCATTAGCTTTTATGTTGTCCACGCTGATCAAGAACGGCAATGGAACTGCAATCGTACTCGTGATCGTATCATTCGTATTTTTTATTTTTGCAGAACCATTGGAATACAGCGCTTACAACATATTCCTGAATCCCTTCTCCGAACCACGTCAGATGAGCGAGTATATTTGGCTGACAATCATTTACAAAAACAGGATGTATCTCATGATTCTCAGTGCGCTTTGCCTTTTGTATGGCATGTTCAATCTCCAGTTCAGGGAGAAGTTCGTTTAAAAGTGTTGAAGTGTTGAGGTGCCTGAGTGTTGAAGTTTCTAACTGATCGCGTTGTGCACAGTCCGAAGATCGAGCGTACATAAACACATAAACACTTAAAAGACGTAAACACGTAGACTACGCTTTCCTCCCCTGTCGAAGCAGCCACTCTTCCGCAAAGTTGATATCCTCAAAGCCCGCCAGCTTCCGCTAACCTATTGATAGTGATAGGGACAAAATTTTCACCTGTCTGAATATTTTGTCTCTCATTGTGCGTGCATAACCACCTGCTTAATTTGCACCATCTAAAACGAAAAAAAATTCAACGATGATAGAAAATAATAGGAAAACAAATAGGCAGAGAGTTACAGTGCTGGGCCTGGGAAAAATGGGAAGAGCATTAGCCGGAGCCTTCCTGACGAAAGGATTTCATGTTACAGTCTGGAACCGGAATCCTGACAAGACGCGAGTACTTATGGAAGGGGGCGCTGATGTTGCTTCAAATCCGGAAATTGCAATAAGAGCTAGCACCACCACAATAATTTGCGTTTCAGATTATCAAGCAAGTATGCAAATCTTCCATTCAGAAAGTGTCGCCTCCGCTATAAAAGGCCGCGTTTTAGTGCAGCTGAGTTCAGGTACAGCTAAAGATGCTCGGTCGTTTGACACTTGGGTAACCTCGAAAGGTGGCGAGCTGCTGACAGGCGGAATCGCGGCATGGCCGAACCAGATCGGCACCAGTGAAGCATTCATTACAATAGCCGGTCGAATGAATGTCTTCAATCAACAAAAAGATTTGTTACAAGCTCTTGCAGGTACTGTTAGCCACGTAGGGGAAGATCCCGGGGCTTCAGCCGTTCTAACAAATGCAGCAATGGCGTATCTAGCAGGTAATTGGATCGGCTTTTGCCATGGGGCGCTGCTGTGCGAAAGTGAGGGCATGAGAGTTGATGAGTTCGGAAAGTTAATGGAAGGCTTTTCAACAATGCTTTCCATAGAGGCAAGACATATGGGCGAAGTGATCCAAAAAGACCGCTTTAATGAACCAAAAACCACCGTCGAGACCGTGGCAAATGATCTGGCACTCCTGTTACGACATTCACAGGAGGCTTCGCTAAATACTGAATTGCCAACCCTTCTTGTAAGTATCTTTGGAAAAGCGGTCGATGCCGGCTATCATAAGGAAGGACATGCCGCAATTATTAAAGTTTTACGAACTGCTCTCTAATTGCTGATGTTTGGAAGATGAACGCAGGATCCGGATTTATAGTCTGCATTGTGTCGGTTGACATAAACTTTATTATTGTCTCCCCATGTCTCCAAAACTTGTATCACAGGCAAGATACTTTCTCCAACCTCAGTAAGCCAATATTCAACTCGGGCAGGTGATTCGGCATATGTTTCCTTATAAAGGATCCCATATTCTTCCAATTCTCTCAAATGCCGATTAACTATTCGCGGACTTACATTATGCATCACTTTATGAATGGCACTCGGCCGCCTAACTCCGTCTTTGATACACTTGATTATCCAAGCTTTCCATTTGCCACCAATTACTTTCATGGTAACAACTAAGCCACAGTCCAATAATTCGGGAATTTTTCTTTCATGCATAAAACAAAATTAAGGAAAGAATGATAGTCTTAAAAGGGGGAAAATTTTGTCCCCCCCTACATTGAAATCGCTTGTTGGAAAAGTAGGAAAGCCAGAAATCTGTTTACACCTGTATCAGTTTATGATTACTTTCCTTTACTGTTAAAAAGTAGGCCAGTTGAAAATTCTCTACCGCTGCAATCCTGAACCTCATATCCCATAGGCTGTGCTTCCGCACTTGTCAACGAGCGGGATGTAAATCCATGAAATGCTGCCGGAGTAAACGCCGGCAATTTTGAATGTATTAAAGTAAGTTGTTTTATCCTTCCCGTCCACAAAATTTTCCACTTCTGCGCGGTTCCTACGATTCTTTCCCCTCCTGCCGGAGCAGCCACTCTTCCGCTAACTTCATATCTTGAAAAATTTCAATAAAGAAACCACGCTGCCTGGCTACGTCTCTCCAATAGTTGCCAAACTCCAGACCTTTGCCCTCGAACACAGCGGCGATGACAAGTTTTTTTAATTCAGGCTGAACAACTTCATATCGCTTTACAATATTGAAAGCTTCACTCAGGTGTACGTTGATCTGAAGTTTACGATAGTCTACAAGCAGGTAGCTGCTCTTGGTTTCGAGGACCTTCTCGTAGATCTGTCCAGAGGCCTGCGCCATGGAAGTAAGATTATCGCGCTTGCCATGACCTATTATCAATAAGTATTTCTCTTTCTGTTCAAAGGATATAAGTGGCGAGTCCATTGGGTAAAAATCAAAAGGCAAGATATTGATTTCCCTGGAAAATGTGTTTAGGTGTTTAAGTGCTTAGGTTTTTATGAACACAGAATTGAAGCTTATCGCCAGGCTATCGGACACGTAAACACATAAACACCTAAACACTCTTAGAGCTTCTTCAATCCTTTCGTCTGACTTTTATCCGCCTCAATAATACTTACTGCATAACCCCCACCTGGAGCAGACCATTGGGACAGTTTAGACTTGTTCGTTATCACAACTTTACGAATCGTATAGGCCTGGGGATTGGTTTTGAAATGTGCATTTTTTGCATCTGCGTAAATGGTGGCAACATAAATTTTCCCTTTCTCCAGAAAATCAAATGTTACCGTTGATGTCCGTGGAGTTTCTCCATTTACGTTTCCTAGAAACCAGTCCCCTTTCCCTTTTGCTTTGCGTACCACGGTTATGAATTGTCCGGGTTCAGCTTCGAGGTATTTGCTTTCGTCCCAGTCAAGCGCTACATCCTTGATGAACTGGAACGCGTCTAAAAACTTGTTGTAGGTCTCGGGAAAATCGGCGGCCATTTGCAACGGGCTGTACATGGTTACATACAAGGCTAACTGATTGGCTAGGGTACTATTGCAATGTGAAGTATTGCTCGGGTTGATCTTGCTGATATCCATCTCGAAAACTCCTGGAGTATAATCCATGGGCCCTCCTATCAATCGCGTGAAAGGAAGGATCGTTACATGGTTCGGTTTTGAACCTCCGAACGCCTGGAACTCGGTCCCTCTTGCTGCTTCATTTCCGATCAGGTTCGGATAGGTACGTGCAATACCAGTAGGACGCACGGCTTCATGTGCGTTCACCATGATCTTGTATGCGGCTGCTTTTTCAATAGCATATTGGTAATGGTTCACCGTCCATTGGTCGTAGTGATAAAAACCTTTCGGAAGTATCGGTCCTACATATCCGCTTTTCACAGCATCGTATCCGTTGTCTTTCATGAATTTGTAGGCCACATCCATGTGGCGCTCGTAGTTGCGTGTAGAACCGGAGGTCTCATGATGCATGATGATCTTGATTCCTTTAGCCTTCGCATAATCTCTCAACTCCGTCACATTAAAATCCGGATAAGGTGTAACGAAATCAAACACATAGTCTTTGGAATTTCCAAACCAGTCTTCCCACCCGATATTCCAGCCCTCGACCAGCACGGCGTCAAAACCGTGCTTTGCTGCAAAGTCGATATACTCTTTTACATGGGTTGTTGTGCCACCATGTGTGCCATTTGGTTTTGCTTTTGTATAATCTGTAACGCCAAGCTCAATGGAAGGAAAATCGTTTGTATATGACCACGAACTTTTGCCTGTGATCATTTCCCACCACACGCCCATGTACTTCACTGGTTTGATCCATGATGTGTTTTCGATCTTGCAAGGTTCATTCAGATTATAGGTCATTTTAGAAGCGAGGATGTCTCGTGCATCATCACTCACAATGATGGTACGCCACGGCGTATTGCACGGTGACTGCATATAACCTTTGTCACCAATGGCATCGGGCGTCAGCCACGACTGAAACACCAGCGTCTTGTCATCGAGGTTTAGATGCATGCATGAATAGTTGATCAGTGCCGCTTCGTGCAGGTTGATGTATATGCCATCATCCGTCTTCATCATTAGTGCTGTTTGAACACCTGTCGGCGAAAACGGAGTTTGTGATGCATTCGCTGTGATCGCACCTTTCATCCGGCTTCTTATTTCTGACAATCGCGACGTAGTATAATCGTATTCCTGCGTGTCATAGTCACCGGCAATCCAAAAAGCAGTGTGATTACCTGTCATGGCAAACTGGGTTCGCTCTTCTTTAATCACAAAGTAATTAAGGTTCTTCTGAGAAGGAAATTCATAGCGAAAGCCAAGTCCATCGTCAAACATCCGGAAGCGTATTATCATTTTGCGATCGTTTTTTTTCTGACTGACTGTAACGGCCAGCTCATTGTAATGATCGCGGATGGTCTTCACTTCACCCCAAACCGGTTCCCACGTTGAATCATGAGAGGAAGTTTCGGTATTGGTAACTGTAAAACCATTTAGGAGAGATGTCGTGTCATTCTTAAGTTCAAGACCCAGCGCACTTGATTTTATTACAACCTTGTTTTTATAGGTCAGCTGATACGTAGGAGTGCCCTGGTTCTGAAGGGAAAATATCATCACGAATTTTCCGTCAGGCGATCTGAGCTCCTGCGCTGGAGCAAGGTTGCAGAGTACCAGTAGTATACAGATCATCAGCAGGGTTTTCTTCATTTTTTTGTTGTTTGGAGGCTTGAGTGTTTACGTGTGTAGGTTTTTGTCTCGATTAATGTGTGAAAGAATTGTTGTGTCTTTGATCTTATCATCATCAGCGAGTAGAAACGCTTTACTTCCGGAACAATGCAAAGGTATTGACCATCAGGTTCTATGAGAATATTGCCGCTGCCCATATGTATTTTATAGGTCCTGGTTTTTCCTTTTACTATTAGAAATTTTTTGTTGAATGAACATTGGGGCGCAATTTTTAATCGGGGGATCAACGCCGCCTCTTGTTTGATCGAGAATTTTGACAACCATGACTAAATATAATATTTAGTATGTTATAATTCTTAAGCAAGGATTACTTTTTTATGACCGGATTGTCCTATTTGATAGGCCTGGAATATAAAAGAGCCAAGCTTTCCCGCATCGCCGGATCACTAATTCCTTCCTGTCCTACTTCGACACTGCTTAAGGTTTTCAAAGTCAGATTGACCTTCAATCATTACAGAAGCGAGCGTTGTACCCAACCGCATAGATCCTCCTCAATAGACGTTGATCCCTCCTCTTATTCAGACCTCAATACTTTAGCAGGATTCGTTGTAGCACCTTTTAATACCTGCAGACTTACCGTTAGCAAGGCCGTTAGCGCCAGGACCATTATAGGAATTATAAACAAATCCCATTTCAAGCTGATCTTAAAAGCGAAACCATCAAGCCATGTGTTCATACCATACCAGACCATGGGCAAAGCAATCAGAGCCGCTAGTAGGACGAGTCTGAGAAACTGGGCCGAGAGCAGGTAAACAATACTACCAACGGTGGCGCCGAGCACTTTGCGCACGCCTATCTCCTTCAGTCTTTGTGCCGTGGTAAATGACGCAAGTCCCCATAGGCCCAGGCACGATATGGCTACTGCAAGACTGGCAAAAACTCCAAAGATGTTACCAAACTGCAGGTCGCTTTTATACTGCGCATTAAAACTTTCATCGAGAAAATTATAGTCATAAGGTTCATCCGGTATTAACGCTTTATATAATTTGCCAACGGCATCAACGGTGGATGGAATCAAATTACTTTCAAGCTGAAATGTAATCTTACTGGGAACTATGGTATCCGCCATGAAAATAAAAGGCTTTACCTCGGATTTGAGTGAACTCCAGTTGTAATTCTTCACAACGCCAATGATTTGTGCAGTATCCTTATCGAAAATAAGCTCCTCTCCCAACGCCTGATCAGCTGTACCAAGACTAAAAGCTTCCAGTGATGCTTCATTGATGATGACCGATTCCATATCGGAACGAATATCGGTATTGAAATTCCTGCCGGAAAGGAAAGAGATATCGTACAGTGGAATAAAATCCGGGTCGATCCAAACCACGCTGCCCAGTTTGATCTCGCTTAATGCAGTACCACTTTTACGCACATCAGCCCCCCAGTTGTGGCCGCCGCCGAGAATGGCGCCGGAAGTCGCAACGGCTTTTACACCAGAAATTTTTTCCGCTTCTTCTTTAAGTATCCTGAGCGTTTGTTTGGCAACGTTCCAGGGAATGGTTCGAGGACCATTGACCACCAGCATCTGATCTATGTTAAGACCTTTGTCTTGCGCTTGCATGTAATTGATCTGACGATACACGACAAACGTACCGGCAATCAAAATTAAGGACGCCGCAAATTGGAACACCACGAGGGCCTTCCGGAGAAAGTAGCCACCACCTTTCCTACCCTGCCCTTTTAAACTACGCGTAACCCGGAATGAAGACATCACTAAGGCAGGATAAATGCCGGAAGCTAACGTTCCAACGACAAACAAAACTCCTAAGGTGGTCCATAAACGGATATCACTGAAATCAAAAGACAATGACTTGCCGATGATGCGTTCCAGTACAGGAAGGAACGCGATGGCCAGGACAACGGCCAGAACAATACCGATGACGTTGATCACCACAGACTCCAATAAAAACTGCGTAATGAGTTCGCTGCGGAATGCTCCGATGGCTTTCCTGACGCCCACTTCACGGGCTCTTTCCATAGCTCTGGCTGTGGAAAGATTGATGTAATTGATCCAGGCAATACAAAGAATAAATACAGCGATCACACCAAAAAAATATAACGTATTATGACCAATGGTTTCCCCATCTCCCCGCAAGCCTGGAGTGAGATGAATGTTACGCAGAGGCTGCAGATGCAATTCCATGCGTATATTATGTTCTTTCCATTTCGGATTCAGCCTTCGCTCGCACAACTCCGGAAGCTTCAGTTCTGCGCTTCCATACTTTGACGCATCATGAAGCTGAACATACGTGATGAAATTGTTCGATCCCCATCCGCCATCATTTTTGTATTGGTTACTCATCAACATATTATGCAGGGGCAGAAGAAAGTCAAAGGAGAAATGGGAGTTTTGCGGTACATCTTCCATTACAGCCGTTACGGTATAAGAGCCTTTTATCCGACCGCCTAAAACTGTTATGGTTTCACCTATAGGATCTGTGCTGCCAAAATACTTCTTGGCTGCAGATTGCGTGAGCACAATAGAATTGGGTTTATCAAGGGACAGGAATAGGTTACCCAGAACCGAGTTAAACGTAAAAGCACGAAAAAAAGTAGAATCAACTGCCAGTATAGTATGTTCATGAAAACCTTTGGCTTCACCTCCTGCAGGGTGATAGGTAACTACGGCTTCTTCTGTATGCGTCCGGATGTAGCGCCTCACTTCTGGAATGTCAGTTTGTAGCGCTGGCCCCAGGCCATACGTGGTCCACAAACCCGGCGGCATCCTTTCTCCATTCTTCACGGACGTTCTATTGATTCTGTAAATAGAAGAAGCGTTTACATTAAACTTATCGTAACTGGTTTCGAAGTCTATATACTTCAAAATGATCAGACAGGCGCAAACACCCATCGCCAAACCAAAGATGTTAATAAATGAAAATGCCGCACGCCTCTGAAGACTGCGAAATGCAATGCTGAAATAATTTCGGATCATGGGTAAGTTGAATGAAGACTGTGATGGGTTCGACTTTTGAAATATTTTCATGTATTCAGGACGCAGGTATCGAATAACACTGAACATAAATCTCCATCTAGCGTCCACGAAGGAATTTTGACATTGTTTTTCGAATAGTTCCGTAAGATCTCCTTCTATCTCATCCAGGAAATCTTCACGGCAAAACCAGCGAAGGAATTTGAGTGCATATTTTGGAGGCGTAGTTCTCATCGGCCAAAAGTTATTTTAAAATCTCCTCAGAAGAAAGGTGTTGGTTGTACAAAGCCTTGTTTTAAGCATGATTTACTTAACAAACGTGAAAATAATTAATTTCTTTCATATATGTTAAGTAAATATGCGTGTTTATGTGTTTAAGTGTTTAGGTATTTAAGTTTCTGACTGACCATGTCGTGTGCAGTCTGAGAATTTCGTACCACGTAAGTAAACACGTTATGCTACTCAAAAAAAAGTCAGTCATGAAGAAGGTTTTCGGTGGGGTATGAAAATTGTCTAATCTGGGATTAAGCGATCAGCAATCGCCCAGTCGGCCAAGTTTAAGTGTTCTTACTACAAACAAAAATAACTTAGGCGAGTTATTTTAATGAGGACCCTTGGTAAATCCCTTCATCGGAAATTGTAGACCCTTAAAATAAAATTGCCGCATTGAACGTCCTTTCATTATACGTTAAGCCTCCAAACAAGCATCCAGCCTTAAGAATGATAAAGAAGATATTTAAAGTTTTAGGAATTACGTTAGCTGTATTCGTTTTAGCAATCGTGATAATTGCCGTATGCTTCATCAATCTCAGTCCCCAATTCGGCGGGTCACACTCTGAGGAGCAAATGCAGCAATATGCTAAGTCAGGGCACTATCAAGAAGGGAAATTCATCAATCAAGTTCCAACTACGTTAGATCTTGGATTTGTAAAAACCGTGGACGTTATCTACGACTACTTCTTTAATCAAGTAACGGACCTGGAACCTTCTACCCCAATTCCAATCGAAAAGATAGACTCGTTGGAGATCATTCGAAAACCACCCGACTTGAAGCGTCTAACCTGGTTTGGACATTCCGCCTGCCTTTTGGAAATGGAAGGTAAAAAAATATTATTTGATCCGATGTTGGGTGAGTCGCCTTCACCCCATCCGTTATTAGGTCCGAAACGGTATAGTAAAGAGCTCCCCATATCCATTGAAAAATTGCCGTACATCGATGCCGTTGTTATTTCACACGATCATTATGATCATTTGGATTACGAATCCATCATGAAGCTCAAAGATAAAGTAGGTCAGTTTTATGTGGCATTAGGTGTAAGTACTCATTTAATTGAATGGGGTATTAGTCCGGACAAAATTACGGAGCTGGATTGGTGGAAAGAATCAAAGGCCGACGGCTTTACTTTTATCTGTACCCCTGCCCGCCATTTTTCTGGCAGGGGTTTGTCCAACAACTTCACCACATTATGGGCTTCGTGGGTAGTAAAAACTGAAAACAGCACTGTCTACTTTAGCGGCGATAGCGGCTATGGTCCCCATTTTAAAGAAATCGGAAATCGCTACGGACCATTCGATTTTGTCATGCTGGAGTGCGGTCAATACAATGAACTCTGGAAAGATATTCACATGATGCCTGAACAAACAGTTCAGGCTGCCATTGATCTTAAAGCCAAACTAATGATGCCCATACATTGGGGAGCATTTACATTATCTATGCACACCTGGATAGATCCTATTAACAGAGTTACAGTCAGTGCGCATGAAAGGCTTGTGCCCATCACGACTCCTAAAATAGGTGAACCAGTTTTATTGCAGCAGGCGGTGTTTCCTCATTCGGAGTGGTGGAAATAATGAAAGCTGATGCGCGGTTGAAATGTTGGCGTCGTAAACGCTTAATACATTTTTCACTTATCGGCCCTCGGTACACTTCGAATTATCCTAAAAAAAACAGGCCATGAAACCGTCATGCCCGCGCTAATACAAGTTGCTATAACAAACTGCCCGAACTTTGGCGGCATCCCATGACTGGCCGCGTTCAGCCGGAGTGCTTTGAGCCTTTAATCAAGAGAGCTGTCCGGGGGATTCCGCCCAAAAGCAGTACCTTACAGACAAAATGCGCAAGTGCGGAATGACGGGCTCGAATTGGGTGTGCGGGTCTTATGGTTGTGTTTATGTGTTTGGGTATTTAAGTGTTTAGGTAGGTCTCCTATTAGTTATTTGTTAAAGACCAGATAAGCAGAAGTAGTACGATACCACCTAGAACAGCGAACGCAATCTTTGCGGTGCTATACGGCCGGTCGCCCTGCACTTCACCGGTACGGGCATTGACCAGGAACTGATATACTTTGTCTTTATACCGGAAAGCGCTTATCCATACAGGTAAAAGAATGTGTTTAAAAGTAGGATTGTGGTACGTTGTATTCACAAATTGGATGAGTTGCCTGTCTCCGCCAATGTCTTGTTTTATCGTGCCGTGAATAACAGGCTCCATGCGCTGTTTAGCTTCTTCGTAGGCTGTCTTCACGTCCGAAGTATAAGTCTCTGTGCGGAATCCGCTTAAGTATTTATCATCATACGGCATGATGTTGTTGAGGTCCCAGGGCTCAAGGCTGCGTAGCTTGTGTTTGTTCAGCGAATGGGTTGCCTCAATTAAAGTATCGTCAAAAGAATTTTTTACTTCTCCCCTGGCCGGGTACCATCGTGTTTTTGTCACACGCCGGGTTTTCGTAACACTCTTTCCATTTTCAACTGCCGTATATCTTTCATCTACATAATAATCTTCACCTCGCTGACCGGTATAACTGGAGTCCGTGCTGCAATCAAAAGTCCAGAAAGGAAGATACATGCCATTTAATTTATCAGAGCTATCGGCATAATGTTTTACTTCGCTGGGGGCAAACCATAAACTTTTAAGCCACGATGCAAAGTTTTGTTTCGCCTTGATCTGGTCAATACCAAAAGGCAGCACACAATGGGG
>CAZAHL010000200.1:0-13774 GCA_964484845.1 uncultured Chryseolinea sp. | reverse complement strand
GTTCATCGTAGTCAATTTCAAATTCCTTTCTAACATCTTGTGTTTCTTATTCTGAACAATGCCGGTAATGTATTTGTACAATTCGTCCTTCCAGTCACCTTGGATAATGCAATCTTTGTTTTGAACAGCAAAAACTACCTGAATGTGAATTTGTGTGTAGGTGTTTGCCATCGTTGATTTTTATTTCGTCCCCTACGGGACTAGGTTAATATCGTATTTCTGATTTCTACCGATATAATGTCCCTAACGGGGCGATAGATCTCTTATTGACTTTGTGATAGATCTGTTAAAAAGTTTCATATGATTTTAAAGCTTCATACCTCAAGTTAAATGAAACTTGACAAAGCCTAGGACTACTCAATAAATTATTTTGCGCTCGCTAACTCATTTTTCCATTGGATGTTGTTTAAGCAACTCGTCAGGCGAGTAGAAACCAGACTTACTTTTAGTAGCAGCCCGTACTTTTTTTACTTGCTCCGCCGAGACTACCGACGCTTTGTTGCCAAAGGAATTTCTAACGTAGGTTATCACCGCAGCGACTTCTTCATCATTAAGGAGTCCACCAAAAGGAGTCATAGGAACTTGCCCTCCATATTTTTGACCTAGCACTTCGATAGGCCCATGGAGTCCGTTCAAAACAAGTTTGATTAAACGTTCATCGCTTCCGGTTACCCATGGAGTACCAGCGACGGGAGGGAAGCCCGAAGCTGAAAGACCGCCGCCATCCGGCTGATGGCATGTATTACAATATCCCTCGCGACTATAGATCGCCTTCCCCTTTGTATAAAGCTCCAGATTATTTCCTGTAAGATGGGTCTTGGTTACTTCCTCTCTTTTCTTTTCGATGGATCGTCCATTAAGATGTGCCAACGCAGTTTCATGCGCGGGCGCCATCCACTCATCGAGTGGTAATTTTCCAGCCTCGTTCACAATTGGAATGCCTTTCTCTTTGTCCAGCCAGGAGGCTGCAACGATTGCTTCCAGACGAACTCGGCCGTGTTCATCTTTTGCGGCTTGCATCAGTAAGTCCGCTTGATCTGACACCTGATGTCCGGTATAACGTAACACCCGAACAGCCGCAGCACGGACATGATAATCCTTTGCGGCAAGCAGTTGTTTAAGCAGGGGTTGATCTACTTTATTAATCCCCCAGCTTACCCACAATGCTTCAAGCAGATGGTGTTCGAACCTCGGATCGTTTTTATCCAGTTTAGCCACCCAGGTCGTAAGTTGAGAAGCGACGTCTGACGCCTTACGCCCTCTCAATTCACGACGCGTACGATAGCGGGTCCGGTATTCGGGAAGGGTAAGATTATTCAGAAGGTCTTCAATACTTGCGCCAGCAACGACGGCAGGTTTAACCAGGGGTCGTGAAGGATATATGACACGATAGATCCGTCCGTGAGCATGATCGCGAAGAGGGTCCCGGGCATTGTGCTGCATATGACCGATTAAGATGTTATGCCAGTCGGCGATATAAAGAGATCCATCCGGAGCAAACTCGAGGTCTACCGGCCGGAAGTTCTTGTCATCAGCCTTTACGAGGTCTTGACGGTGATTACTTTTATAACCCGTGCCATCGTCTACTAAAGTATGTTGTTTCGTTCCTAAAAATCCAATGGTGTTATTGATCAGAAAATCACCCTGAACGTTGTCTGGAAAATGACGGCTTGAAACAAACTCAAGACCCGAGGTAGGCCGGACGCGATGCTTGTCTTCAATCAGGTTTTTAGATTTCGGATTGGAAACACCATACCTTGATTTGATAGAACCTGGCATCATCCAGCGTACATCCGGACTCGAGGTTTCAGAAAAAAAATTCTGTCCCCATTCATCAAAAGCAATTCCCCACGGATTCGGAATGGCAAGCTGCGCTGTTCGTTCTAGTTGGTGACGGTTTGGATTATACCGGTAGAAGCCGCCGTTCGTAGCGCGAACGGGCCCGTACGACGTTTCAACATTCGTATGTAAAAAAACACCTTCACCCATATAAATTGCACCCGATGGATCGGCGCAGTAAGCATGGATTTCGTGATGCGTGTCGTGGTCATCAAAACCGCTCAGAAGAATTTCCTTTTTATCTGCTTTGTCATCACCATCGGTATCTTTAAATAACATGAAGTTAGTCCCCTGAGATACATAGACTCCTTCCGCCGCTATCTCGAAACCATTGGGAAGATGCAATCCATCAGCAAAGGTTATTTGTTTGTCGGCTTTACCATCTGCATCCGTGTCTTCAAGAATAATGAGTTTGTCATTAGGCTTCTTATCACCTGGTTTGTAATGCGGATAACTTGGCATGGTTGCCACCCAGAGACGACCTTTGTTATCGAAGGATATTTGTGACGGTTTTGCTAAGTCCGGAAACTCTTTTTCCGAAGCAAATAATTCGATTTTATAACCGGGTGCGACTTTAATTTTATTGACAGCGTCTTGTCCATACAGGTATTCAAGACTTCCATTTTTTTCCGGATTGTAATTTGTTTTTACTTCTGGAAGCTTGGAGGTTTTATCATCCGCCTCGGATAGATCCATAGGTTCTCCCTTAGCCGCCTGCCAAATAGCCTTATCCCTTAAGGCAGTCATCTCCCGTATTTTAACAATCTCCGCGGGATAATTTTCAGGGCCATAAGGATTGAAGCGACGACCATAGACATGAACTCCATTCGGGATTTTAATATCATTGTGCCACATCCAGTTTTTTTCCACAACCGCAGCCCGGATCAATTCTTTGTGGGATTCGGCTTGAGATGCGGTTTTGCCAAAGATTCCATCGACGAGTAGCGTAGAAAACCTGACATATCCTTCATCGGTAAGTTGTGAGCCATCGATGGTCAGAGGTTTGTCGCTGGTGGCAAACCATTCCTTCGATGGTGTAAAAGCATCTACAAAGTATACATTATTTTTAGCTGAAATTTCTTTCATCGCTTCTGCGTATAGGGCCAGGTTGGAATTTTCCTTTTGGCCGTTCGGAAGATCAAATTCTGCAGAAAGATCTTCGAAGGCAATCGGCGATACGATAACCAGTGTTGGCGGCGCATTTCCATTGTATTTTTGACTTAAGGTATGCTTGATGAAAGCTTCAAGCTCGTCCTTGTAGTTTTGCAGTCCTTCTTTACCTTGAAACGATTCATTATAACCAAAGAATGCGATAATAATATCTGCCTGAAGCCGCGTAAGCCATTGATCTTCTGTTTCAAAATGTCCTTGACTATCCGAATAATGTGAAAGTTCTGTTTGAAATTTTTCAGCTCCTGGAAATGCCCACGGAGATACACGCGAGGCGTGTGGTCTGAAGCCCGGCGTATTTCCACCATCGCACATGTTCCGGATAAATAACAAGCTGTCAGGATAACGAAGGTGTAATTCAGTTTCGAAGTGTTCGAAATTCATCATCCTGGAACCGAGATTATTGCCTATTAATACAATATGTGAATCTTTCTTTAAGTCAATTGTAGAGGAAGATCTTTCTGTGCACTGAAAAGCGCATAAGAAAATTAAAAGGATACCAAAAATTTTGAGTGTAACAGTTATATTCTTTTTTGCTGGTTTGATCATGGTAAAATTAATTGAAGATTGTCTGTTACAATTTGTGGTCATAAATCAAATGTGGGCCGTCATAATAAATTGCGGCGATCTTTAGCATTGTAAAAAGACAGCGGCTTTAGCAGTATCAATTGCCACGAGCTTTAGCTCGTGGATTTTAATGATAGCTAGAGTGTGGCTTTAGCCTAATTGGACCGGTTATTATTGGGCTAAAGCCCAGATCTCTCATCATCATGATCCCCGAGCTAAAGCTCGGGGCAATTGATAGCGCAGTCATATGAAATTGGCTTAGGTACTTTATAGTTTATCCATTGTATTTATTAGTTGGCCATGATCCTCATACTATTTTGTTTCTTCCCGATACGGAACATTTATAACCATCTTTCCTTTCCATTTTTTGGGAACTGGTTTACTAAGGCTCCAATGAATCGCATTGATCAACAGACGCTGAAAGGCTTCGACACTGAAATCTGCGGGGTGACCCAGGGTGGTTGCAAACACGCGTCCACCGGCAGGGGTTTGCCACGTCCAGGCTACTGGATTATCTTCGAAGCCGGCTTTATCCGGATTCACGGCTTTTCCCATCAGCAACCAGGTTGATCCTTTTGCCGGATAATCTGGCAGAACTTTGTAAAGCCAGGAACTCACATGAAAAGCAGGAGTGACTCCCGTTAAAATCGGATGCTTTTCAGCTTCCTTAATGACAGAGACATCCGTAGAACACAGATGGCCGCAATGAGTATGCCCGGCTTTCCCACCCCAGCCGGGAGGTGAGCCCAATGCAAACTCTCCAAAGGCATTCCATTTTTCCAGCGGATGTCCTTTTGGATAATTAAATGCATGCGTGGTGGTTCGGAATCCCATGACAGGCTTTCCGGATTTCAAATAATCTTCAATGTACTTTACTTGTTCAGCAGGAAGTCTTCTCCACCGCAGAAAGAACACCGCCAGGTCGGCATCCTTCAGCGCTTCCAACCCTGGAATGTTTTCTTCGGAAGTGTGGTCCGGTGAGGATTTAAGTACTTTGACCTGCATTCCATAGTTTTGTTCCAGCTCCTTCGCCAGTATCGGCATCGTTGCCTCACTGCTATACTCATGATCGCCGGTTACAAAAACCACCAACGGTTTTTTGGAGCCAGATTGCGCTGAAGCGAACAAGGCTGCGAGAAGTAGGAGAGGTGTGAAAAGTGATTTCATTTTGAAATTGTTTATCTGAACTTGTAATAGCGTAGTAATCAGTAAGTGGTAAGAGGTAAGAGGTAAGAGGTAAGTGGTAATCGGTAATCAGTGGTCGGTTGTCAAGTATACTAACGTGGGAGTACGCCACCGATTACTTCTTACCTCTTACCTCTTACTAATATTGCCTCCCCTGCACCCCCGTATCCTTCCAGCTCTTAGACGCGGCCGACTCAAGCACCGCCTCGCAGACCTTTTGAGTTTGTAAGGCATCCTCAAAGGTGGGGTGACATGGATCACCACTCTCCAGGCTTTTTAAAAAGTCTGCCACATGGTGAACAAAACTGTGTTCGTAACCAATTCCTAAACCGGGTACCCACCATTTATCCATATAGGGTTGATTTCCATCCGTTACATGTATCGAACGCCAGCCGTGCACGATCGACTCATCTTTATGGTCGTAATATTCCAGACGGTTCAAGTCGTGCAGGTCCCAGCGGATGGAAGCATGCTCGCCATTGATTTCAAAGGTGTACAAAGCTTTATGTCCCCTCGCATAGCGCGTTGATTCAAAAAGCCCCAGTGATCCATTCTCAAAATGACAATGAAAAATACAGGCATCATCAATACCGACGGGCTGGACCTTGCCTGTGACCTGATGAAGCCGTTGCTTAATGAACGTTTCAGTTACTGCGGACACATCTTTGATCCCTCCATTTAACCACATAGCGGTATCAATGCAGTGAGCGAGTAAATCGCCAGTTACTCCCGATCCAGCGGCTTCTACATCCATGCGCCATAAGCCCGCTCCGCCTTGTGGCAGATCGGCACTGATCGTCCAGTCTTGTAAGAAATTAGCGCGGTAATGAAATATTTTTCCCAGCTTACCTGAATCTACCAGCTGTTTTGCTAACGTGACGGCTGGGAGTCGCCGGTAATTATACCATACTGTGTTCGGAACTCCAGCTTTTTTCACAGCTGCCACCATCCGTTTCCCTTCCTCTAGGTTTCTGGATATGGGTTTTTCACAAAGAACCATTTTTCCTGCCTCCGCTGCTGCTATGGCGATGGGAGCGTGGGTGTCATTCGGCGTGCAAATATCGATAGCGTCAATGTCGTCGCGGGCAACAAGGGCTTTCCAATCTGTTTCGGTTGACTCATAGCCCCACTGTTGCGCGAAGGATTGAACGGTACTTTCACTTCGGGAACAAACCGCTTTCAATATAGGCCGGTATTCCAGCGCTGGAAAAAAATCACCGACACGTTTATATCCGTTGGAGTGCGTCCGGCCCATAAAACCGCAGCCTATCAATCCAATTCTTAACGCTTTGTGTTGACTCATTTTTAAATTCTATTAATAGATGAAAATTTAGTTTCCGGCAGCTACTGTTTCCGGCTGATACCAGCCATGTAATTCACGTACCTTGATCAGCGTGGCCAGCACATCGTTCCAGGTTTGTTGTTTGGTCATAACAGCGTTTGGAAACATGCACCCGTCCCAACAAATATGTTTGAAAGCTTTTGTAAGATTACCGTTTTCATCGCGGAGCCAATAACCTGCATCTTTCGCGATGTCGAGTTTACCGTTTGGATCTGTTGCCTGACAATGCCGGCCCGTCTTATCATGAGAGCCTGAACCGAATACTGTTCCGTCGTTTTGTGCTACGTGAAAGTCGAGGGTCCAGGGTCGAAGCGCTGCTGTAATTTTTTTTAAGCCTGCCTCTAAAGTTTTTCGGTCGCTCCATTCAAAGTTCGCGGGAAGAATCCTATCCTCGATCCGATTGTATCCAAGCAGATACAATAAGGTATGAGCCATGTCCGCCTGAAAACCAATGTTCGGGCGATCAACAGCCTCTAACGTGTCGACCATGGTTTTCCAGCTGTGCATACCACCCCAGCAGATCTCTCCTTCCGCAGCTAATTTTTCACCGAAGTCAGCGGCTACATCGCAGGCTTCGCGAAAAGTCTGCGCAATAAGTTTAGTGTTATTGACGGGATCAACGGCCCAATTTTGTGGAGAACTAGCGGAATCGATCCGAATGACGCCGTAAGGACGAACGCCCAATTCACGCAAGCGCTGACCTAAGTGACACGATTTACGCACCATCTCAACAAACACGGCACGGTCCTCTTTGCTGCCCATCGCTGGCCCACCCCAAATGGGCGCCACCAGGCTGCCGATGTTCAGATTCAAAAAACCGACTTGATCCGCAAGCTTGTGAATATCATCATCTTTGAAGCTCATCAGATCAATATGTGGACCCAAGAGTCCAAGGTCGACACCATCGAATCGTTGGCCGTTTACCTCAGCTGCCGCGGTGAGTTCGAGCATGGTATCAAATGGAATGGCTGGCTCTGAATCTTGTCCTTTGCCCACAACGCCCGGCCAGGTGGCATTGTGAAGTTTTGGAAAATTATTTTCGGGCATAATAGTATTAATTAAATGAATAAAATTAACTGTTTACAAAACCGATGGTTTAGGATAGCAAGTTTATTTAAAATTTTCTAATCAAGTTTCAGATCAGGATTTCCCGGACCAAAATGTTTTAACATAACGATTGGATCGGTACTTGAAGTATTGACGATGCTAACACCTTCGCGTGCTGCTTTTTCGCTGATGAAAAACTCATCGTTGGTAAGCTGGCCATAGCGGATAAGCGCGGGCGTTTCGATTTCCCAGGCGCCCATTTTGCCATGCCCCTGCATCATGATAATGCCATAAGCGGCATTGTCTTTAATGGTAACGCGCGCTCCCGGCATCACCGTAAGTTCTTTTGCGCTATAGGCATGCGATTTATAACAAATCCATTTTTCACTGTAACCTTCAGCCCTCATCTCATCTTCAGAACGCACGGCTTTAGGACGCATAAAATGAGTTGCCATCAGATGCGGATTAACATTCAGGTCCCAGTCAATGACTTCCATGAGTTGATCGAAATCACCGATCCGGTCTTTTGGTGTTCCATTCCATAACAGCTCTTCGGGAATAATGGCTTCGTTTACCAGCGATTGATACATGGCAAATACATCCGAAGCTTTTTGAGGTTCATAAGTGCATAAGCTGCCGGGTGCATGAAGCATTCCCGGAGGAACATCCCAACCGGTTCCTGGTTCGAGACGATATGCAGATGAATAGTTGGTAATCTTGTTATCACCTTTTGTAAAGTTCACCAGACACTCCCGGATCTGTTCTTTCGTTGTGCCAGGTGCTATACCAAAGAACGTGTAAGGAAAATCACCTCCGTGATTATTCAATTGAGGAGGAAAGTAATAGGCTTCGGGTTTACCGAGTTGTCCGATTAATTTGGCGTGTTCGTCATTATGATGTATGTGATGGGGGAGCGGTCCCATGTTGTCAAAAAATTTGGAGTACATGGGCCAGCTGCCATATTCCTTCCACAGTCGCGCGCCAATGATTTCACCTTTTAATTCGTCGATAGCGTCCTTGAGCAGAAATTGCTGGTCCTTGTTTCCATCTCTAAAAACAATTGCGCTCAATCCCTCATTTTTTCCAGTAAGGGGGCCATTCTTCGCGGGTGTAGTTGAGGATAACCAACGCTCATCAATTCCGCCGCGCTGACCGCCCAGTACATAATAATCATCCGGATGTAATTTGATTCGCCGTCCGGGAACACAAAATGATCTTGGAACCCACGTAGGGGCGAGACGCAGAATTCCTTTGCCCTGATCCAGCGCTTTTCCTGCTATGCTTGTTTTTTCCATTGTTTCCATAAAAAGTTTTTTATTCTTAAAGCGTTAGTGAGTCTGATGATGGGTTTGTTGTAAAAGTTGTTTGATGGTTGCTTCCTGGTCCAGCACTTCAATTTCCAAGTCATAGTTCCGGGTTTCTCCAGACTTCAAAAAAATAAGGTCATTCTGTGCCCTTGCTTTAGCCTGACCGATGGGAGGGTGGGTCCCAGGTTCTACCCCGGTTACATATTCCCCTTTTCCCCAGTGTTGCCAATTGGTTAGCCACGGTAATTCTTTTTTATTGAAGCGAATCGCCAGCGCCAGATTCAACTTCTGGTTGTATAATCCTGCCGTACAACGACCGGCCTCGTCTGATGTAATATCGATAAAAGCAACTTCCTCTCCCGTACCGTTGTGTGAAACCAGGGGAGGGGGACACCTGCGAAAATTGTTTCCTTCCTGGAAAATTTTGGCGGCGTTCTTTTCGCCCGGCGACTGCCAAGGGCCGTTCCATAACAGCTCTGTCCCCTCATCTACCAACGGCCAACCAAAATTAAAATGGTAGAGCAGCATATGGGGAGTGGGCGTATTGGCACAATTTGTAATTTCATCGTGAATCCGAATCGAGGCATGACCCAATATTCCTGAGATCGTACGTTTCAACTCGAAGCTGGGACCAAAAACCTGGGTCTGTTTTATTTTTCCGGTAATACTCATTTCCATTTTACCCTTTACCGGATCGGGTTGTATAATAGATTCGATCTCCGCGGGGATGTTACTGATAAGTCCGTGAATTCCGCGTTCACCGTACTGATCGGCCTCGGGACCACCCACATGATTCAGCCCACACGTTGTAAGCAATCCGCCGCCAAAGGTCCGGATCCAATCCATTCCCCGATGCGAAAAGGGTTGAGGAGATGTGATTCCACCATGGCTCAACCAGGTCAAACTATGTTGGTTGTAAAACGCATCTGCTATATCCATAGCACGGTCGATAACCACCTTATAGCGTAAGCCAGTTCCCGTGTTGATCCATGCGATGCGGGTACCTCGGCTGGTGCCATTGTCCAGTATCGAAGTTTCGATACCACCAAGCTGCGATGGATTACCTACTTTATCTTGCCAGGGTTGAGGTGCCAAGTGAATGTCTACGTTTTAGTGTTGATACTGATTGTCAAGTAGGTAATTTATATTTGAACTGGTGTTTGCGATCATAACTGCTTGAGTCTGATGTTACGGTACTCAACCTTCATAGGAGGACCTACGTGAACCTGTACACCTAACAACCCTTTCATCTTTCGGTTTGCAGCATCATTATCCGTGACGTCGCTCATCAAAATGCCGTTAACAAAGTGCTGCAGCCGATTACCTTTAATAATAAGATGAACTTCATTCCAATCTTCGCTCTTTATATGCGACTTGAGCGAGTCTATGTTGCCCAATGATTCCGTTACTTTTAATCCAGTCCAAGCGTTATTCTTGACGTCGTCCCGAAGGGATGCACCTGGTTTTGCTAATGGATCGATCACGGTTTTCTGACCCCGGTAGGCTAAGGTTGTCCTTCCGCGTTCTTCGTAGTTTTGTCCGGTGTAGTTGTTTCTACCGTCGATATCAGCTTGATATCCCTTCAGTGCATTTGGTGGATCCGGTAACTTTTCGCTTCTGTAATTAATTCCGCTGTTACCGGTTGTGGTGATACGAAACTCGGCGATAAATTCAAAATCCTTGGGCTCTCCGCCCTTCCAGATGATAAACGAATTTGTTTTAAGGAGCTTGTCCGGTGTTATTTCACCCACCAGACATCCGTTTTCCACGCGCCAATAATTTGTATCCCCTTCCCAGTCCTTTAATGTTTTACCATCAAAAATTTGTACAAATCCTTCTTTTTTTGATTGCGCGTACGCTGCAGTATAGGATCCAGTCATGATCAACACGACAAGAATGGCTACCGTGTTTACAAAATTATATTGGATATTTTTCATCATATCATTTTCCTAGTTCATGTTACTTCGTTTGTGCGGTTTTGCGTGTCGCCTCACCGTCACCTTTGTATACTTCATTTTTCTCATTTCCCCCGGCCATCAAGTATGCTAACAGATCTTTTAGTTCTTCGTTATTCAATCGGTTGATCAATCCTGGCATCATCAATGAAACTTTAGAAAGCTTTGTGGATGACACATCCTTTTTTGGAATTTCCCGGAGTGTTTGTGGAGCAAAAGGATTCTGAGAAACGAAATATTTATCGTCATCTTCATTCGTAAGTCTACCGACAATTGAACCGCCGTCTTTCATCACGAAAACCGTAGCGGCATATTGATCGGATACTACCTTATTAGGATCTAGGATCGCTTCTAACATATCCTTGGTAGTAAAACGAGTGCCCAGCTGCGTTAAATCGGGACCGATACTTCCACCTTCGCCCCCCATAGCGTGACATGAACTACAATATGCAGCAGCGAACATTATCTTACCTTGCTCGAAATCCCTGCCAACGAGTCCACTATCAGCGACTAACGATGCACTCTCTACTGTCCATCTTTTCCCCGGGCCTTTTGCTTGTGGTAAATCTGCCAAATCATTTCCCGAATCAGTGAGCAATGAATCACCCGAGAGCGTATTATAGTGCGCAAACTGGTCTTTCGGAACATTCGCCAGTGCCATTTGACGCGCTTTATCGATAAAGCCGACATAACTTCTGCCGCCTTTATACGTCGTGAAGGCATTCGCAAACCATGAAAAGTATTTTTTCTGAAGGTCAGGAGTCCAGCCGGTTTTTCCTTTACTCAATACAACGGCGTAGTACATTTGTTCCCTAGGGGGGATTTTGGAAAGCATGCCTGCTATATCCAAACCATACTGCGGGTTTCTCATAATCAAATCAGAAGATTCACTGACCGTTTTATCGATCGGATCATCCTTCGCGTTTTCTAATAAAGCAAGCGTTTTCTTGACAGCTCCCGGAGCTTCTAAATGCACCAATACTTTGCTTAGCATCCGATTCAAATCATTTGTCTTGGCCGGGTAATGCGCATCCAAATAAGCGGTGACTTGATTCTTTACTGCACCATCCGGATTTCCCATGCGAAAGAAAATTATTTCAAAGGCTCGTAAGAGATCTATTTGCTGAGACGATGAAAGCTTCGCATAGTCAATCTTCATTAACGCCTGCAACATCGGATTCTTTACATCTTGTTTTCCATGACGCGCTAACGAAATGATGGCTTGCGTTGCAATCTGCGGATCGGTTTCTTTCAATGCACGACCTTGCCATTCGGTTAGAGGTTGATGTTCCACAGCAATGCGGGCAGCGTATCGGACAAACCTGTCTTCGTGTTTTAAATGCGGCCAGGCGAAATCAACAGCTCCCTTTTGCTTGCCTTGATGATATTGTTCCAGCGTTCGTCTCAGCTTATTTTCCTCATTTACTTCCGCAACAGCATTCTTTGCAGCACTGCTGGTTCCGTCTTTCTGAGCGCCATCATGGTATACTCTGTACAAATCAGATTCTAGCCTCCGGCCGCCGGTTAAAAAATACAATGCACCGTCAGGACCAATCACACCATCCGTTAAGGGCAACGGCGAACCCGAGAGAAATTCTTCGGCCTTTGCTTCATACGATGCTCCTTTAGGCGAAAGATGAATAGCATAAATAATTCCGAAGCTCCAATCAAAAGCAAGCAACGCATCATGGTATTTGGCGGGGAATTTTTCATTCATGCCATAAATCAAGTTCGTGGGAGATCCCTGACCGATGTTTATGACAGGAGGTAAATTATCAGGGTAAGCAGGAGACCATTTCCCATTGCCTGTGCGCCAGCCGAATTCACTTCCGCTCGTTACATGGCAAATCCGCGTCGGTCGATACCATGGCATTCCAAAATCCCACTCCATATCAGAATCATAGGTAAACAGATCGCCCGAGGCATTGAAGGCAATATCAAATTCATTGCGATAACCCGAGCTGATGAGTTCCCACCGTTTACCGAGAGAATCCAGATTGGCAATCCATCCCCCTGGCGCGCCGCGGTTGTTGGCGTGTCCTCTAGGATCTTTGATCTCAGGAAATAAATTGTCATTTTTCCAAACAGGAGGCAACCGGTATGCGTCCATAGTCGGAAGATCCGTGTGATTTCCAGCGGCGATATAAATGGATTTCTTGTCCGGTGACAATATAATACTGTGAGGTCCATGTTCTCCAGGTTCCCCTGTCATGGATTTAAGCAACGTAATCTTATCAAACTGATCATCACCATCCGTATCCTGAAGCCGGTACATCCCGGTATTTTTATCGAAATCCTTATCGCTATTATGGTTGACCATAACGTATAGGCTATTGAAGGCGTAAAGAAGTCCTTGAGCATAGCCCATTCCGATTTTTAATGTAGTGGTGTCTTTCTCCAGAGACTCCGATGTGCCAATGATCAGTTTTTCAATTTTGGAAACCGTTGAATCTCCGATGGGATTAAGTTCCAGCCGGTACAATGCACCGTACTGATCGGAAGTAATAAGGCGTCCTTTGTTATCGAACGTCATGGAAACCCATGAGCCTTGTTCGTTGGCAGATGGACTATAAAGATGTTCAGCACGAAAGCCTTCGGGTAACTTCAGCTTAGCAAGCTTGGGATTACCTGATGAAGCTTTATCGCCAGGTGATTTCGTTTCTTGTTTACATGAACTTGAAATCAGTGCAATCACTGAAAAGAGAATGAGTACTTGATGTGAGAAAAATTTTCGCATGTGGGTTTTGATGCTAATTGTTTACAGTATTTTTAACTAAATGGTAGTGCCTTCAACATTAAGTGTAAAAAGCACACACATTACTACATTTTTAAACTTGTAAGGAGTCTTCCGACAATGATGAAAGACAAGGGTAATATATAAATCTCATTGTAAAAAAACAGAGCTTTAAGGTAGGCCGCTTACGGGAGACCTCTGTCATGTACTATCACGACTGCCCTTTGAGCAAAACGGAAGTTGCGAAGCAGGAAAGCGGTGATTGGGTCAAATAGCGCAAGGAAAATTCCTATTATCGTCTTAACGGCAACTATCGTCTCTCAGCGGTAAGAAACAACCGGACGGTTCTTTTTATTAACGATTAAACACGCGAGGAGCGTAGCAAGAAATTTTTTATTGGCTGCCTTTAGAGGGGTTGAAGGCGGCGGCTCGGGTAAAGAGAATAAATCCAATCTGGAATAGGAAGGAGCTTGGACTAGCTATAAAAGAAATATCAGCAATACGTATATCTGCTAATACAGTATCAGCAATGCTGATATATTCTAGAATATATACGTAATTCGGGATAGTGACTTGTTGAACAAAACCTTCGGTAGTTTTGCAGGTCTCCTCAATCATAAATCATTTT
>CAZAHL010000199.1:0-13784 GCA_964484845.1 uncultured Chryseolinea sp. | reverse complement strand
GTAGGATATGCTTTAATTGGGTTAATGAGCAGCGTATTGAAGAATACTGACATTAGAATTGAACCATTGACGGTTGCAGACCTAAAGGAAATACCCTTTCTTCAACCGGAAGGATGGGGTGACATACTTCCATCCATAAGGGATTATTGCGTGTTGGATTTTTGCTTTCCGTTAAAAGCAACCCTTGGAAATACGTTGGTTGGCATTGGTACTGCCATTTTTCACAGATCTACAGCCTGGCTGGGACACATCATTGTCCATAAGGATTACAGGAATTTTGGAATAGGGACAACTATAACAAAATCGCTTATTGAGTCAGTACAAAAAACCCCTTGCAAAAGCATTTTCCTAATCGCTACCGCGCTAGGCGAACCTGTGTACAAGAAGTTGGGATTCGATATTCAAACACACTATGTATTTTTTGAGAATGGCTTCATAACCGATGAAGGATCCTATCAAATTAAACCTTTTGAACAAAAGTACGTGGGCCCATTGCTAGCATTAGATCATTCAATATCCGGGGAAAACAGGATCGAACTATTTCAGAATCATTTTACCCATGCCCGCTTGTACATTGAAAATAATAACCTCGATGGATTTTATCTCCCAACATTGGGTGAGGGATTGATCATTGCCAATACAGCGGATGCAGGACTGGCGCTCATGAAAAATCGGTTTCCGGATCACAAAAAAATTTGTTTACCAATTGGCAATCGGAATGGAATAGATTTTCTTATAAAAAATGGCTTTACGGAATTGAGGCAAGCTTCGCGCATGGTTCTTGGTGAAAATTTTTCCTGGCAGGCTAGCAAAATGTTTAGCAGAATAGGAGGAAACCTCGGATAATTTGTCGCTGTAAGATAAGTTTTTGCTACATGTAAACCTGTTGCACTCTGTTCTCCCTTACTTTTGCAGTGTAAACGGTTGATCTTATGCACGATCACAGTCATCACCACCATGCTCACTCAATTGACGTCACAGAGGTGAGCAAATCACTGGTGATCGGCATTCTATTAAATATACTTTTTGTGATCGTCGAGTTTTCGGCTGGCTTTATTTCGAACTCGATGGCCCTGCTTTCAGACGCAGGTCATAATTTAAGTGACGTAGCCAGCTTAGCGCTAGCCCTTCTCGCCTTTAAACTTTTGAAAGTCAAATCGACAGCAAAATTTACGTATGGATATCGTAAGGCATCGATTCTCATCTCCTTATTAAATGCTGTCATTTTACTATTGGCTGTCGGAGGTATCGGGTACGAATCAATCCATCGTTTTATCACACCCAGACCCGTAGAAAGTAATGTTATTATTTGGGTAGCATCCATCGGGATTGTGATCAATTTTCTTTCGGCATTGCTTTTCTTCCGTGACCGAAAGAAAGATTTAAATCTTAAAGGAGCCTACTTGCATTTAATGGTCGATGCGTTGGTTTCCGTTGGCGTCGTCGTTGCCGGCATTATTATGTTGTATACGCAATGGCATTGGGTGGATCCACTTATTAGTCTTATTATCATGATCGTGATTCTTGCGAGTACGTGGAAACTGTTAAAAGACAGTCTTTCTCTGTCGTTGGATGCAGTCCCGTCCAGCATCAAGATCGAAACCATCCGGGAAGAGGCGCTTAAATTATCGGGAATTAAAGATATCCATCATATTCATGTCTGGGCTATGAGCACGGCCGAAAATGCATTGACAGCTCACCTTGTTATCGCGGATTCAATTTCGCAGGATGATATCTCAAAACTAAAACATCAGCTTAAGCACAAGCTTGAGCATTTGGGCATCCAACACGCAACGCTAGAAACCGATTTTGAGCACGTAAAAGAGACAGCTTGCTGATCCATCAGCTTTCAGGATCTACAACTTTAAGGTAACGCTTCGCCTTTTTGCTGGGAATAAAGCGATAAATGTAATTAAGTCTGAAATTTCCTGTATTAAGAATGATTTGCTGATCTATTCTATTGGTTGCCAAACTAACACCATTGGCAACATAAATAAGGCTGACTGCCCACTTGCTTGAATTGTAACCGCCAAAGAACCGAAGAAATGTGTTTGGACTTATTCCCGAAGTTCTTTCTACTCCGTTCTTATCTGTGGTTTTGTTAATGCCATAATCGAGGCTAACAGACGCGGAACCGGTAAGAAAAAAATGTTGCTTAACTACCCAGGTATACGCGTAGCCAACATTAGGTCCGATTTCAAAGAATTTGAATCGCCTGATTTCTCTGTTGGCTTCCTCGTTGTTTACAAACGTTGGAATAATAGTACTGTCTGCTTTTACTCTGCCATTGTATATTTCTAATCCAAAAATGATTGTCCCCGCTGATTTTTTTTGCCACTCATTTTGAAGGAACGAAGCGCGATATGAAAACTTGCGATGGTTTAAAATATATTGAATGGAAGTTCCGATTTGATTCACATCCAGATCAGGTCTTAAGTATTGCTGCGATTGACTGTTAGTGCTACCCGGGGTTAAGAAAAAACCTTTGTAAAACTGACCAAAGACATCCATAATGAACTTCCTTCCGTAGGTATGAAATTGCAAGTCAAGATATTTGGTCTTGCCCCTTCCTCGCTCTGGATTTAAAAAGCCGAAACCATAGGCAAGGTTTAGCGTGGCCCATCTGTAAGTGGCCCCAACACCCATATTTAGGGTTGTATTGGGGCGGTAGGTTAGGCTATAGTTCGCTTTGACATCGCGGAATTTCAGCGATGTGTATTTTTTTGAAAAATAAAACCGGCCTGTAATCTGGTCCTCATATGAAACATAATAGGTAGAATCATATTGGGCAGATACCTGTTTCATACTTAAGGAAAACAGAATAAAAATTATCAATCGTACAGTAAGATTCATGCTCTGAAATTGCAAATTCTTGAAAAAGTAAAAAATGCTTTAAAAAACTCCTATTCACTTAACACAAAACTATGTCCAAGCATAACAGTGTCGTTGTGGATATGTTCTCATTTAAAAAATGGCTACCGGTCTACCTTATCACGGTGTTTCCTGCCCCATGTCCCCAGCTCGTTGATTACCTTTCTTAAGGTCTTCCCATACGTTGTTAACGAATATTCCACGGTAACTGGAATCGTATCGAACACCGATCGCTTTACCAACTGATTTCTTTCTAACTCTTTTAATTCTTTCGAAAGCATTTTAGGTGTAACCCCTGTTATATTTCTTTGCATTTCCTTGAAACGCATGTTGCTAAAAGTGAGTGCTATGATTATTTGTAGCTTCCACTTTCCGCTTAACACCTCCAACGCATCACGCACCGGCAACATCATTTTGACATACTCGGATTCTTTCATGGTAGGTGGCCTCCTAAAGCAACGCGGTATCTAAAAGGATACTGCTATACTTTGTATATCAAAACTAAGGAATCTTGGCTTATGAACAACATCGAAAACGTTAATTTCCCTTCAGACGTAAGTGACTATTTCACTACCCGCTAATGAAAGTATGGCGTTGCGGATTCATTTTGCGCGTCGGTAAAAGGAGCGTGCCATGCTTTACCCGCGCGACTCGTGGCACCGATAGATATGAAATGGGAGCTTAGACAATCGACAATAAAATAAATAGGCAAAAAACGGGAATTTTAAAGACTTTATTAGATTTGCGCAACAATCAAATAAGTCCAGTGTTCTTTTAAAAATCAGAAAGCTAAAGGTATGCAAATCACAAAAAATAAAGTCGCCGGAATTCATTACACCTTGCGTGATAATTCAGGAACTGTCATCGATACCAGCGATGGCCGCGAGCCACTCTATTACTTACATGGCGCTGGCAATTTGATACTCGGTATGGAAGAAGGTCTTGAGGGAAAAATTCAAGGCGACAAACTCGAATTGAAAATACCAGCCGCAAAAGGGTATGGAGAAAAAAATCCTGCTATGACTCAAAAAGTTCCTCGCTCAGCCTTTGGCAGTCAGGAAGTAAAAAAGGGAATGCAATTTTCGACTGACCGCGGCGACGTTGTAACTGTCACGGACATCGGCCTCGATTCAATTACGGTAGATGCCAATCATCCGTTAGCTGGTGTGGAATTAAATTTTGCAGTCGAAGTAATTGAAGTAAGACATGCAACCCCTGAGGAAATAACTCACGGGCACGTTCATGGACCAGGCGGACACCATCATTAAGCTGAAAGCAATCAGCAGACAGCAGAAAGCAGAAAGCTTGGGACTGCAAGCTCGTCGTTTTCCACTTTTAAAATTAACTGTCGTTTTTGTCGATAAATAGGCGGAAAGCCGTAAGCGAAAAGCAGAAAGTTTAGCCCTTCGGGCTATTAGTTTTAAAATTAGCAGCAGTTCTTATCTATTATCAGAAAATTGTAAAGCAGCACACACAAGCTGTCTGCTGTCCGCTGTGAGCTGTCAGCTTTCCTCAAAAATCCGGGCACGGAATAATCAACTTATCTTTCGGTGGCTTTCTGGGATTTCGCATCGGCCAGGTGTATACCAGACTGAATTCATGCGCGCCGCCGGCACCTGTTCCCAATTTTGAAATGGTGTAATCAAAGCTATAGCCAATATTGATAGCATCCTTGGAGCCAAGCTGAACAAACCCCAGAAGTAAAACGATGGATTCATTGTTCACAAATTCCCCTACGTTTTTAAAGGGAACGCCCCGATACCACGTACCTAAAACAAGCGGTTCGGACGTAAAATAAAGTCCGATGTCCATCTGATCAAATTTTCCCTGATGTCGATATTGAAAGGCGGGGGCTATACTGCGTTCTCCTTTTTTCGAATAGCTACCCATTCGGACTGTTCCGGGCCGCAGGTAGAATTTAAATCCGCCGTGAACTGAAAGTTTGCGAGGCAAGGGACTGCTTTCATCGATAATGCTTTGATTGGGCTGTGTAAGGTGCCAGGCAGAAACACCCAACCAGGCTGTCCGCGTAAAAAAGACACCTCCAAAAGACAGGTCAACAAACGTTTTGCTAAAGTTTGTTCTGAACGTTTCGGCGGTGGGTTGATCTAAAAAATCGCCTGTAGCCGGGTCAAACTGATCACCGAACGTGAGCTTATCAAAATTCACATCGCGGTTAAACAGGGCTACTTGTACGCCAGGTCGAAACCCGAGATTTTTATTGATTTGAATTTCATAAGCATATTGCAGTCCTATACTAAGCGATTGTAAGCCTGCGAGGCCTTCGGTATCCCGCGTTAAAATTACACCGACTGAGCTATTATAGTCCTCAATAAAATAGTCAAAATATGCCGACATCGTTGTAAAGTTGGCATCAATTGCAGGCCATTGGTTTCGATAATTTATTCCCGCACGCGCTTGCCCTGTCGAGCCGGCCAACGCCGGATTTAAATATAACGGTGCAGCGTAAAATTGAGAAAATTGAGGGTCTTGAGCAGTTACCGCACTATCCAGCGCCAGCATCAACACACAAAAGAGCAGGAGTATCCTGTACATTAACATCGTAATTTAATTGCGCAATAAAGCAAATATAGGCGTAATCCGTAATTGGTTAATAGTTATCCGTTAATAGTTATCGGTTATCTGCTCACAACATTGGTTAACCGGAAATTGAATATTTTTTCTCGTTAAGTCGCGCGAGGCTTTCACGATTAACGAATAACGATTAACGATTAACGGATTCATAACGGAAATTTTATTCAAAATGTATACTTTAGGCTAACTTGAGCGTTTTAGATTTGATCCCCTAATAATTTTTGACAGTATGTTGACCCGTGTTCTGAGTATGAAGATGCTGAATGCTAAATTATTACACTCATTTCTTCTCTTTCTTATTGCTCTTCCCTCCATTTCGATTGCCCAAAGTTTTTCGGGCTACAACTGGTATTTTGGAAACAGTGCTTCCGGAATTCGCTTCAGCCGTTCCGATAATTCACCAACTCTTGTAGGAGATAAGGCAACTCCCTTTGGCATTGGAGGAAGCGCTGTAGCCAATGATCCGATAAATGGGAACCTTCTTTTTTATACGGATGGACTTACCATTTATGATATCAGCCATGTGGCCATGCCCGACGGCACTGGATTAGGAGCCAATGCATCGGGTAACCAACCTGTTGCTATTGCAAAAGTGCCGGGGCAGGACAATCAGTACTACGTTTTTTCAAACACTTCAAATTTTACTACGAGCGGGTCTATATCATACAGGATTGTCGATATGTCAATTCCTGGAAATGTTGGTGCTCCTTCAGCACCCCCAATGGGCAATGCAATTGTCACCGTTCCGCCGAATACATTAGTTCCTGGTTTACCTGGAACATCCGAGGCAATGATAACCATTGGACATTCGAATGGTGATGATTTCTGGTTGATTACGCACGAAAATGGATCACCCAATTACGTTGTTACACTTTTCACACCCACTGGTCCTACTACAACCACCACGTTTTCAGGGTTGGGATTAATTGAAGTCGCAGCCAATTTCTCCTATCATCCGGCTTCCGGAAAAATCGCCGTATCGCCTCAAGAAGCTACCCGTGATGTGGAAATTTTAGATTTTGATCCTGCAACGGGTGCCTTAACATTTCAGCAACGCGTTTTAAATTCAGGAGTTGCAAGCACAACTAGCCAAGCAATATACGATACGGAGTGGAGCCACAATGGACAATACCTTTACATCTCCCAAAATGGTGAAACTGGTATTCCAGGAGATGTACTTCAGTATGATTTAAATAATCCTTCATCTACTTTAACATCAATACTTCCTCAACCAATATCGCCTAATCTGCTAAGTTATGGATTGCAGATGGGACCCGACAGCACGATCTATCACCTTTATCAGGACGGACCCGGTTCGTATTTTTTAGGACGAATCAGTGATACAGATTCTGTTTCAAATCTGGTACAGTATTCTGCTCAGGCGTTTCCAGGTCCTCCAGTGGAGAATTTCGACGGCAGACAATTTCCTTCATTTGCCCCGCGAGATACGGTGGACCTGAATGTATCATTTATACCCCAAGGCCTATGCGCAAATGCGCCTACATCGTTTTTCCCAACCGTTACTCCGGCAGCTGATAGTTTGCGGTGGAATTTTGGGGACAATTCTGGTTCAAGCGATTGGAGCCCGGTTCATACCTATGAAGAAGGAGGGCCTTTTGATGTATCCGTTATTGCTTATTTAAATGGCCAAACAGATACGACAACACAAACTATCAACATTACAGATTTTGATACGCAGATCACTTTAGTTCAGGATACGACGGGGTGTAGTGCCAATTTCCCTTTTCCAAAAGATAAAACAGTTGTAGGATGTAAAGCTACCGGTTCTACTGCGCCATGCTTTACAGTAACGGCACAAGTCAATGGGGGCACCAATCCAGACCTTCAATGGTTTGGCCCCTCAGGTGAATTAGTGGGTCAGAAAACAACTACCCTTTCACCTGATTCAGCAGGTTATTATTATTTGGTGGCAAAGGATTTAAATACAGGATGTGAAACGTATGCAGGTGTAAACATTAAGGAATATTTAGTAGAAGACCAACGGGCAAACATTTGGTACTTTGGAAACCAGGCAGGGTTAGATTTTAATCCTCTACCCGAAAATGCAGTAGCTGCCATTACCAATGGCGTCATGAACGCCCCTGCAGGTACAGCAACCATAAGCGATCGTAATGGGCAAGTAGTACTTTTTACCGACGGAGAAACCGTATGGAACCGGGACAATGCTGTAGTTGCCACTGGAATAGGTGGAGATAAAAATTCCACACAATCATCTATCATTATGCCTGTGCCCGGCGATGAAACGCTATACTATATTTTTACAACGCAAGCTGTATACGGTACGGGTACTTATGAAGTTAGGTATTCTCTTTTCGACCTAAAGGAAGACGTTGCGAATGCAGTTGTGGAAAAAAACGTATTGCTCTTTGCGAAGAGTACAGAACGACTTACGGGAAATGCAAACTGGCTGATAGCGCATGAATATGGAAACAACTCTTTTAGAGCTTATGAAATAACTTCCAATGGGATTGGAAATCCAGTGATCTCCGCTATTGGCTCTGAACATTCTTTCACATCTTCACAGAACGGGCAGGGTTATATGAAGCTTGGCTCTGGCGATAAGTTAGCCGTTGCATTGTCCACTCCGGGCGTTTCGAATGTGGTCGAGGTATTTGACTTTGCAGATTCTACAGGTGCTGTTACAAATTTCAGAACTGCTGACTTAAATAACCCAAATGGTCAGGTCTATGGAATTGAATTCTCGCCAGGAGGAAATAAACTTTACACTTCATTACAAGATGTAAATGGTCCTGGTGCATCGCAGATTGTAGAATTTGCATTTGATACGTTAGATGTTCCTCAACGAAAAGATCCACCAATAGATGTAACCGGAAAAATTGGCGCCATTCAAATCGGTCCTGATGGGCAAGTTTATGTGGCGGTAGATGGTGCAACATCTTTAGGAATTATCCAGCCAGACGAGGATTTCGATGATGTTTCAAGCTATACTCCCAATGCAGGGCAGCCACCATTTCTTGCCGGAACAAGCAGCACCCTCGGGTTACCTAACTTTATTCAAACGATTATTGATCCGATACAAAGTCCCGGATTAACTTTTACGGGCGTGTGTATTGGAGATTCGACGATGTTCTCTGCTTCAGGCAAAGACTCTTCAATTGATAAATTTGACTGGACCTTTGGAGATGGGCATATCACATTAGATGGTGGGCCTCAGCTAGCGCATTTGTACGCCACTCCCGGAACATATACGGTACAGGTAACAGTTCACAACAACTGTGAAAGTTACCCCCTACCAGCTCAACAGGTCACTATCAATGGTGTACCGCCCACTCCAACTCCTCTGGGAGTAGATCTTTGTGCATCACCAGGGCCTACAGAACTGAATGCTGCTTATAATCATCCAGAGTTTTCCTATTTATGGTCAAATGGCGATACAACTGAAACGATTATGATTAACAGGGCAGGAATTTATAGGGTGTCCATTACCAATGCAGCGGGTTGTACTACAGACGCTGAATTTGATGCCAGTGATAATCGACCTATTTTAAATCTGGGACCTAATATAACTATCTGCGAAAATACACCCATTGCTCGTTTGGACGCGCAAAATCCAGCCATAGGAAATACTTATGCATGGACAATAGCAACAAATAATGGGTCGCCTGTACCTTCAGGAACTTCACAGACGCAAAGTGTTGATACTTCAGCCCCAGGTGTGTTCGAATATGAAGTTACAGTCAATGATGGTCTTTGTGTAGCAAAGGACTCGGTAATTTATACGATAAATCCTGCTCCTACTTTTACTTCCATACCTGCTAATACGCTTGCTTGTCTTGCTAATAATGGAAGTCTAGACGTGACAATTACTGGCCCAATAGGTCCGCCTGATTATCTTTTCTCCTATTTCATTACGGGGCCGACTTCGGTGCCTTCGGGTAATAATCAAACGATTGGCTCTCTTCCAACCTTTACAGGGCTTGCTGCTGGAACCTATGGAATTACTGTAGCGGATCAGGTTTCCGGATGTGCGTCGATAGACACAGAAGTTATAAATGACCCAGCGTTTACAGCCACCGTTGCAAAGGTGAACTCATGTGACCCCTTAATACTGAGAATTACACCCAGCGCAGGTGCGATCTTCCCTATTAATTATCGCGTAATTGACGCAACTACGGCTCAACAAGTTGCTAGTGGAACAGCGCCTAGTGGACCTTTCGACACCCCCGGTGTCCCCAGCGGAACTTATATTGTTGAGTTAACGGCTACGGGAGGGTGCGTCTTCTCTACGCCGGCAGCACCTTTTGCGCAAGACCCTCCCCTTGTCGTCAGTTTTAATACAACAGAAATTTGCGATGGATTTATAACCGCAGAAGCTCCAGGTGCAACATCCTTTGACTGGTCTCAGTCACCTACAGGAAGCCTTGTTGATCCTACAGCGACAACAGGAAGGGTTGCAATTAACCCTGGGTCATGGCTCCTTAGAGTAACGGCTAACGGTGGGGCTGTTGGGACCTGCCCGGGAAGCGGGACAACAAACGTAACGATAGATAATTATACGCCCGCCTTTACACAAAGCGACGCTTGCCAGGATCAGGTAACGCTCACCGCTACGCCGGCAGGGTCATTTACCTACCGGTGGTTTAGAAATGGTGTTGGCATACCTGGCGGAAGACAAATTACTGTCACGGCGGCGGATGACAACGCTTCATATTTTGTCCGGGTTGTAAGTACCCTTAATGGTTGCATTAAGCCTTCTCTGCCTGCAAACGTGCAGGTGGATGGTGAATTGAATGTTACCCTGGCAACCACAACACCTTGTGAAGGCTCCCCCTTTACGCTTACAGCTACCCCGAATCGTTCCGCCACCTTCCAATGGGCTCGTGATAGTTCTCCGATCTCAGGAGAGACGAGTGCTACATTACAAGAGGATCGATCCGGACGATACACTGTGACCGCTACGGCTGCTACTTGCACGGCGACAGCTAACATTCAAATTGAATTGGCACCCCTTACACCCGGTCTGTTAAGAGACCAAGCCTATATCTGCCCTGATCCAGCAAATCCGGATCCCAGTACAAGATTCGTACGACTCAGTCCTGGGGATTTCGTTAGTTATGACTGGGCAAAAGACGGTGTATCGCTAAATGACTTTAATCCTACTTTTGATGCCGGTGAACCTGGACGATATACAGTAGAACTTGTGAACACTTTTGGATGCCTTAGCTCCGAT
This sequence comes from uncultured Chryseolinea sp., assembly GCA_964484845.1. Classification (GTDB taxonomy): domain Bacteria; phylum Bacteroidota; class Bacteroidia; order Cytophagales; family Cyclobacteriaceae; genus Chryseolinea. Next base: position 3,106 of record CAZAHL010000199.1, on the reverse strand, counting down.
AAAACAGATGTCATTGTAGAGTGTGATCCTGTTATAGTAGGTCCGAATGCCTTCCGCCCCACAAGTACCGTACAGGGCACGGGTGGTGATTTGGTAAACCAATCATTTAAACTTTTCACCTTTTTTATCGATGATGACGACTTCCAGGTATTTATTTTTAACCGATGGGGCGAAATGATCTTCGAATCGCCTGATCGGGATTTTAAATGGAACGGTGGATATAAAAATAATTTAGGACAGATCGCTCCTGCTGGAACCTATTCATACGTCGTACGATACAGGAGACAATACCGCCCAGAAGGTATTCAAGAGAAGCGCGGTGGGGTGGTGTTGTTGAGGTGAGGGAGATTGGAAGATTGGAAGATTGAAAAATTGAACTTTCGTAATCTTTCAATTTTACAATTTTACAATCTTTCAATTCTCTAATCTTTCAATTCTTTTTTCAATTTTCTAATCTTCAAATCTTTCAATCCATGAACCATTCTACTCGCCTACTTTTAGCGCTGACTTTCCTGATCCTGGCTTCCGGCTTTCAACTTATTAAAACTACGCTGCATTTAACTGTGCGCGATGAAGTTGGGAATACCGTGGAGGGTGCTACAGTCCAGCTTTTTGAAAACAAGGACGATTATAATGCGGAGAAGAATGCGGTTGCGGAAGGCACAACGGATGCAAAGGGTATTTTGAAATTGAAAGAGCTTAACGCAATATCTTATTTTGTCATTGTCCGCAAAGATGACAAGGACAATTCGGGTGGTGGAGAGCAGACTGGGAAGCTCGAAGCAAAACGCATTAATAAGGTGACGATTGTGATACAGTAAAAAAGTTTCGAGTCTCGAGTTTCGAGATGCTAAACTGTTAGCCTATTGTTAACAGTTAGAGTTATGGGGGTTATTGTAATTGTACATTAAGGTTGTCGATGTCGCGTGCTACGAAATTTTTTCTGTTACCGTCAGCCATTTACTATTATAGCATAATACATCATTATGAAATCTCCATGTTCAGCCCATTAGCAGAACACCCGAACGAGGATGAATATTCACTTTCACACCTGAACCTCACTCCCACACAGCGAGCAGCTAGTAGCTCGAAGCTTTAAAAATATATGCACATGAAAAAGAACGTACTCATTACTGGGGCTTCTGGTAATTTAGGAAAAGCTACTGTTGCGAGGTTCATAAGTGAAGGGTATAAAGTGTTGGCAACTGTGTCTCCAGGTAAATCGTTGGGGTTCGACGTTGATGGTGATTTAACAATTTATGAAGCTGATCTTACGGATGAAAAATCCTCCGACAATCTTGTTAGCCAAATCATTAAAGAGCATTCAACTATTGACGCTGCCCTGCTCTTAGTTGGTGGATTTGCAGCGGGTGACCTCCGCGTAACCGATTCCAAGCTGTTAAAAAAAATGTTCTCACTCAATTTCGATACGGCTTATTTTGTAGCCAGGCCCGTATTTCAACAAATGCTGAACCAGGAGAATGGAGGCCGCCTTATATTTGTTGGCGCGCGTCAGGCATTAAAACCTGCGCAAGGAAAGGGTACACTGGCCTACACGTTGGCCAAGTCTCTACTTTTTAAACTTGCCGACATCTTAAATGCCGAAGGGTCTTCTAAAAATGTTACAGCTTCCGTAATTGTACCCAGCACCATCGATACCGAAATCAACCGAAAGGCTATGCCCGACAAAGATATTACAGCTTGGGTTAAACCGGAAGACATTGCTGAATCCATGGCGTTTTTATGCTCAGATAAAGGTAAACCGTTGCGCGAAAGTGTGCTTAAGCTTTATGGACGCGCTTAGCATTTAGCTACTTTTTAGAGAAGACGTTAAAACATCGTTTCAATTAGATACCAGGCCATCACTAAACACGTTACTAATTTTAGCAACGTACCAAACAAAAATCCAAGGAAGGATCCCCACGCCGCTTTCAAAGCCTGATTGGTATTATTACTGTAAATGACTTCTCCTATAAAAGCTCCCACAAAAGGGCCTATAATGATCCCAAAGGGACCCATCCAGAACCCGGCAATCAGCCCTATTGTACATCCCCAAATACCGTATTTGGTTCCCCCAAACGTTTTGGTTCCAAACAGGGGGATTATATAGTCCAATGCGGTAATGATGACCGCAATCCCACCCCAAATCCAAAGAAACTTAGAATTAAAAGGAGCGTCAGATCTAAGTTGCTGTATAAGAAGAGCAAGGAAGCATAAGGGTGGTCCAGGCAATAACGGTAGAATGCATCCGAGAATGCCCACGAGCATAACGAATATTCCAAGTATAATCCAGAATGTATCCATGTTAAAAGTATTCAACGAAAATACATAATTTCGAAAATGATTAAACTAAAGGCTGTTCATCACATCGCTATTATTTGCGCTGATTATGAGGTGTCCAAAAAATTCTATACGAAGATCCTTGGTTTCAGCATTCACGCAGAATATTATCGGGCAGAAAGGGAATCGTATAAATTGGATTTGAACTTAGGCGATCACTATTGTATAGAGTTATTCTCATTCCCGAATCCCCCGTTACGAACTTCCCGGCCTGAAGCTTGTGGACTGCGGCACCTTGCGTTTGAGGTTTCAGATATTAGTTCGGCTATATCGTGGTTAAATGAAAATGGTGTAAATACGGAACCTGTCCGAATAGATGAATATACCGGAAGGCGTTTTACTTTTTTTGCTGACCCTGACAATTTACCCTTGGAACTTTATGAAAAATAATTCCGTCGAATATTCCGTATATCTAAAAAATTTCCTAACCCTTTTTCCCGAACTCGAGAATCAAAATCCGTGGGATATTGTCTCTTCAGTCCAAAGTATCGTGCTTCAAAAAATAAAAACCTTAAGCTCAGATTATAAAATTAAAAATGACATAGCGATTCATAAAGAGGCCAAACTTGAAGACCATGTTATTATAAAGGGCCCGACCATTATTTCAGCGGGCTGTTTTATTGCTGCTCATGCTTACATGCGAGGCGGAATCTTTATTGGTGAAAATACCGTAGTGGGTCCGGGCTGTGAAGTGAAATCGAGCATAATTATGTCAGGCAGCGCTTTAGCCCACTTTAATTTCGTCGGAGATTCCTTGCTTGGTTCG
>CAZAHL010000198.1:0-13790 GCA_964484845.1 uncultured Chryseolinea sp. | reverse complement strand
GATGCTCTGAAGACGCCGATGCCGACTAGAATTCCAACAAGAAAAGGAATGATTTTAATGGAAGTCGCAAATCCTTCTTTAGCTCCTTCGATAAAGGTTTCAAACACTGGAATTTTTCTCTTCAATCCCAATACAATGAAGGAAACTATAATAGAAAAAATAATAACGCCTGTTAAAAGCGAGGATTGCAGTTGAATTTTTTCTGGTGTCAACCCGGAAAAATAAAATACAATGGCCAGGATAAACAAAAGCATTCCCACGATATACGCAAGAATAACCGGATCGAACAGATTGATCTTTTGGCGGATGCAGACATAAAGCAATCCCACAAAGGTGGAACAGAAAGTGGCAATCAGCGTGGGAATAAAAATACTGGTTGGATTAACAGACCCTAGCATAGCCCTGTCGGCCATAATTGAAATGGGAATGACGGTGAGTCCCGATGCATTCAGAACCAGAAACATGATCTGCGCATTGGACGCCGTATCTTTATTCGGATTAATTTCCTGTAACTCAGTCATCGCTTTCAACCCGAGAGGAGTAGCGGCGTTATCCAATCCAAGGATGTTAGCGCTGAAGTTCATGATAATGGAACCGGTGGCTGGATGATTTTTTGGAATTTCAGGAAAGAGACGGGAGAAAAAAGGTCCTACGAGTTTGGATAAAATTGGAATCATTCCACCTTTCTCGCCGATCTTCATCAGTCCTAACCACAAGGACATTACTCCTGCTAATCCGATTGAAATTTCAAAGCCGGTCTTTGCCATATCAAACGTCGATTGCAGCATCTTTGGAAAAACCGTCATATCATTAAAGACAATGAGCTTGACAAGAGCTACGACAAAGGCAATCAGAAAAAATGAAACCCAGATATAATTTAAGACCATGCCGTTGAGTTATGGCCACAATGTAAAGGATCAGGGCGTGTTTGCCAAATTCAAAATATGACAGGCCGCTAACCCGGCGGTTTCTGTTCGCAGTCGCGAAGGTCCGAGGCTTACCTTTTTGAAACCACGTGCGTCAGCTAAACTTAATTCCTCTTCCGAGAAATCTCCTTCGGGTCCGATGAGAACAAGATAAGATGATCCGGGCTTCGCCAGATTTTTAAGGTAGTTCGGGTTCTCGTGATCAACATGCGCTATGTATTTTTCTGCGCTGTTGGAAGATAGTATCACGTTGCGAAAGTTAACCAACGGATGAATTACTGGCAGCCAACTTTTCAGCGATTGCTTCATCGCACTGATCGCCATTTTTTCAAGACGTTCAACTTTCAGATGCTGACGCTCTGTATGGTCGCATTGAATGAGTGTAATTTCACCGACGCCGAGTTCTACTACCTTTTCAACAAACCATTCGATACGATCGGCATTTTTAGTAGGGGAGATGCCGATATGAATATGATAGTTTCCGGAAGGTTCAGCTTTTTGTTCTACAACGTTAAAGCTGCATTGATGCGAATCCGGATTTGCAATGGTGGCTTTGTAAAAAGAACCTTTCCCATCGGTAATCGTTAAATTATCCCCTTTCTTTTTACGGAGCACTTTAACAACATGCCTTGATTCATCGGAGTCAAGATAGTGTATGCCTTCCAGGAGAAGCGGCTGATAAAAAAGATTCACTTAATCATTTGTAACGTTGTTCGAGATCATCAACCAGCGCAATGTATTCTTGCATTGCCTGTTCCTTCGACTTATCTTTTAACTCCTCCCATGCGTCATGCTTGGCAATCGCCTTAAAATCAAATCCGCCAGGACGTTCGCCGCTTACATTTCCTTCTGTTGCTTGCTTGTATAGCGCATACAACTGAAGTAATTCTTCATTGTCTGGCCGCCTGGTGAATTCTTTTGAACGTGCAGCAGCGCTTTCAAATTGTTGTGGCGTCATTGGTTGATAGTTATCCGTTAATAGTTAATAGTAAAATATAACGCGGCTCAGTTTATTTTTCACCGCGAAGGCGCAAAGACGCAAAGTTAAATACATGCCTTTTGCATTTTCTCTGCGTCTTTGCGCCTCTGCGGTTAATTTAATTTTTGCGCAGGCTCTCGATTAACCTTAAACCTCAAACCTCAAACTATCTCACCTGCTCCCCATCTCAACGTAAGGACGCAACGTAGCCCCTGTATAAATCTGCCTTGGTCTGCCGATTGGTTCTTTATTTTCCCGCATTTCTTTCCATTGTGCGATCCATCCGGGTAGCCTGCCCATGGCAAACATGACGGTGAACATTTCTACCGGTATGCCCAGGGCACGATAAATAATTCCAGAATAGAAATCCACGTTCGGGTAAAGCTTTCTTTCTATGAAGTAAGGGTCCTTTAACGCGGCCTCTTCAAGCTTTAAGGCTATCTCTAAGACGGGATCGTTAACGCCCAGTTTTTTAAGCACATCGTCGGCTGCTTTTTTTATTATTTTAGCACGAGGATCAAAATTCTTATAAACCCGGTGTCCAAATCCCATGAGCCGAAATCCGCTGTTCTTGTCTTTCGCTTTGTTGATCCACTTCTCGGTATCGCCGCCATCTTTTCTAATGCTTTCAAGCATGACAATAACCTCTTGGTTCGCGCCTCCATGAAGCGGTCCCCACAGTGCATTGATACCTGCGGAAATGGACGAATACAGGCTGGCCTTGGATGATCCAACAATCCGTACAGTAGAAGTCGAGCAATTTTGCTCATGGTCTGCATGTAAAATAAGCAGTTTGTCTAATGCGTCTACGATCACAGGATCTACCTCATATTCCTCGGCGGGAAGCGCAAAAACCATTTTCATAAACCGCGCGCAGTAATCGAGCCGGTTGTCAGGGTAGTTAACAGGATGCCCCATGGCATTTTTATAAGCCCAGGCAGCGAACGTGGGCATTTTAGCCATTGAACGCACAATGCTTACATAAACACTGTCCGCAGAGCGATTGGGATCTAATGATTCCGGGTAAAAGGCTGTTTGAGAACAAAATAAAGAGGCCAGGACGCCCATAGGATGAGCCGTTGATGGGAAGCCGTCAAGAATTTTTTTAATGTCCTCGTGAACAAGTGTATGTGTTTTAATATCGTGGCTAAACTGGTCGAATTGTTTTTTATTTGGCAATTCGCCAAAAATCAACAAGTGAGCTACTTCCAAAAAATTTGATTTTTCCGCCAAATCTTCAATGGAATAACCGCGATAACGAAGTATTCCTTTATCACCATCCAGAAAGGTGATTCCGCTTTTGGTGGCACCGGTATTTTTATATCCTAAGTCAAGCGTTATGGCGCCTGTTTTTTCCAGAAGCTCACTGATATCAATACCCACCTCCTTTTCAGTTCCCTCAATCAAGGGTAGGGTATAGGATTTTCCGTCGATAATTAGTTCAGCCGTTTTTGAAGTTTTTGACATGTTTGAGAGTTTAACACTGGTTTTAAATATACAGGCTAGATCGTTGTCCGCGAAAAATACGATGAAAAAACAATTTTTAATTATTGCCCAGGATCAGCGGCATACCATCCGCTCCTGACCCAATTACGATCACTTTAGAGTTAGGGGATTTTGACAGCTCTAAAGTAGCCTCAATGCCTCTCATTTTCAGCAAGTTATTCGTTAAGCTATTGTTAATGATGTTGTTTGCACGGGACTCGCCTTCGGCTGCAATACGTTTTCTTTCGGCTTCACTTTTTTCTTTATCCAACCTGAATTGATAGGCGAGCGCTTCTTGTTCCTGCTGAAGTTTATTTTCAATAGCGCCTTTTATTTGTTCCGGTAACAAAATGGATCGTATCAGCACCGCCGGGGAGTTAACAAAATTCTTCTGAAGGATTTTTTCTGTTTCGGTGCGTATGGCCGTTTCAACTTCCGCTCTTTTTGTGGAATAAATTTCTTCTGCTGTGTATCGGCCCATTACCTGGCGGACCGTAGATCGTACTTCAGGAATAACGAGTACCCTAACATAATCCTTCGTGAATTTCTCGTGGATATAACCGATTTTATCGGGCATAGGATTGTAACGCGCCGTAATATCTACGTGAATAGAGAGGCCGCTTTTGTCAAGCACATCCATGTTTTCGTCTGACGAAGTCTCGTGTACACTGTAGATGTAGACCTCATTCCAGGGAGCTTTCACATGAAAGCCTTGAGCAATAACGTTGTCTTTATCAAGGCCTATACCGAACTTATAAAATATAATGGCCCTTTCAGAAGGACCAATTGTAAAAAAGATACTAGACGATATGGCCATAATGATAAAAAGGGCAATTACACCCACGATAATAAAAGGCAGGAATTTTCTGTTGTTCATATAAGTTTATGGATTATAAGATAGTTTGATTTATTCTTCTGTCAGGTCGGCTGCTTTTGGTGGACGAGGCAACCCCATCAATTTACCGATTATCAAAACTACGAATAAATTACTCCATACCGCTTCCAGAACACTGATGTTTCGAATTAGTCTGCTCACGTTCGGATAACCTCCATCGGCACCTCCCAAAATGCTCAAACTATAGGTCACACATTCGGCATAATTTGGTAAGCCGGACTCGATATCTTTTCCCAAGCTTCCGGGTCTGATGATACAAATCAGGTCATACAAGCTGCCAAAGGAGATTCCAGTCATCAGAAAAACACACGCCGCCCCCCAAAGCTTGTCTGGGCTAAGAAACTCGCCTGAAAACAGATCGCGAATAGCAAAACTTATCACCGTGATCTCAATGGGAAATAGCAACCCATGGATGGTCAGTAAATATAATTGCCTGTTCGGAACTTCAAGGATCGTGTAGTAAGGGAATTCAACCAACGCACCCATTACTGTAATGCCAAGTAGTATCAGGAAGTAGAGACGAATCAGAAATTTACTTTGCGTAAAATTCTTTAGAAGATCCCATAGCAAAAATGCATACGTAACCCCAAAAACGGAAAAAATAGTGATGATCGGTTTTGCCATAGCCGTACGTGATCCTCCCGACAAAAATTCCGTTAGGGTTAGACCAAACACGATGATGACAACCTGCACGATTACTATATTTCTATAGTCGCGCTGTTTCTCCAGGCTTAATGCAATTCGAATAGAATCAAGCAATCTTTTAGGCATGTTGTTATAAAGTGAGCGGGGAAGATCTGACAGCTGTCAGCTTACAGTTTACAGCTTACAGCTTACAGCTATTGGCTTTTCTGCTGAAAGCTTTCCTCAGCTCCTTCTTAAAAAAGCGCAGGAGATAAGATAAACTAATGTCTTAGCTGTAAGCTGACTGCTGTCAGCTTTTTAGTTCTGCGGCAGTCTCAGGATCCCACATAATAATCTTTTTTTCGAAAACGCTCTTGTTACTGGCTAGTGCCGGTCCTGCTGCCCGCATACCAAATAAAGCATCTTCTTTAATAACGCTTTTCTCACGAATGCCTTTGTAAAAGTTTATATGATGATCCAGGTTGGCGCTATAATCTTTTGGGGCCTGGAATTCCGGGCCTGATTTAGCTTCTTCTTTAATAACGTTGGGATACTGCGCCTTGTACCATTTTTCATAGTCCTTTTGTTGAGCAACCGTAAATGTGCTGAAAGAATCCCAGCCCCCGTACCCCGGTGCTTTCGATGTTTTCTTCAATGTAACTTTTACCTCACCCCAACCCATGGTGATCACGCCATCGGTACCTACCAGACGTAATCTCTCACCACCGCCGCCGCCATCAACAAAGTTGACCCGCATCTGCAACGTGAAGGCTGGATGCTTGTCTGTAGCAGGGTAGTCGTATAACCCCGTAATAATATCGGGAACATCTCTTCCATCTTTCCAGAAACGTAAACCTCCCGTGGCGTAAATTCGATTTGGGCCTTTTGAACCAGTGACAGCATGTAAGCCGGAAAACAAGTGAACAAATAAATCTCCAGCTATTCCGGTTCCATAATCCTGATAATTTCTCCAGCGGAAAAAGCGGACCGGATCATAGGCAACTTTCGGAGCATCACCAATAAATCTATCCCAATCAACAGTCCCTGCGTTGGCATCGGTCGGGATGGAATATTGCCAGGCACCATTTCCTCCCTGACGATCATTCCATGTTTCCACCAATACCAATTGGCCAATAACCCCTGACTCATATATTTCTCTTGTCTTTTCAGTAACGATCGAACTCACACGCTGACTTCCGATCTGCATTACTTTGCCCGTTTTCTTTTGCGTGGCAATTACTTCTGCCCCCTCTTCCAACTTATGAACCATAGGCTTTTCGCAATACACATGTTTGCCCTTATTGAGAGCTTCTATTGAAATGCGATCATGCCAATGATCGGAGGTGGCAATAATCACAGCATCGATATCTTTTCGGTCCAGTATTTCCCTGTAATCTTTTGTGACCGATAAATCTTTTCCATAAACTTCGCGCGCATGATCCAGTCTGCCAGTATAGAGATCACAAGCAGCCACAAGTTTTACACCCGGTACCTGACTGGATGTCTTAGCATTGCTGAATCCCATAATACCCATGCCAATTACGGCTACATTTACCTGATCATTGACCATGAAATGTTTAGGAGATGAGAGCGTTTCAACATAGTCGTCGGGAAGAGCAATGATGCTGGAAGGTACACCGGTAATAATTGCACTTCCAATAGCCTTTTTAATAAAACTTCTTCGCGATTTTTGTGAACGGTCAGACATATTAATTTAAAGATTGATTATACCATGGAAGTTACGACTTTTGTCTAAAATCAAAATATCTTTTTACATCCTGGAAACAGCATAATTGAGACAGCATGAATTTTAACTTTTTTAAGAACAGGAATGTTGCGTTGGATTTAGGTAACAATAATACGGTGGTGAGTAATCGCGATAGTGTTCTTTATTCCCAGCCATCATACATCGTGTTCGATGCTGAGAGCCAAAAAATAAATTGTGTAGGAGATAAGGCATTCAATATGTTTGAAAAAAATCATGAAGAACTTAAACTTATTAAGCCGTTAAGAGGCGGCGTTATCGCTGATTATGATTCAGCAAGCAAAATGATCCATGAAATGATCGATCAGGCATATGGCTCACAATCTTTTATGAGCGGCTATGATTGTATTATAGCGGGAATCCCTTTTTATACTACGGAAGTTGAAAGAAGGGCGCTTAGAGATGCCCTCGGTCAATTTAGTGCCAGGCGTACCTATATGGTTTACGAACCGATTGCTGCTGCGCTGGGAATCGGCCTTAACATACGGGAGCCAGATGGAAAAATGTTAATCGATATCGGAGGAGGCATTACAGAGATTGTAGTGATTTCTCTCTCCGGAATCGCTGCATTTCAATCGCTTAAAATAGCGGGTGATAGTTTTGACGAAGCTATTCAAGATCATTTTCGCAGAAATTATAACATGGCTATTGGATTAAAAACAGCGGAGCAAATTAAAATACGGGTAGGAGCTGTGATGGATGATTTGATTGAAATACCTGCGCCTATGAACGCACGAGGGAAGGATTTGGTAGAAGGTCTGCCAGCGACAAGGATGATCGGCCACAGCGAGGTGGCTTATATCCTGGAAAAATCAATTACATCCATCGAACATTGTGTAGTTCAAACGTTAGAAACCTGTCCTCCTGAATTGGCCGGTGATATCTACCAGAATGGAATTCATATAACCGGAGGGAATGCTATGCTTAGAGGACTGCGTGAAAGGTTTGAAGCGAAGCTAAGGATACCTATCCACATTGATTCTCAGCCTTTGTTCTCAGTATCAAAAGGCATCGCACAAACTTTAGGTCAGACTAAAAAATTTCAAAGCTTGTTGATGGAGTAACAATAAGGTATTCGGTGATCGGTAAGTGGTAATCGGTATCGGTCCGACTGGATTGTAAATCTAAGCTCTTAACTTCTTCGAGGCTTTCTGTAATATCCCTTGCGCTGCGTGTTGTAAAGTTTATTCCTATTCTGGAAAACCACCTTTGGCAGGTAATATTGAAGTGTAATATTGGCAATAAAATAACCATCGTTCTGCTTTGGATTTCCCCTAACGCCTACTTCCTGCGGCCTGTCAGGTCGAGTGCCAATCTCATCTCTTCTATCAGACATCTCCCTTGACAAGTCACTCTTTAATGTGAGTGGGTCAGGATATCTACGAATACTAACGTCATCCAGATAATCCGTAAATGTAATCCTGTAACCAGCCTCAATTAAAATATTGAAAAACGGATCCAATTTTATTCTGGCACCGGCACCGAATGGGATTACAGGTTGGATGCGGCTATACTTTTTACCCTCAGTTTGCAATGGTTGAAGAGCGTGCTTGTTTCCAAATTCATCTTTTGCCTTTGGATTAAAGTAAAGCACACCAACACCTGCAAATACATGGAAATTTAGTTGAGAACGCTGATAAAACCGTACACCCATGGGACTAAGATTCACCGCACCCAACACGCTTAATTCAATATTACCGGATTGAAAGGACAGATTGCGTTCCCATCGGTCATCATCTGCATCCTTGTCACTGCCCCGTAATTGGAAGTAGGTTAACTCGGCACGCGCGCTTAGACGGCTATTTAAATAGTACTCCGCTCCAAAAGCTATATTGGGCCTTTGACTACCGAAGTCCCCCGGATTTACCATTTCCCCTTTATATACAGCTGTGCCAGTTCCGAAGCTAACCAAGAAATTACGGTCTCTTCGCATCGCGAAAAAGCTTTGGGAAAAACCTGTAAAAGGGATGGTGATTATTCCAAGGAGAGTAAATATTGCAAGCTTTTTCATCCGTTTTACAAGGCAATAGTTTTTGTGAATATATATATTTTAAGGGATTGATAAAAAGAGATTACCTTAAAACTTCTTTAACTCTCTGCGCCGCATCTTTTAACACGATAGCAGGGAATACTTTCAAGCCTGATTCCTTTATTATTTTGGCACCTTCTTCCGCATTCGTTCCTTGCAGGCGCACAATTATCGGAACATGAATATCACCAATCTTTTTATACGCTTCTACAACCCCATTGGCTACACGGTCACAACGAACAATGCCTCCAAAAATATTGATTAGAATCGCTTTTACGTTGGGATCTTTTAAAATTATTCTAAAGCCAGCTTCCACGGTTTCTGCATTTGCTCCACCCCCTACGTCCAGGAAGTTAGCAGGTTCACCACCGGATAGCTTTATGATGTCCATGGTCGCCATTGCCAGCCCTGCACCATTCACCATACATCCAACGTTGCCATCTAGTTTCACGTAATTAAGACCAGCTTTCCCCGCTTCAACTTCTAAGGGATCTTCTTCTGTCAGGTCGCGTAACTCAGCCAGATCTTTATGTCTGTATAACGCATTATCATCAAGATTTACTTTAGCATCAACTGCTAATATTTTATTGTCTGATGTCCTCAGCAAGGGATTAATCTCGAACATGGATGCATCAAGGCCCAAGTACGCTGCATACAAAGAGGTTATAAATTTCACCCCTTCTTTAAAAGCGTTTCCTTCCCACCCCAAAGCAAAAGCAATTTTACGGGATTGAAAGGGTTGCAATCCAACCGCTGGGTCGATCCACTCTTTTATAATTTTCTCCGGATGATTTTCTGCCACCTCTTCGATGTTCATGCCGCCTTCTGTGGAAGCCATGATCACCGGACATGCTTTTGAACGATCGAGCAAAATGCTCAAATAATATTCTTTGGGCTGTGCTTCTCCAGGATAGTATACATCCTCTGCGATCAATACTTTATTTACTTTTTTTCCTTCGGGACCTGTTTGAATGGTTATTAATGTTCCTCCTAAAATAGCTTTTACTTTTTCCGGAACTTCGGAAATGCCTTTTGCTAACACCACACCATGAGAACCCGTCTCTTTTATTTTTCCTTTACCACGTCCGCCGGCATGTATTTGAGACTTAATAACAAACCACTTTGTCCCAGTTTCTGCCTGAAGTTCTTTTGCAGCCAGTATAGCGCTATCGGGTGTATCGGCTACAATGCCCCGTTGAATAGCAACACCATATTTCTTAAGAATCTCTTTGCCTTGGTATTCGTGAATGTTCATGAATTTTTAGTTTGGGGCGAAACTAGTTTATTTACGGCTTTATTTCAAGAAACATACAAACTCTAACAAATGTTACGGGCCTCTCAGATCGAGAAATCTTACGGCAAATTGTCCGTATTAAAAGGAATTGACCTCGAAATCAAAAAAGGGGAGGTGGTGGCGATCGTTGGTGCCTCGGGCGCCGGGAAGAGCACCTTACTTCATATTCTGGGCACATTAGATCTTCCAGATCGTGGGAAAGTATTCATTCACGATAAAGATGTGTTTAATCAATCGGCTAAAAGCCTCGCGGCATTCCGGAATAAATCAATTGGCTTTGTTTTCCAGTTTCATAATTTATTGCCTGAGTTCACTGCGCTGGAAAATGTGCTGATACCCGGTTTGATTGGGAATCGCGATGAACGGAAACTAAAAAAACGGGGTAACGAATTATTGGAAATGCTCGGTATGAAAGACCGGATCAATCATAAACCCTCGGAACTATCGGGTGGCGAACAACAACGAACGGCAGTAGCACGCGCGATGATCAACGCTCCTGACTTGATACTTGCTGACGAACCCAGCGGCAATCTGGATTCCAAAAACGCGGAAGATTTACATGCCTTGTTTTTCCAACTGCGAAAAGAAATAGGTCAAACTTTTATTATCGTAACTCACAACGAACACCTTTCAGCTATGTCTGACAGACGGATCGAACTGAAGGATGGATTGATTCAAAAATAACATGAACTTTTAGGTTATTCGCTAAAGGTTAATTGTTAATAGGTCAAGAAGATGGGGAGCTTCACTTAATCACGAAGTTCTCTTAACAATTGTGTTAAAATCTACTTTCTGTAACCCGATTGAACTTTAATCGGCATTGGACGAACGTTAAATTTTTCAATGAAAATTGATACAAGTGCGCGGATAATTCCAATACAGATTACAGTGATCATCGTCTTAGGGTTTAATAATAAGCCAAAATTACAATCCATACGCCTAGTGCATTTTTCATTGTTCGGCATAATAGCAAGCATGTAAGTAAGAACGGTCTAGTTAACTTTTTCGCATCGACTTGAATCGAACTAAAGCACCCGTTGTTTGAGCATATTCTCGAATGGAAGGTAGTCCTTGATAATCAAATAGTTAACAAAAAAGGCATTGCTTATTCGAACAAACCCCGCAAGCCCTACATCCTCAATTTTACAATTTTACAATCTTACAATCTTACAATCCTTCAATCCCCTAATGCAAAAACACTTCCTCTGCCACCTCCTCCAATTCAACCAATCCTTTAGCGTTCAAACTTACCAGTTTATAACTTTTAAGTTCATTCACTAACATGGGGTCGTACTTGGCTGAAACCCGGATGTAGTTTTCTGTAAATCCATGTATCATACCCTCTTCAATATCGTTTTCAAAAAGTACAGTAGCTTCACGGTGTAAATTTTCTTCATAAAATTTTCTTCTCTTCTTATCGGAAAGAATATGCAGCATTTTGGAGCGATCGGCTCGCTGATGACGAGGCACTGAATCGGTGAAGGTTGAGGCCAATGTGTTCTCACGTTCGGAATAAGTGAACACATGCAGATAAGAAATATTCAGTTCATTTAGGAATTGATACGTTTCTAAAAAATCATCGTGAGTCTCTCCCGGAAAACCCACAATTACGTCTGCACCGATACAAGCCAGAGGCAAAAATGATTTTATTTTAGTCACGCGATCCTGGTATAGCTCGCGTAGGTAACGCCGCTTCATGAGCTTTAAAATTTTATTGGAGCCCGATTGAAGCGGAATATGAAAATGAGGCACAAACTTTTTAGAGCTGGCTACAAATTCGATAATTTCATCTGTTAAAAGATTGGGTTCGATGGATGAAATCCTAAAACGGTCAATCCCCTCCACATCGTCAAGCGCTTTTATCAAATCCACGAATCTTTCTTCGCGTTTTCCATTTTGAATTCCAAAATCCCCTGTGTTCACCCCGGTAAGAACAATTTCCCTGGCTTCCGTTTGCGCTATCTCGCGGACGGTTTTTACAATATTCAAGATGCTATCGCTCCGGCTCGCACCACGTGCTAACGGAATAGTACAGAAGGAACAGGAGTAATCACATCCATCCTGGACTTTTAGAAACGTACGTGTTCTGTCCTGTAGTGAAAAAGAAGTATTGAATCGATTTGCGCTTTCGATATCGGAAGCAAAAACTTCGGTATTAGGTTTTCGAACAAAGCCATCCAGCAATTCAACTAACCTGAATTTTTCAGCCGCGCCTAATACTGCGTCGACACCGGGTATGGAAGCGATTTCTGCAGGCTTCAATTGAGCATAACAACCAATGATAGCAACATAAGCATCCGGAGAAATGCTGCGAGCTTCGCGAACAATTTTATGGCATTTCTTATCCGCATTTTCTGTTACGGAGCACGTGTTAATTATAAAAATATCAGGCGTGTCCGTAAAGTCTACTTTTTTGTAGCCCTTTTGCTCAAACATCCTGGAAATAGTGGAGGTTTCTGAATAATTGAGCTTACAACCCAGCGTATAAAAAGCGACTTTTTTCATGGCAAGGCGCAAATTTAGTCAGGATTGCCGGAATCACGGAAAGAATTTTAACAAAATCCCTTTACTGTATGAGCCGGCGATGATAATTAAGCTGCCCCAGGTGGTAGTTTAAATGAGAAGAAAGGTGGATCAGGAAGTAAGCCGTTGTCATAGAGTACTCGTACACTTTCTCAGGATATTCGGCTTCCAAAATTGACGGTTTAATATTCTCAAGCGTATCGTGAACAACTTGTTTTGCTTTTTGAATTTCCTTTATCAATTCTGACTTAGTTAAATCCTTTGCTGCGAACTCATTATCCCTGTTTCGAACATAGGAAGTGCGGCCTAATACAGCACCGATATAATGTTGCAAGTTTCCGCAGAGGTGAAGACACAAGTTACCTGCTGGATTTTTTATTTCACCAGTTATTTTCCAGACAGACTCCTCCGTCTGGTACAAATTTATTTCCTCTTCTAAGCGTTGTAAATCGCTGTCGAACAATTTTATTAATGTTTCAACGATGATGATCATGCGGGTTCAATTAAACTGAAAGTAAATATTGTTCAAGGCCTTTTATTTTCTGGTCGAGTTTTTCCGTGACCGATGTAAAATCAGCTTTTGACTTTAACGGTGCCTGTACACTCAAATAAAATTTTATCTTCGGTTCGGTGCCAGAGGGACGAACCGAAACTTTACTTCCATCGTCCAGGTAAAATTGCAATACATCAGAAGTTGGGAAATCCAGGGGACTGGTTGTATTCGTTATTAAATTTTTTTCTTTCAATGTTTTGTAATCCAACAGGCGCACGACACGACTGCCAATGATCTCAGCGGGAGGATTGTTGCGGAATTTTTCCATCATCGATTTTATTTCTTGCTCGCCCTGCTGTCCCTTTTTGGTAATATTAAGCAATGTTTCTTTGTAATAGCCAAATTCTAAATACATATCGATAAGCCAGTCGTACATCGATTTACCTTCATCGGTTGCACTGGCCGCCATGGCTGCAAAAAAAGCACAGGCTGATACAGCATCTTTGTCGCGAACGAAATCGCCAACCATATAGCCATAGCTTTCTTCGCCGGCTGCCACAAAAGTCTTTTTACCCTCGAGCTTACCCATTAATTCCGCAATGTACTTAAACCCGGTAAGGGTATTATAGCACTCGACTCCCAACTTTGCCGCCATCGTGTCTACCAACTCAGAGGTAACAATCGTCTTAGCGATGTAGGTATTATTTTTTTCCTTTAGATTTTTAAGGATGAAATACATCATTAAGCAAAAGGCTTGATTACCATTCAGCAGAATAA
>CAZAHL010000197.1:0-13794 GCA_964484845.1 uncultured Chryseolinea sp. | reverse complement strand
AAGCGGTGCCGCAAGCAAGCAATTACGACAAGCTTGCTGAAATCTTTTGAAAACAAAGAGACAATACCGGTCAGTGTGGCGCCTAATACCTTGCGGATTCCAACCTCCTTTGTGCGTTGCTCCGCAGCGAAAGCCGATAAACCAAAAAGTCCAAGACATGAAATAACGATGGCAAGGATTGCAAATAAGTTGGCGAGCTTTCCGGTAAGTTCCTCGACAGCAAGTTTGCTGCTGAAACTTTCATCGACGAAATCAAAAGAAAACGGGAACGCCGGATTGTGTTCCTTGAACACGTCTTCAATATCCTTCATTACCTGGCTCAGCGATGCTTTTTGCGGCAGGCGGATCAGGACATTATCTGCCCGCTCCGGATTAAACAGGAAGAGGGTCGGAGTCGCCGGATGGTATGGAGAAGCCATAATGATATCATCCAGAACGCCCACAACGGTATAATCGCGACCGGACAACCGGATTATCGCGCCAATAGGATCTTTTAGTTCCATATGGTTCACGGCAGCCTGATTTAATATCATCGAGGTGCTGTCGTTAAATGCCTTATCAAAAGTTCTCCCGCGAAGTACTTCAACATCAATGGTCTCGGTGTAGTCATGACCAATGCTGATAATTGCGTAAAAATCCTTCTGATCTTCTCTTTGTCCCTGCCACCGCGGCATGCTCCAGCTCTGGAGCGCGGTTATGGGACTGGAAGAAGCACTAACAGACGTCGCGAGGGATTTTTGCAATAGGGCATTTTTGATGATTTCGTATTTTTCCTGAATGTCACCGGTGGTAGGCACCGTCAGAAGGTTGTTTTTGTCATACCCTATTTCGCGGCTCCTTATATAATTGATCTGGCTATAAATCACTACTGTACTGATCAAAAGAGCAATGGAGAAAAAGAACTGCATGGTTACCATCACCTTCCGTGGCAATGCACCCTGCTTCCCCGAACCCAGTTTTCCTTTTAATACGGCAATTGGCTTGAACGATGAAAGAAAAAATGCCGGGTAGCTTCCGGATGCTACCCCGGTGAGGAGGATAAATACTACGGCCATCCCCCAGACAACCGGATCCATATAATCGACATCGAGTTCTTTATTCACAAGGGTATTAAAGAATGGCAATAATACTTCGACCAGTGCGATCGCTAGCATGAACGACATAAGAGCCATCAATACTGTTTCACTGAGAAATTGAAGAACAAGCTGCTTCCTGTCAGAACCGACGGTTTTACGAATCCCAACTTCTTTGGCGCGCTTCTCCGACCGGGCTGTCGCCAGGTTGATGAAATTGATGCACGCAAGTGCAAGGACCATTATAGCGGTAACCATGAAGATGCGCACATAAGTGATTGCGCCACCCACACTTTTTCCATTAACAAATTCCGAATATAGTCGTGAGCGGTGCAATGGAAAGATCATCAGTTCCTCTTTAGTGTCGCTCTTGTTCGCTTTGATCACATCTTTGAGACGCGACTGCAATTGAGATACGTCAACATTCCGCGCGACTTCTATATACATATAGTAGGAAGCGTTCCCCCAATTTGACAGAGCCTCTTTGTATCCGGGGTCCATTGCCATCGCGGCCTTGAATGGGATCAGGCATTCAAACTGGAGCGTGGAATTCCGCGGAGGATCCTGGATTACGGCTGACACTTTGAGGTCATTCTTGTTATCTATACGGATCACTTTTCCCAACGCTTTTCCATCACCAAACAACGCCTGTGCCGTCGACTCGGTCAGAACAATGGAGGATGCGTCATCCAACGGTTCCCCTGATCCTTCGATAAACGTGAACGGAACATTTTCAAAAAGTCCTCGCCAACCCAGAAGGATAATTTTTCGATCCTGATGTCTTCGTATGCCAGTGTAGCATCTTCGCCGTTGTTGTCTATGGGGCTGACGTATCTGATGCCAGGGGCTGTCTTCAATTCCTCCCACAATGGCAGCTGAACAGTAGTTTGCGTATAGATCCCGTTATCCGCTGGCCTGTTTATGTATACGCGATACAGTCGATCGATATTCGGATGAAAGCGGTCCCAGGTTAATTCATCCTGTACCCACAAGAGAATCAGTATGCTGCAGGAAAGTCCAAGGGAAAGGCCGAAGATATTTATAAAGGAAAATACTTTGTTACGGAGCAGGTTCCTGATGGCGATGGTAAGATAATTCCTGATCATGGTTTACGAAGGTTTGGAAACATCGTATACCAAAACGGGGCCACCATTTTGCTGGAAAAAAGACAAAAAAAGAGCTTTCGAAAACGCGCCAGGCGCAATAGCGGACAATACCGTTCAGAGCCGGGCATAGCCCTAGAAAGTCCTTGAAGCTTTTCTCAACCTGCAGACGACCATTCGCAGTCTCACGGTAGGTCTATAGTTAAATAGTTGGCGATTGGTTTGTTCCATACCGTTGATATACTTTGTGGGAGATGTGTGGCTTTCCAATTATGCTTACCGGATCGATGTGCAATGGTGGATGCTCATTTCACCGGCAATTTCAATCTTGCTTGTGGCGATCCTGACTATTAGTTCACAGTCTGTGAAAGCTGCGATGTCAGATCCGGCGGGCAGTCTGAATAATTAACCATGCAGATTCACGTAAATTGGCGTCGATGACTTTTCTTATTCTGTGATGCTCACATCACGTATTGAATATCTGTTTTGAACACACATTTCGCAACAGCTACCCTCTAAATCTTAAAAAAAAATTGCTACTCACTCTTCAACGATTTCACAGGGCTGATCCTTGATACTTTTAACGAATGATACAGAAGACATAGAAATGCAATCACTAACACTGCGATTCCAGTACCGATAAAAGCCCAGGGAGATACCGTTGTATGATAAGCAAAGTTGGTCATCCATTGATTCATAAAATAGTATGCTATCGGCCACCCAATAATGTTGGCAATCAAAACAAGCTTGAGAAAATCGATTGACAGTATTCTGATAAGCATGGGTGTGCTAGCGCCCATGACGCGATGAATACCAATTTCCTTTGTTCTTCGTTTTGCAGAAAAGGCAGTAAGTCCAAACAAACCGAGTCCACCAAGCATAATGGATAACACGGAAAATGTCGTGAAGATCTTCAGGAATCTATCTTCCGCCTGGTAATGATTTCCCACTGCATCATCCATAAACTCAAATTCAAATGGACGCTCGCCGGCAATGTTAGTCCAAGCAGTCTTTAACGACTCAATTGTCTTGGGCACGTTATCGCCAAGTATGCGAACTTCTAACCACTGGTACGTTTCGGTTTGCTCCGATGCGAGGTAAAAAACAACAGGCTCCACTTTATCATGGAGTGAAGCAAAATGGAAATCTTTCACAACGCCAATGATCTTTCCATTTCGTGTGAACCATTCTGATCCGTTAAATGCAGAGCCCTGAAGGTCTTTTCCTATAGGATTGTCGAGGCCGAAAAACTTTACTGCCGATTCATTCAGAATGTAACCCGTGTACACATCCGTTGAATGTTCTTTTGAAAATGTGCGCCCCTGGGCCATAGTTGCTTTCATGGTTTCGAAGAAATCGAACGAGACAGCCGTGCTCCCACAACTCACATTATCCTTTTGCGAAGGATCTAATTTGTATTGGCGCCATCCTCCTACTCGTTCGGTCACCTTATTGCTGGATGCAGCAACACTTACAACTGAATTGTTTCGCATCAGTTCGTTTTTCATGAGTTCGGACTTCGAAGTCATCTCACCGGGAAGTGGTATCAGGACAACTGACTCAGGATCGATTCCAAGATCGCTCTTTCTTATAAAAGAGATTTGATCTATGACAATTAATGTGCAGGTGATCAGCGTAATGGAAATCGAAAATTGAAAAACAATCAGACCACTCTGCAGATAAGATTTGCTGCCCCGTAAGGCAAGCTTATCGTGTAGCATCCCGATGGTTGACGTACGAAGCAACATAAAAGCGGGTGAAGCTCCTGCTACTGCACCAATAAAAATCAATACGGAAAATAATCCAGCGCCGATCAACGGATCGGTAAAAGGATTAAAGTCGAGCGTTTTTCTGCTAAGCTCATTGAACACGGGAATGGCAAGCTTTGCAAGAATAGCAGCCAGAGTGATTGCAATAATCGCAACCAGTAACGACTCGGTTTGAAATTGCGCGAGCAGCATGCGTGTAGTGGAGCCAAGCGCTTTTTTAATTCCCACTTCTTTACCTCGTTGAAACGACGCTGCCGTGGTGAGATTGATGTAATTGATGCAAGCAAGAATGAAGATGACAATGGCGGTGACCGCGAAGATGTTGACAGTAGATTTGCTTCCGTTCACGCCTACTTCACCTTGCAGATTCGATTCCAGGTGTATTGCGGCAAGTTGTTGCAGGAAATATTTCGGAGCCGAGTCGCCCTCCCAGCCCCAATGGGCGGCAACCTGTTTGCCGACTGCCAACTCAAAACCCCCAACACTGAAATGATCTTTTACCCGAATGTAGGTAAGTAAGCTTGTACCAGACTTATTCGTCAGGACCCAATCAGGATACCATTGTTTAATTCCGGAGATAGGGAAAATGATATTACATTCAAAATGGGTATTCGCTGGAAGCGGTTCAAACACGCCACTGATCATAAATTGTTTTCCACGCAGATCGATGGTCTTACCTAGTACATTATCGTTGCCGAAGTATTTGATAGCCGTTGCTTGATCGACAACAACATTCTCAGGACGATCGAGAGCGGAGGCAACATCGCCTTTCAAAAAAGGAATCCTGAACACATCAAAGAATGTTGAGTCAGCAAAGACCAAGGCGCGTTCAAGATATTGTTTGTCTCCATTTACGGTCACAAGGTCGCCAGTGAAATCCGCACGTGTTATTGCCTCGAGACCGTCTATATCCTTCTCAATCATTGGCTTTACGAGATACGATGTTTGTGCACTCGTCACGCGGTCAGCGCCTCCCTGCGAATAGTTGCCGGCAACGCGATATACGTTGTCTCCGTCCTGAAAGTGTTTATCGAATCCTAGTTCATCCCTGATAAAGAGTGTGATCAGAATACAAATGGCAAGACTTACGGAAAGCCCTACAATATTGATAGCGGTGTAGATTCTGTTTTTTACGAGGATACGTTGTGCTATCTTGAGATTGGTTTTGAACATAGGTACAGATTTGATTCGTTCTTCTTGAATGATAATAGATACCCCAATACAATCAGCATGACCTGATCTTCAGACTTGGTCAACTGTAAAATTTAACGACTATTAATTTAGGTATAAAACTAAAACTTTAGTTATAAATTCCAAATGATCTTAAGGTAAAGTTTGTAATTATTTGAAACCGAGTTGAGGGAGCTGTGAAACTTCAAAACGGGAAGTATCTCGGGCAAACCAATTGGAGCGTAGCGAGTCCATCCTTGCTCCTGTCAACACATGGTCTCTAATTTGTCACGTGCACAACTTACACTCTTTCAATTTTACAAATAAAGCAGCAGGCCTCAGCACTTCTTGCATGCAGGTACTCGACTTTAGGGTGCCGTTCAAATGTTTCAACAATCAGGGTATCCACGTCATCATTGCCAACCAATGCTGTAAAGACCATTTGTTGATCAGCGCTATAGCCAATGAGTGTTAAATGAAAATGTTCTTTGTCGTTTTTAATTTCGGGTGGAAAACGATAAATGTCTTCATACGCTTTTACTTCGTTCTTATGGATGAAGATTGGCCCTGGCTGATTAAAAGCATTGTCAATTTCGAAAGGACTATGGCTTAGCAACAATCGACTGTCTTCACCGGGTACAAAAGGCTTTAACGAGACCCGACAGGGGCCACGCCCGGTAGCGACTTGTTCAATTATATCATGACCGAAGTCATCTTTTTTTGTTTCGCGAATTTTTCTTGCGTATTCCTCCGTGAGAGAAATAATCTTAAATTTTTTCATGGCGTTAGTTTAAGAAACAAAAATTGACTGACGCCTCACAATTATCAACCCGAAACTTGCGCTAATTACTTAGGAACTACTGCACAGAGAATTTATTTTTAATTCGAGGACCCTATTTTTTTCAATCCGCAAGAATCAGGTTTTACAGGCATTGCTCGCGTATCAATTTTGACTTAAGCAATCACCTGAAAATATGAAAACATGTTACGGTCAAACAAGACGGATCCGATTCCTCCTCTTTATGTTAACATTACAAAATGTTTCTGCACAAGACATTTTTCCCCCTTCGGCAAGTAAACCCTCTATCCGTGGCCAGTACGTTGAAAGCAAAATAGCTGTTGACGGCTTCCTGACCGAAGATGCCTGGCGTGCTGCCGATTCGTTGGGAAACTTTATTCAGATAGAACCTGATCAGGGAAGACCTGCTCAGAATAAAACCATTGTTAAAATTCTGTACAGCCAGGAGTACTTATACGTCGGCGTATGGTGCCGCGATTCTCTGGGCAGGAAAGCGATCCGGGTTCCCGATATGAAGCGTGATTTTGATTGGCGAGCCCACGATACTTTTGCTATCTGTATCGATGGATTTAATGACCAGCGTAATAGCGTTACTTTCGTTACAAATCCGTATGGAGCGCAAAAAGATTATCTCTCATTTGATGCTATCTTGTTTGACTCGGACTGGAATGGCCTTTGGAAAGTAAGGACTTCTATTTCTGATGAGGGATGGTTTGCCGAATTTCAAATTCCCTGGAAGACCCTTCGTTATCCGAAGCAGTCATCCGGCAGTCTTCGATCGTGGGGAATCAATTTTCTCAGACTAAGGAGAGCGAGCAATGAAATTTCAGCGTGGTCCCCTTATCCCCGGTCATTTAGTTTCAACAGGATGGAGTATGCCGGCATGGTGGATCAAATTTCACCTGCCCGTCCATCTACCAACATTCAACTAAATCCCTACACATTGCTATCTTATAACAGGAATACCCATCACGATCAAACAAAGACTCCGGAATATAAATACAAGCTTGGAGGAGAAGTCAAATGGGCATTGAACTCTAATACAATTGCTGACTTGACTATTAACACAGACTTCGCGCAAGCTGATGCGGATGTGCAAGTGAATAACGTGAGTCGTTTTTCAGTACTATTTCCGGAAAAAAGACAGTTCTTTTTAGAGAATGCCTCGTTGTTTGGCCCTGGGCTCATGGCGAATGATGATGCCGGGGGAGATATGCAGATGCTCCCTTTTTTCAGCCGTCGAATTGGTCTGAACGATCTAGGCAGGCCGTTGCCCATAGATGGAGGACTTAGACTAGTCAACCGTTCCGTAAAGCAAAATTTCGGTTTGATGGCAGTGCGTCAAGGCTCGATAGACTCACTGTCCTCGTCAAATTTCGCAGTGGGTAGGTATTCCAGGAATTTCGGAAAACAAAATCGCCTGGGTGCAATCGCTACGCTAAAATCAAGTAAGAGAAGTTATTCGAACGCCGTGGCCGGTCTTGACGGGTTCCTGCGATTTGATGCTGCGCAATCGCTCAACTTCATGGCCTTACAGTCTGTCAATACCGACGGAACCGGTAAAGGATTCGGTGGCTATGCACAGTATTATTATACGAATAACAAAATTACGGCGTGGCTGACCGAATCCATCTTCACGAAAGATTTCAATCCTGAACTAGGGTTTCTGTCGAGAACCGATGTCATCAGCACAACACCAGGAGCCGTTGCAAACTTGAGGGGAAAGTTCCTTCCGTTTAAGAAATATGTACGCTCGTATCAGCCTGCAGTCAAAACAAGTTGGTATCATCAGGCTTCTACTGGAAGGGTTACTGAAAAAGAAATTAAGGTGACTCCCTTTTGGATTGAAATGCAGGACGGAGGATATTATGGATTCACGATAATTAACATCCACCAGAACTTGATTTCAAATTTCAATCCGCTGGGCGTGACCATTGCTTCAGGCCGGTATAAATACAGAAGGTATTCTCTGGTAGCAGGGGGTGACCCTTCCCGAAAAATATCGTATAGCTTCAAATATGATTTTGGTGGCTATTACAATGGATCGCTTCAAATTATGGATGTCTCACTCTCCATTATCCCTATACCGCACATTTCGCTCAAGGCTGGAATTAATAGAAATCAATTCAAAGAAGTAGGCAGGGAGGAAGAAACAAAAGATATTTCACTGTATACAATACAGGGAAGGTTCGCCTTGAATCCCCGTGTTCAACTCATTGGTCTATATCAATGGAACTCCCAGCATGATCTGGGCTCATATAACTTGAGGTTTGCTTGGGAGTACAAGTCGCTCTCTTATATTTATCTTGTTTTAAATAGCAGAGAAACGATAATAAATGAATCCGCGAGTATCGAACAGCAAGGTATTTTCAAGATCAGTTATTTGAAACAGTTTTAGGTCATGCTGGAGCTGTAAGAAGTTTAATTTTTTTTGAATTTCGTACCTCCCGTTAGCAACTATTATGACAGCAGTGAATAAGATCGGCGCAAAGACCTGTCATAGGTCAAATCTATCGATTTGCAGATATTTCTGCATTGAAATCGAGAAGGGACAGGTTTCCTTGTTTATGAACGATAACTTTATGTTCCGTTAAAAAGGGAAACAACGTTCACAAGTCACCTTAAACTACCTTCTTCATGATCATTTATGGCAGCAAGCCTGTTCACCTGAAAACGGTGCAGCCTTCAAGTGTTGTTTGTCCACATTGCGGGCAAGCAGGTTCTACCCTGATAAGTGCGTACAGCAAGCATGCGCACATTTTTTGGATTCCATTGTTTCCCTTTGGTAAAGTGGGGGTATCGCAATGCCAGCATTGCAAGCAAGGGCTTAATGAAAGCAAAATGCCTCCAGAACTTAAGCGGGAATACAACACACTCAAGGCTGAAACGAAAGCGCCTCTTTGGCAATTCTCAGGACTGGGATTGATTGCTTCTCTCGTCATGTTGATGTCGTACACGAGTGGTGAAGACCAAAAAAAACAATTGGAGTATGCAGCCCATCCGGTAGCGGGGGATATTTATAAATTTAAAACTGAGAATTCCCACTATTCTACCTTAAAAGTAATTCGTGTTTCCACCGACAGTATCTTTGTTACTCCCAATGAATATGAGACCGATAAAATGTCGGGCGTCTACAAAATAGATAAAGCAGAAAATTACGGGAACTACTCCTATGGTATTTCGAAAGATGATCTGAATCAGATGCACACCAAAAAAGATATCTATGACATTGATCGATATTAATCTTAGCTCGTACAAGTCAAACCCAAATGCGAATACTAAACGTCGTGCAGCTTAATTTTCTCACTGTCATGCAAAAGAATTTAATTTGACAAATGAGTTACCTTCATGTAAGCCCACCCACTGGGAATATTCTCCTGACGCATTAGTTCGAGCGTAGACACCGCTACCACCTAACCGTCAGAATGGCATTTTTTTTGGGCTACTCTGGCGGTTTTTAGTTTTTAAAATCCGGAGTTGTAAACCGGTTGTAAACCGAAATCCCGCTGCAATTTATCCGTGAATTTGGAAACGATTGCTACAATTCGCTCTCCTGACACAAGCTTAACCTAATTCTCAGATGTGATGTCCGGCTCTCCCTTACATCCCAGTAATTAGATTGACATCCGGTGTTCAGACACGGTAGCTGTTACAATATCTCCAGGTACTACGGAAAATGTTTTAGTAAGTCCTACCTGTCCGTTGTATTCTCCTTCGAGTAGAGATCCATTCAAAGCTAAAATCTGATCTTCTGGATTTTCCGCCGGTGTCGGATCATGGGGTTGGTTCGGATAGCTATTATAGGCACCGAATGTATTTTGTTCTTCCTCTTCATTGGTCGGATCAAGGTTTGCCATGCGATGTCATTTCGGTTTACAGCCGGTTTACAAAATCGCCCAATTACACAAAGATTCACCGAACTGTTAGGTCATATACAACGTCAAGGCTGCGAGAAATCTTTCTCTTTTGACTCGCTCATGGAAAAGTATAATCAATCTGCCTGAAAGACTCCGGCATCGGTGGCCTCATGAATTCATTAAAGAAAGTGGACGAGAGCCTTTATGATAAGATCCTTCCGGAATATAAAAAGATGGTGGCGGAGCGCAATATTTTCAAATAAAATTTATGTGGTGGGATACGGTAATGATTTGAAGTTAATTTTTTCGTTTAAACTACTTCAGTCCACCACTCTTACTTTATAAATTACCAGTTACTTAAATAGAATTTTTGAGATAAACTTAAATCCTAAAAAAGTCTAATTAAAGGCTCATTAAATGAAAAGTATACTATTAATACTGTTGAATCTTCCATTTTTCGTTGGTTATGGGCAACAACAAATTACCGACCTCAGATCAAGCGATATTGAGTTGAGTTCAGGCCCTTCAAATTTCCTGCGTTATCAGGATCAACTACTCTTTGTGGCAGAGAAGGATGGCCTAGGAAGGGAGTTATGGACATCCGATGGAACAACTGAGGGAACGAAACTTGTAAAAGATATCAATATCGGTAAAACCAGTGCTTACTTTTCAAATCTGCTGGAGTTCAAAGGAATGGTCTATTTCATTGCAGATGATGGCGTAAACGGATACCAGTTATGGGTGACTGATGGAACTGCTCCAGGGACAAAGCCAATTTCCACCAACATTTATAAAGTGGTGGATAAATTAGTGACCGACGGGAATTATATATACTTTTTGCAAAAAAGTGATTATTATACACTTGAACTATGGAAAAGTGACGGTACCACCGCTGGCACTACAATCATAAAGGGAGATATTCCGATATGGAACACACCAGGTAATCTAACAACTGCTGGTGGGCTCCTATTTTTTTCTTTCCAACCAATTGGAACCAATGACTCACGGGTTTGGAGAAGTGATGGCACTTCGGAAGGTACTTTCCCGGTTACAACCGAATTAGATGGGAGTGGTTCGGACATAGGCGGCACGTCTCAGCCTACCCAGTTTATTGAATTCAACGGAAATCTATATTTTATTGCGCGTGGTGTGACCCCTTACCCAGAAACCGTAGGATTAATGAGAAGTGACGGGACAATAGCAGGAACATATCCTGTTAAAGGGTTACATCCGGGAAGCCGGCTAATCAATCATGGGCAAGTATTGGTGTATAATAATAAGATGTACTTTTCATTTTTTGAAACTGATTTTAACCGGTTCTTTATCTGGGAATCGGATGGAACGGAATTTAATACAAAGTTGATCTATGATCAATCTTTCCAAAACTATTTTAGCCCTTCTTCAATTTTAGCAAAGGATGGCTATTTTTACTTCACTACCGG
Organism: uncultured Chryseolinea sp.; assembly: GCA_964484845.1. GTDB lineage: Bacteria > Bacteroidota > Bacteroidia > Cytophagales > Cyclobacteriaceae > Chryseolinea. Next base: position 2,581 of record CAZAHL010000197.1, on the reverse strand, counting down.
AAATGCAACGTTTGGAACGTCTTTGATAAAGTTCAATGTTCAAAGTCACGCCGTTGAGATGTTGAAGGAGATCTCAGGGCAAAAGAATGAGCCTTTTATTTTCAACACTGCATGGAGCGCAAATTCAATAATCGAAAGCAAAAGTGGAAGCTTCTACATCAAATCGAAATTCGACGATTGGAGTTTGCCGGAATTATGGACATCAGATGGTACGTCCGCGGGTACAATAAAATTAAGTAATATTAAAGGGGTAGGTGACCTCGCGTGGTTCAAGGACAAGGTATACTTTAATGGTTCTTCCGATGGGTCTTATGAATTGTGGACGTCAACGGGTACGCTATCCTCGACTAATATTTTTAAGGACATTAACCCAGGCTTTTATGGCTTGGGATATGCTACGCTAGTCACCAATGCTGATAAAGCAATGTTCATCGGAAATGATGGAGTCCATGGTTCCGAACCTTGGGCAACGGATGGAACAAGTCAAGGAACAGCTATGGTTAAGGATCTTAACCCTGGCTCATTAGGAAGCTTTCCTTACAACCTTATTGAATGGAATGACCAGTTTGTATTTACAGCATCGGCTTCAAATAAGAGATTGCTTTTTAAGAGCGATGGAACTTCTGAGGGCACGGAAGCATTTCCCAACATCCCGTTAAATCAATCCATTTCTCAATGGACAAAAAGCAGCGATGGCAAGACGTTGTTTTTTGCAACAAACAATAGTGATGAAACGCAGTCCTTATATCACATGAATGAAACCCAAATTCCCTTTGAACTAAAAAACTTTGGCAAGAATTTATATGGCGTTGGCTTTTGGGTTCGCGAAATGGCTGTGGCTGGAACTACCTTGTATATGTTAATCGAAGCAGAAGGTGTAGATCTCTGGAAAAGTGATGGTACAAAAGAGGGTACTATAAAGGTTGCTGACTTACACGAAGCCTCGGAGCTGGTTGCGGTAAATAATACTGTATACTTCACGGTAATTGATAATTATTATGACAATGAAAAAGAAGTTTATAAAAGTGATGGAACCGCTCAGGGGACAACTATGCTGAGGGATCTTAATGGCTCTGCCTCGTCAGAACCTTCGGGGTTAAAGGCCTTTGGGAATAAATTGATATTCACTGCGACTGATGAGTCATATGGAAGAGAAATGTGGGTAAGTGATGGAACGTTTGATGGGACGAAAATGCTGAAAGACATTTTTACAGGACAGCAACATGGGATTTTTGGGACACAGTTTGCTATCCTTGACGAGCAATTTTATTTTACAGCTAATGATGGATCGCATGGAGCAGAATTGTGGAAATCGGATGGTACGACAGAAAATACAAAGTTGGTAAAAGACATGTTACCAGGAGCTGAAGGTTCAACGCCTGTCGGGCTGAAATCAATTGACGGCAAATTATATTTCAGTGCTTATACGCCGGCTTATGGACATGAACTTTGGAGCAGTGATGGAACGGGTGAAAATACCAACCTCCTCGCTGATCTGATACCGGGCCCCGAATACTCGAATCCTGATAATTTTGCTAAACTCAATAACTTAATTGTGTTCTCGGCCAAAACGGTTTCCAACGGTGTTCAGTTGTGGAACTATGGCATCAATGTTACTGGGGTCGATGAGGTTTCCACATCACTTTCAGTTTTTCCTAATCCCTCAAACGGAGTATTTAAAATCAATTTTAATAAAAAGATAAACAATGGATTTATAGAAATCTTTACAAGCAATGGGAGAAGTATTCAGAAAATAGATTACTCGGGAGACGAAACTAGCGTTGACTTGGCTCATTCTCCACCTGGAGTTTATGTGATAAAAGTATTCGACAAGAGTCGCTGTTATACAAGTAAGGTTATTAAATTTTAATAATGTTACAACGGTCACGTATTGCTTTCATTCTATGCTAAAACCCAAAGTATCAATGCCTTTTTACTTTGCTTTGATATAGTCCATCTGTCAACACGATTATTAATTGCCGTATAGGTACACGCTTTAGTCTGAATTATTGACTGCTTATCCAGCATCCTACTCTGTCCTCAGCGAATTGATTGGATTGACAATCGATGCCTTGATGGTATGAAAACTAATAGTCAGCAAGATGATGATCAAAGATGCTGCGCTCACAACTACAAATACCCAAAGAGAAATCTCAGTATGATATTCATTGTTCTCCAGCCATCCCGTTAGGTAGCGCCAGGCAAGGAGAATTCCAATCAAACATCAAATGCCCTAATGTTTTGATCTCGCGTTCATCTGGATGCTAGTATTTCCGCCCATTATCGATTTTTTTAAAATATAACGTAGGTGTACTGATCTGAAACGTGAGTCAAAAGGGAGGTCCGCGTTGCTGAAATATCTGGTTTTATCAGATTCTAATTTTAGGCCGAACAGACATGAGAAATACCTAACCTAGTATATGAAATGCATTGCATGCTTCAAGTCCTGAAATACAGCACCACAATAAATAGCATTTAGTAAATCTGCTCCGAATCCAACAGAGTGGTTTGAAACATATCCGATTGAATTCTATCTACTTGATCTCAAATCAACCCAAAACAATCAGGGCTGAATTGAGTA
>CAZAHL010000196.1:0-13808 GCA_964484845.1 uncultured Chryseolinea sp. | reverse complement strand
AAAAAGTAGTACTGAATGAAACTAATACTTGGGATGTTTATTTCAGAAATTACCAAGGCTGCACAATCGGACTTGAAGCTTGCGACTCGTAGCTTTTCCTGAAAGATCCAAAAAGTATCCAGACCGACGGCCTTCCTAAACGAATTGAATGATGATTTTAAATTGCGTGGACACTTCAGTAGGGATTGTCTGGGCGTAAATTTCTGGATTTCAGGATGTAAACACGTCAATCGAGCATCAATCTAAAATCTACACTCTAAAATCTAAAATCAATAGACTCCATACAGATTAAAGACTCCTTGACGAAAAGTTCGGAGTGCGTTCCAGTATTTTCTTTTCTTTTCAATATCGAGGTCATAAAGGATATTCTTTATGCTTTCAAAAGAGGTGTGAAGCTTTTCAATGTAAAAAAAGGCACCTAGACGTAGGGCATGAACTGCCATGTTAAGATTGTCTGGAGGCAGCAGAAATAGGACAGGGATAGTCTTGTTAAAAGCCTTTATTAGTCTTAAATAATCAAGTCCCGATGCTTTTTCTCCTAAATCATGGGCTAGAATAATCAAGGCAGGTGTAAGGGATAAGTGGTTCATGGCTTCCGAACCGGTTGCAAAGTAAGAAACTTCAAATCCCAATGCTTCCATATGGAGACGCATTTTTTTAGCTGTGAAGGGGTCGTTGTCTACAATAAATACAAGCTTGGTTTTCATATTGTTCAGGGTTAACGTGCCTTGCTACTTGGTATAGTACCGATTGCAAATAGCATGCAAGTAAGGTTTTGGGCTGGTAACAGCGTTTTGGTGGATAGTAAGTCTCAAAATGGTTTATATTCTTACTAAAATGGATTTCAGCAAATAAAAGGGGGACAAGATGTTGTAATTCGCGCTGAATTTACCTTTCAACCAGCTTATTGATCTGTCCCATCCTGCGATGGTATTAATGCGGCATTTTTTTGGGTAATTGTCGAAACGCAAAAATGATGTAATAAACCCATGAAGGCAGGCAACCTTATAGATAAATCTGGTGTAATGGCTACAAAAGCAGTTTTTCTTGGAAGAAAATAATATTCGGACCAACACTATACTAAAAGGGTGTATGAAACTGCGCCGTGAGAGCCAGAAAATGCTCTACGAAGAATTTTATGCCTACTCCCTAAGTGTATGCCTGCGGTATGCTAATAACCGCGAAGAGGCTTCTGAGATATTAAATGACGGGTTTATGAAAATATTCAACAGCATTAAGCTCTTCGATTTGAGCAAACCTTTTAAACCCTGGCTCCGCAGAATTCTTATTAATACTGCTATTAATCGCTTCCATCAGAACGAGCGCAATATCCAAGCGGCTGCCATAGAGCAGGCCAAACACGAATCGGATACTGAAAATATTATATCTGGAATTTCCTATCAGGAGATAATTGCCATGCTACAAAAATTGCCTCCGGCATATCGTACAGTATTTAACCTGCATGTATTGGAAGGATATAAGCATGAAGAGATCGCAACCATGTTGAATATAACGGTCGGGACATCAAAATCAAATTTGTTTAAGGCGAAAGAATCCTTAAAAAAAATAGTTAACGATTTTTTTGAAGCAGATTATGTCGAAAAAGAATGACGATAGCATAGAGCGGATTTTCCGTAAGGCGGTAACTCAATATGAACCTACGTTCGTGGAGAGTGACTGGCTGAAGATGGAAAAAATGCTGGATGAAGAGGCGAATAGACGGGCTGTTGTCCGATCAAAAAGAATTAGGGGTACAGCTTACTTAGCAACGGGCCTGATGGGGCTTATCGTGGCTGTCTATTTTTTGGCGTTTAATAATCCATCCGATTCAGTTGAAGGATTGAGTCGTTTATCTCCTGAATTGCGGGCCGAAGAGGATCATAGAAGCAATGGGAATGAGGAAAAAGAGAATTCCTCTTCCGGCCTGCTTTCTTCAGAAACAGATTCTGCTCAGATGGAAACGTTAGGTGAAACTCCTGTGCAAAAGCAAAACAGTACTGACGTAGTCCCGGCAAAGGAGGAACATCAAGTGAAGAAATATTCAGGTGATAAGAGATCGAATCTTTCTTCGGAATTGTCTAATCCTGCTTCCCCGCAAAAGTATAAGATAGAAAAACCGCACAATACGTTAGAAGATAATCATGAGGACTCATCTGATCGCTTTTCTGCGATTATCGGAGAAAATAAAACGGACGGTACTGATGAATTACCTTCAGATTCCAGCATAAATTTTAATAACGGCATGGTGACTTATGATACCAAATCTGGAGAAACACAAGTATCCCCTGGTAATGACCAATCATCTGATGCTACCGTGACACAGCCATCATCTCCATTGCCAGCCTCCTCCACGGCAATAGACAATCAAAATTTGTCACGAGTCGGAAAAGAGGGGTCGCTTGAGAATAACCCATCGAAAGATAAATCCACGATCATTTATTCCGATACCACTTTGCGGCATCAACCTGGCAATAGAAATCAAGTGATTGATCCCACGCTGAGCAACCACAACTTAAAACAACAGGATACTGTAGCAATTGCTGAAATTAATGACCAGCCGAAGGCGATTAACAATGCCGATTCTTTACAAGAGACGCCAACGCAAACTGAAAATAAGATCAGACCCTCGTCGCGCTGGAGTCTGGGTCTTTTGTTTGCCCCCGAATTTAGCACTACACGGTTGAACCATTATTCTACGCCGGGGGAATCGCTGGGGTTAAGGATAGGGTATCAGTTTTCAGATCGTTTTTCCATTAACACTGGAATCATCCGAAGTACGAAAAAATATAAAGATGATGCCAGAGAATACAATACGAATCCTAATTATTGGAAGAACAGAACGAATGGTGTTATTCCTGAAGAGATCAACGGTAAATGCCTTGTTTTTGAAATTCCATTAGATTTTCAATTCGATGTTATCCACTCACCAAAGAGCCGGGTGTTTGCATCGGCTGGTATGTCAAGCTACTTCATGCTTAGCCAATCTTACAGCTATGAATTTGAGGCCCCAAACCCAGGCTCGGAAAGTGGATGGAGCACGTCTAAGTCAGAGTCTTATTGGTTCGGTGTCGGAATAATATCAGCAGGCTATGAACGAAATATCCATCCAGCCTTAATGATCGGTATTGAGCCTTATCTAAAAATAGCACTGACTGAAGTAGGATGGCCAAACATCAACTTGTTGAGCACAGGAGCTTATGTAACGCTTCGCTACAAATTTATTGAAAAATGAAATTGAATTTTCTTAATCCTCTAACCTGATAATGACATGCGTTTTAAAAAAAATACATTTTATGAAGACAAGTATGCTAGCGTTTCAGTGGTCGAATCGGTTCCGTGCGTCAAAGTAAAACTATCAGGGTTCCCTCAAGGCAGCGATCATTACCAATTTGTTCAATCTAAGTTGCTGGAAACTATCCGCAACCAGATTAGTAATTATTGCAGGCTTCACCTTTTAACAGATAGTACGGAGGCAGGCCTAGTCCTGGAAGAAGATATAACCTACTTTAAAACAACTATTATTCCGGCGATGGAAGAGGTGGGAATCCGTTACCATGCTATCGTCCTGCCGCAAAACTTTTATGCACGTTGGATCCGAAACCAAACAGCTTTACCAAATCGAAAACTAAAGGTAGAATATTTTGAGAGCGTTTTGAGCGCCTTTAAATGGTTGAAAAAAAGATGAGAATAATTGCCTTAAGGTTTTTAAAACCAGCGATCGAATTCTGAATCTATTTGAAACTCTTTAACACCCCACGCTTTCAATCGAATTATATCTTTCTCAGCAAGTTCCATCATACGATCGCGATCCTTGTAATGGAACTTATTGACGCTAGGTACGACGGTTACATTATTGGATTTTGCCCAGTTTAGTTTTTCATCATCCAGCGCATTCCCATGTTCAAACATAAAGTAATGCTGTGAAACGTTTTCATTTTCACCGGAAGCTTTTTTTAAAGAGATGTAGCTTCTTCCAACTTTTGCTTTTTTTGTGAAATAGTTTCTGGATTCATCCGTGCCAATAACATAACAATCAGAAAGCATATTATATTTTTTTAGTATTAACTCTATTTGACTGCAAAATTTTGGTGAGTGGGGTTCCTTTGTGTCCAACATAAGGTGGAGTTTCCCTTTGCACATTTTTATCAATTCTTCAAAAGACAGAGGTGCTTTATTGCCAAGAGTAGAACGTAAATTTTTGATCTCTTCCCAAGTCATCTCTCCAACTTTTTTGTTTTCATTATAAAACCTTTTGAAGTCGGGGTCATGTTGGGCGATTGCAATCCCATCTTTTGTCTCTCGAATATCAACTTCTATCATCCAGTATTTTCTGTTAATGGCTTCTTGTAGCGCTTCAGAACTATTTTCAACATACTTATCTTCCACTACTCCGCCTCGATGTCCGATAAGCTTGTAACGCTCACTACTAGACACGAAAGCTAAATTTATTGTTAAGTGTATGAGTAGAGGAATAAGCAGAAGCAAGCTTTTGAGTATCATACATTATGGATTAGGGGTGTTCTTTTTTATTTTACTTTCATAAGGTCCATGAACAGACCATATTTCATTTTTCTCGTTCTCATCATTTAGAATAATAACATAATAAGTTTTTCCCCCGGGCATTACACGGACCACAATGTGACCATCCATACTTTTGTAGGCATTATTGAGAGAAGGCCCGATTACGTTTTTGTTGGCCTCAAGCATATTCGTGGCAAAAAGATCTCTAGGACCCGGATAGAGGTAAGTGGAAGTTATCCTTCTCAACACTTCATGTCCCGGATGATCAGATGACCATGTCTGCTGAACCCATATTCGCGGCTGCAGTGTTTTTATGTTAAACTCATTATGTGAATCCCGGTTCCCATGATGATCCATTACGGCAACGTCGACTTCACCAATCGGTTTAGACATTGGCGTTTCGACATCGTTCCATTTTGGTGCACCAAGATCTGCTATACCGGGGCAATCACCTCCGGTATAATATCGAAAGTCTCCATAATCAATTCGCAACGCCAGGCTTAGTTGGTTCTCTCCAGGGACATATTCGCCGGAAGAGAGCGGGGGAAAATATTCAAATGTTTCGGTTCCATTACCTGTCCAGATAGTGCCGTTTGCTTTTATGTTTTGAACTTTAAAATTTTTGAATTGACCTTGGTTACGCTTTAAGGAAATCTGGTCATTTGCGCCAGCTTTAAATTTCTCTGACTTCAAGCCTGACTTTTTTTTATGAAAGTCAATAAACTCCCAATAATTCAGCATGGCCCTATAAGCTTTTGCGCCTGCAGGATTGCCCATTGCTTTTTTTCTGATCGAATCACCTTTCAGGTCGTATGGATAATTATAATCAGGATGTCCACGGTCTAGAATTTTTCCAAATTTTATATATTCTCCAACACCGGTAATGCCCGAGAGGTAATAATTTCCTACTGTCGATTTCTTAGCACCTTCATAATAACTTCCAAAATGATCATCGTGAAAATGAGTTATTACGACGTAATCTATTTCAGCCTTGGAAGAACTGGGGTGAAAACGTTTAATATAAGAGACAATCCATTCATGTGCCCGTTTGCTTTTATTAGGATGGAGCGTTGCATTTCGTGGCGAATTTACGCGATCACTATTTGGGTCCATCTCACCGGCATCTAATAACATCGTTGTGCCATCAGGCAGAATATAAAAAGCAACATCGCCGTGACCTGTATTGATATGATGAAGATCCAAATATCCCTCTTTCCAGGGTGGAAGTATCTGGCCAACTTCCTGTGCATGGACCTTGGCAATAATGAAAAATATAAAAATGAGAATACGAATCATAGGTATGTACGGAGATAGGTAGACATATTAGAAAATGTATTTAATACCAAATTGGATGTTATATGGAGTACCAGCTTTACGTTTTGTTCCGGAGTTCTGATTTACCGAATACGTGTAGTTATTGGTGGAAGCGTCAAATCCTGTAACGTTGTATAAGTTTGTATTAATAATTTCTTTATAACCTCCCCATTCATGATTTAAAACGTTGAGCACATTGAATATATCAGCCCGCAAAACAAGCTTTTGTTCCTTAAAAGTTTTAAATTCTTTGGCGAGACTTAGATTCCAGGTCGAACGCCACGGCATAAGTCCACCATTCCATGGGGCAATCGTGCCCATGTTTTCTTCCAGGTACTTCTTAAATTCAGGACTTGTAACCTCCAGCAGGGTACGCATTTCTGCTGCGATGTTTTCAGGGGTGGATGGATCATTAGGATTGAAGATGTAGGCAAGATCGTTGCGGCTAATATCCCCATTTATGTCCTGATTTACGTTAGCACTAAACCTGTTCCATTGGAATAGGCTAAACGTTGTGCTTACTGTAAACCCATAAAATGTTGGTGATACTCCGCTTAATACGATTTTATGTTTCATGTCCTCATTATCAAACGAGTTTTTCGCATCATTTCCATAGCCCCAATAGGAACTGCCTACAGCCATAATATCAGTCGCATTTCCAGAACTATATTGAGGTCCTCCCTTGGATTGCGCCCGTGTATAGGAAAAATTTAGCATACCATCTCGCAGCTGTAACGAGGCTTCGAATACGAAGGCTAAGTACGTGTCATTCCAATCGGCATTGGTAAATTGGAGTACTTGTGTGAAGTTATTAGACCTACGCGCATTGTTATAATCAGCCCGGTCCTTACCAATTAACGTGGACGCCGGAACATAAACTTCTCTATTGCCTTCATTGGCTGATGTAAAGTAAGGCTGCTCAACAAGATTTCGGTTCAGATAAATGTAACTGTTCTTGGTGTTGTTGTAGTAAACTCCAGCCCCTACGCTTAGCCAGTCTGCCAGATAGCGATGATAGCTTATGTTTGTTTTAAAAGTCATTGGAGTTTCCAGATTTTTGTCTAACGCAATGACAAATGCAGGAAGCGTTGGTAGATTCAGTGAGTTTAGGTATTCTTCTCCAGGCACGGTATTAAAATCTTGATAGTAAGAAATCCAGTCTGCGGCAGGAACATCGTTGTTGCGAACATCTACTTCTTTAAAACTTATTCCATCGTCGATGTGAGCCATAGTGAATGCCTGAGATGTAAATTGAGAAGCGAACCAGCCTGCCCCGACTTTTAGAATATCCCGACCGTTGCCATCTACGTTCCAGTTGAAGTTTACTCGAGGTTGAATGTTATTTGCGTCAAAAGGTTTTACATCGTTGCGTATGCCAAGCTCCTGATCGAGTAAAGCGTTATATTTCGGGGCTGTTGGAAGATATGTTCCATCCCACCGTATTCCTCCTGTGAAACTCACGTTTGGGGTGAGGTCGGTTTCAACTTGTGCATACAGTCCAAATTCATAGATCTCAGGAAAAACTTTACCTCCCGCGCCTCCGACAGGAATTTTCCGTGTGAATCTCCAGGGCGTATTGGTTCGAAGATCATTCAATGAGCGATAATGAAATTCCCCTTGCTGGCGATGCGTCAGCCTGTCTTTTATACGCGTAATTATGTTATCTGTACCAAAAGTGAAAAGATATTTTCCAGTTCGGAAAGTCGTATTGTTGATAAGTTGGTAAGAAGAAGAAGCAATGATTTCCGGAACCCAATTTTGATTTCCAAAAGCGACTGTCCTTTTATTGGTAGTGCCATCACCAAAAGTGGATTCTACTTCTACAAAACCTTCGGGTGTGCGAGGATAGATCAACTGATTGAGGCGCTCGTTGTCCATAAAACTAACTTTTAGATCATTATAAAAATGATCGTTGAATTGTGATTTGAGTGCAAGCATAATACTGTGATCTCGTTCGTAGCCTTTATACTGTGTGGAAAGCAGGCCATTGCCTTTTAATTTGGCGGGATCGTCAAAATTCTGAAAGTTGTATCGTAGCGTTAACGTATTTAGCTTATTCATTTTCCAGTCAAGCTTACCAAAAAAATTATTAGTAACTCTAGCTACTTGAATTTCCCCAAACTGAGTAACATTCGGAACGCCATAATCATTTTCAAGAATGGAAACTACTTCCTGTAAATTTTCTTGGGTTATAGCCAGATTCTTTTCGGCCTCCTCTAATGTGGTACCTTCATATTGAAAGTCAAAGGCCCTGAATGGAAATTTATTTTCATATCTATCATAAGACGCAAAGAAATGGAGTTTATCGCGAACGATCGGGCCGCTAATGCTTGCGCCATATTGAATAACACTGAAATCATTTTTGATTGCTTTGCCATTGATATCCGTATCGCCTGTCAAAACATCTCCTGAGAAATAGGACCAGGCCGAACCATGAAAATCATTGGTACCGGATTTCGTTACAGCTTTTATTACGCCTCCTGAGCCCCGGCCATTCGTTACATCGTAAGAGTTCGTGACAATTTCAAATTCTCGGATTGTCTCCATTGATATTGGAAAAGCACCTCCTACCGGTTCGCCAAATACGGTTCGTCTATTCGTTACACCATCGAGCAAGTAGCCTTGAGTCCCTGCTTTGTTTCCCCCGATTGACCCTCCTTTGGTATGTGGGGAAAGGGCGGCCAGCTCAGTATAATTGCGTGAAGTAGTTGGAAGTTTTTGCATATGTCTTTCGGTAACCGCAACTGAGCTTCCCAACCTGTCTTTACGATTTAAAAAAGCGTTACTGGTAACTTGCATTTCTTTGAGGACTGTTGTTCCGCCCGTAAGACTAATTTTATCGACGATAATATGATCGCCAAGATTTAGCTGATACCCTCTTAAGGAAACGGGTTGATATCCGATAAAAGATATTCGCAAAGAATAGGGACCTCCCAACGGCAGATCTTTTATTAAAAATTTTCCATGAACATCTGTACTCGCACCAACCTGAAAACCTGTGGATTCGTTGACAGCTAAAATGGTTGCACCAGGCAGGGGGTCTCCATCCTCAGCCGCAACAATTCCAGAGATAGAAGCATCCGTGCCTTGTGCGCTTAAGTCGTGTGCTATAAAATTAAGAATTAAGACAGTTAGCGCAATGAAATAACGGTACACCTTAAACATAGTGAGAGGGTTTTGTTTAAAATAATTTCAATACAGGATGGCAATACAAATGAAGAAAATGGTCACCGGATAGGCGTTAAGAAAGCATTACCATTCCAATAAAATTTTAAGTAGTTAACTTTAAAAAGTAATAATTTTTTAAAACACAACAAGTAGGGTTGGTATGTTCTACTATTAGAACCTCCTGTATTGTAAATCTGTATTGCAAATCCGTGAGTTTCCGACTGTCAGCAGTTCATTGGAAAAGGCAGAAAATATAAAATTTTTGGATTTGAATTAGATACTTAAGGTTGCGCCGTGTAAATATTCAGTTGTCACCGTTATGATAGTAACGGTGCGCTCATAATGGAAGCTATAATCCAAAAAATGTTTATGTGTTCGGAATTGGGCATGAACGTACAATGTGCGGCCATTTTACAACCCGTTTGAGTGATTGCTCTCTATTCTTCGCTTTCATAAATTTCTCACGTTGTGTGATTTGCGAATTTTATATATTTTCGAAAACCAAGTTGTGTAAGACTTTTAAAGGGCCACCGCTTAAAAAAATATCAAGTAACTACCGAACTTTTAATTTAAACGCTTTAACTTCAACTGCATAAAGTACAGCCGATGCTAAAAATTGTTTTACTGGAGCAAACTTTATACGCGCGCTCAATTCAGCTGACACCTGGTGTCGGGAATTCCTTTTACAAAGGTTGTCTAAATTTCATGCTTAACTTAAAAATCGATTGAATCGCTTTTGAAGCGAAGCAAATTGTCCTCATTTTATTTTTAAAAACTAACCCTCTCAATTATGAAAAGAAAATTACGCAATGCGTTAAGGGCGATGCCGTACAGCATATGCCTTATTGCTGGGTTGATGCTTCTGCATTCAGCCTTGTATGGTCGACGGATCAATTCTCCGCCTTCCGTTTATGCATCGTCTAGGAGCACTGGAACAACTGGCGATTTGTCATTTTCCAGTTCGCGGATAGCGATTACGGTAACCGGAAAAATTAAGGATGAAACCAATCAGCCTATTCCCGGTGTTAACATACTTCTCAAAGGAACCACAACCGGTACTACTTCAGATGCTGAGGGAGCTTATACCCTAACGGTGCCTGACGAAAATGGCACCCTGGTTTTTTCTTTTATTGGCTATGCTACTCAGGAAATTGCTATTGGTAACCGTACTTCTATCGATGTTACGTTGGCTGCGGATGCTGTGTCGCTTTCCGAAATTGTGGTAACAGGCTATGGGTCTCAGTCTAAGCGAGATATAACGGGCTCCGTTGCCACCATTGACGCTGATCAATTGTTAACTACTCCCTCCACCAATCTTGGACAAGCTTTGCAAGGAAAAGTTGCGGGTGTGACAGTGGGAAACGAAAACAGTCCGGGTGGTGGAGTGATGGTTCGTGTGCGAGGATTTGGTACTATCAATGATAACGCTCCACTTTATGTTATTGATGGCGTACCTACCAAAGGGAATTTAAATACGCTTAATCTGAATGATATTGAATCCATGCAAATATTAAAGGATGCTTCTTCCGCTTCTATCTATGGTTCACGTGCTGGTAATGGTGTAGTGATTGTAACAACAAAAAAGGGAAAATCGGGTAAGCCTGTAATTACCTATGACTTGTATGCGGGTACACAACGTCCAGGCAAGTTTTTGGATTTATTGAATACAAACGAGTATGCGCAACTTATCTGGGAATCCAAAAGAAATGCGGGTGGAAGTGAGTTAGCTAACGGAAACCCTACGCACGCGCAATTCGGGAATGAAATCACACCTATTATACCCGACTATATTTTTCCGGCCGGAGCAAAGGAGGGGGATCTTCGTGTGCTGCAGGATCAAGCTACTGGAAAATATATCAATTACAGTGCGAACATTGATGCCGCTGATTTTAACAAAACTAAATGGTTGATTACGAAAGCTAATAAAGAAGGTACGAATTGGCTGGACGAAATTTATGATCCCGCTCCGATTCAAAGCCACCAAATTGGTGTTTCGGGCGGAAATGATATGGGACGTTATGCCATGTCTTTGAATTATTTTGATCAGCAAGGTATTATGATTTATACCAACTTTAAGCGCTATTCCCTGCGGGCAAACACAGAATTCAATATTGGTAAAAGAATTCGGATAGGTGAAAATTTTCAGATAGGATATGGTGAACGCGTGAATCAACCCAATGGAAATAGTCAGGAAAGTAATCCGACATCATTTGCTTTCCGCCTTCAACCTATCGTACCGGTGCATGATGTTTCAGGTGAGGTATTCGCAGGTACAAGAGGAACCGATCTCGACAATTCCCGTAATCCGGTAGCCGACCTGTGGCGTAACAAGGACAATGTTCAAAAAGAAGTTCGTTTGTTTGGTAATGCGTATGCCGAAGTGGATCTTTTAAAAAATTTAACAGCCAAAACCAGCTTCGGTGTCGACTACACTCTTTTCAACTTTCGGAATTACACCATACGCGATATTGAATCGGCAGAATCAAGGGGGTCCAATTCTTTGCAAGCGATCAATAACTACGAGTATACATGGACGTGGTTTAATACCTTAACATACAACGCGACACTGAATGATATCCACCGGTTTAATTTTATTATAGGTACAGAAGCTATAAAAGATTTGTACGAAACGTTTGATGCGACACGAACGAATTTCGCTACGGATATTGAACCCAACCGGTATCTGAGCGGAGGAACAGGTGTTCAAACCAACAATGGTGGAGGTTCCGAATGGATGTTATCATCAGAATTTGCTAAACTGAATTATAGTTTGTCCGATAAATATTTGCTGGAAGGAACGATACGGCGTGACAGGTCTTCACGGTTTTCACCAGACCATCGAATAGCATACTTCCCTGCAGTGAGCGCGGGCTGGGTATTTTCAGAAGAAGGCTTTGCCGAAAGTTTTAGTCCATGGCTAGATCGTGCAAAACTCCGAATTGGCTGGGGCCAAACTGGTAATCAGGAAATTGGGTACTACAATCCGCTCAGGATCTATTCAGCGAGTCCGATTACTTCATTTTATGATTTGAATGGGGCACGAAATTCTGCGATACCAGGTTACGAGTTAACTCAATTCGGAAATCCAGATGCAAAATGGGAGACTACTACGTCCACCAACATTGGTCTTGATGTTGCTTTGTTGGGAGGTAAATTTGATGTTGCTTTTGATTGGTATACTCGCGTTACTTCAGATATGTTATTCCCAGTACCGGTTCCCGGAACATCGGGAGTAGCCTCCGCACCCTACCAAAACATCGGCTCGATGAGAAACAGAGGTATTGATCTTGCTTTAGGTTATAACGGTCAGGCCCTGGGGGGCGAATTGACCTACAATATTGATGGAAATTTTAGCACCTATCGAAACACAGTTACCAAAACCACAGGAGATCCAAAAAATCAATTCTTTGGCCTAAACGACGAACGCATTCAAAACTTTGTTGTAACTCAACAAGATTATCCGATTTCATCTTTCTTTGGTTACACACTAGATGGTATTTTTCAAACAGATGATGAAGCCGCAGCAGCAGCTCCAAATCTGTTAAGCGCTAACCAAAATCGAGCAGGTAGATTTATATTCAGAGATGTGAGTGGCCCGGATGGAGTACCGGACGGCGTTATCAATACCAATGATTTATCCATCATTGGTAATCCACATCCGGATTTTACATATGGTATCAATATCAATGTCAATTATAAAGGATTTGGTTTGACGTTGTTCGGCCAGGGAGTTTCGGGTAACGAAATCTTTAACTATGTGAAGTACTGGACTGATTTTCCAACCTTTAAAGGAAACAGAAGTACGAGGATGTTATATGAATCCTGGAGGCCTGGTAAAACAGATGCTGTCCTTCCGCAATTAACGACTAGCGATCAGGTTAGTATTCTTCCCTCCACGTATTACCTTGAAAGTGGTTCTTATTTCCGTTTTAAGAACATACAGGTTTCGTATTCACTTCCTAAGATGTTAATCTCCAAAATAGGTCTGTCTTCCCTCCGTGTTTATGTACAGGGACAAAATCTAATTACGATTACAAATTATTCAGGAATGGACCCTGAAATTAATTTAAGGAGTCATGTTATAGGAAATGACCGGGTTGCAGGATCATACTCTTATACACCGGGTGGTGATCGTCAGATTGGCGTAGATGGTGGAGCATATCCCGTATCTAAGCAATATCTGATTGGATTAAATGTGACCTTCTAATGATCAGTTTTATGTATTTCATATTTAAAATATCAAGAGATGAAAAAAACTAAAATTATATACGGCGTTATTTTCCTCAGCATTCTGAGCTCTTGCTCGGATTCGTTCTTGGAAGTCAAACCCCAGGCTTCCCTTACGGAAGAAGCCTTGCAAAACAATAAAGGAGTTAATGCGCTCTTAGTGGGTGCGTATGCGTTACTCGATGGTTGGGCAACTCCAGAAGGCGCATACCGCTCATATCAGGTGGGTGCTGATAATTGGGTATACGGAAGTGTTTCTTCAGATGATGCATACAAAGGCAGCAATTCCGGGGATCAACCGCCTATTACATTCATTGAGCAAGGCAATATCTCGGCTGATAATATTTATTTCCGAGGTAAGTGGAGAGGTATGTACGACGGAATTGCCAGGTGCAATGATGTATTGCAATTTCTGCCAAAAGTATTGGACATTACCGAAGAGGAACGCGTGCAAATTATAGCGCAAGCCAGATTCTTGCGCGGTCATTTTCATTTTGAATTGAAGAAAATGTTCAATGCCGTTCCATACATTGATGAAAACGTATATAATCCGGATGATTTGGAGAGTACTAAAGTAC
>CAZAHL010000195.1:0-13841 GCA_964484845.1 uncultured Chryseolinea sp. | reverse complement strand
CATTCAAGTTTTATTTTTCGGTTCGCTACTGTCAGCAATTATGAGTACTACCAGTTCGGCCATCTTAGCACCCGCTGCTATTTTTGCTGAAAATGTTATAAAACCGCTCGCCCACCATAAATACACGGACAAACAACTATTGTACATTACCCGGTTGTCCATTTTGGGTTTCAGCGCTTTAGCCACCGTGATGGCCTGTATGCGATCCAATATATATGAGCTTGTTAGCGAATCTTCAATTCTGAGTCTGGTTTCCCTGTTCGTTCCATTAGTGATGGGGCTTTATTGGAAAAGAGCAAATAGCACAGGGGCATTGTTGTCTATGGTGATCGGTATTGTTACTTGGTTTATCTTTGAAGTTTATGAAACGGGCTGGCCAAGCTTGGTGCCTGCAACACTTGCAAGTCTGGCGGGTATGTTGGTAGGGAGCATAAACTGGCCAGAGAAAAAAATAACCGCATGAAAATTGAATTAAATCGTTTGAATGATGCTTTTCATTTAGAAGCAACGAATGAACAAGGGAAGTCCATCCAGATTGATGCATCTCCGGATATCGGAGGTCTTAATCTGGGTATGCGTCCGATGCAGTTAGTGCTGGCAGCGATGGGTGGCTGTAGCACCATTGATGTTATTAATATATTGAAAAAGCAGAAACAACCTTTGCGCGATATTAAGATCGAAGTTACGGGCGAGCGTGAAAAAGATGTCATACCGTCGCTGTTCGTGGAAGTCCATACGCATTTTAAGCTGTATGGTGATCTGGATGACGAAAAAGTTCAGCGGGCGGTAAGCCTGGCCGTTGATAAATATTGTTCTGTAGCCAAAACCTTGTCGTATAAAGCAAAGATCACTCACAGCTACGAAATACTTCCATAGTCGAAACCATCCGGAAAATTATATTTTTAATATTTACTTTTTAAAATGAGCACTGAAGAAAGGAATTTTGCAACGGACGCTATACGGGAACAACATGAACGAAGTGAATTTCGCGAGCACTCCGTGCCGTTGTATTTAACATCGAGCTTTGTTTTTGATGATGCAGAGCAAGCACGCGCCATGTTTGCAGACGAGATCAGCGGTAATATCTACAGTCGTTATTCCAATCCCAATACCAATGAGTTCATAGCTAAACTATGCCTCATGGAAGGTACCGAGGACGGTATTGCAACTTCTTCGGGGATGGCCGCCATGTTCAGTTCAATGGCTGCGTTATTAAAGTCTGGCGATCACGTATTGTCATGTCGCTCAGTCTTTGGGTCTACGCATCAAATACTAAATGCCATTTTTCCTAAGTTTGGGATCAGCTACACCTATGCCGATATTACTGCGCCTGAAACGTGGGAAGCAAAAATTCAGGATAACACGAAGATGATTTTTGTCGAAACCCCTTCGAATCCGGCGCTTGATATTATTGATTTGGAATGGCTTGGAAAATTGGCTGCTAAGCACAACCTTATTTTAAATGTTGACAATTGCTTTGCCACACCTTATCTGCAAACACCCGCGAAGTATGGTGCCCATATCGTTACGCACTCGGCTACTAAATTCATTGATGGGCAAGGACGTGTTATCGGTGGCGCAATTTTGGGTACAAAGGAACTTATCAAAGAAATCCGCTTTTTTACTCGACATACCGGACCGGCTATGGCACCTTTTAATGCCTGGTTGCTGTCTAAAAGTTTGGAGACTCTCGCAATCCGGATGGAAAAACATTGCGAAAACTCGTTGCGCCTTGCTCAATATCTCGAAACAAATTCCAATGTTATAAAGGTTAAGTATCCTTTCCTCCCTTCACATCCGCAATATGCCCTGGCCAAGAAACAAATGAAACTAGGCGGGGGGATTGTAACCTTTGAAATTAAAGGAGGATTAGGGCAAGGCATCAAGTTTCTAAATTCCTTAAAGATGATTTCGCATACACCGAACTTGGGTGATACACGAACGATTGCCATTCATCCTGCTTCTACAACGCATTCCAAATTGAGTGAAGCGGAACGAGCGTCGGTAGGAATCACTTCCGGGTTAATAAGGATAGCGGTCGGATTAGAGGATATCTCTGACATTATTAAAGATATTGAGCAAGCTATTAGTGCCAGCACGTGAGATAATCGGTAAGAGGTAAGAGGTAAGAGGTAAGAAGTAAGAAGTAAGTGGTAAAAGGTATCGGACCGCACTGATTACCTCTTACTTCTTACCTCTTACCTCTTACTTTTTACTCCTCCTAGTAGGTAGGCATATCCGTATCAATCTCCCGCGCCCATGCAAGAATACCACCTTTTAAATTGTACAGATTTTCAAACTTATGATTTTTCTCAAGCCACTGGACCATATTCCCACTTCTTGCTCCACTTCGGCAGTGAATGATAACTTGCTTTTTTCGATCGATCTTATCTACACTGGACGGAATGTCGCCTTGTGGTATTAGTTCTCCATTGAGATTGCATATATCATATTCATGAGGCTCGCGCACGTCGATCAACTGATAGTCAGCTCCTGAATCTTGTAGTTCCTTAAGTTCTTGTACCGTTATTTCTTTCATACTATTTTCTTTTTCTTTTCAAAGATTGCTTTTATTAGGACATCCGCAAAAATAAAATAAATGATTAAAACTTTATTGCTTTAGTCTCCACCTGCAGTGATTGACCGACGATTACAAAATGATTGGCAGGTATCAATGTCCAGACTTTGTCATCCGACAATTTTTCCGAAACAACCAGAATTGCTTTGTCATCATCTGTTGAAGCTGTCATATGACTAACCCCATTTTGAATCGTGTAATGAGTCGCGGCTGAATGATATAGTGTAAGCGGCTCCTCTTTTGGATCAGACACATAACGTGTACCAACGATAAAAAGTCCGTTGGTTACTACCATATTTAGATAAGCCGCCTCCTGGATACCATTTTCTTTCATCAGTTGGCTCAAATGCTTAAATACCTTTTCAAATGCGAGAACAACTGCTTCGGCCGTGGGGGAGATGCTCTCGGCATAGAGATAATGAAGCAATAACGCGAAGATATGTTCTGAGTCCGTTTGACCTTTAATCCAGTTGTAAAATTCGTCTGTAAGAGGTTCACGGATTTGACGTTTAATGGATGAAAAATTTTCAACGCCGCCGTTGTGCATCATCAATAAATTCTTGTATTGAAAAGGATGACAATTCGATTCAGACACTTCACCAACGCTGGCTGCGCGGACATGGGCAATAAAACATTCCGTTCTAATCTTTGGAGCCAGGTTGCGCAAGTTTCGATTGCTCCACGCCGGATTTATGGATACAAACGTAACTGGCTCGTAGTTAACATCCGCTACGTACCACCCGATGCCAAAACCATCTCCATTGAGCGGCTCTTCAATCTCTTTTGCGTTGATACTTTGGGTGATAAGAGAATTCTTTGGTTGATAAAGTAACTTATCAATGATTATGGGAGAACCCATGTAGGCCATTAAACGACACATGCTAAGATTTGGATTATCTTAAAAGTTAGCAGCCTTTCCCCGAAATAAAAAATTTGACTGCGCCGATGGAATGCAGTTATTTTTTCTGCTCAAATTTCAGAGCAGCAGAATTCAAACAATATCGCAAACCTGTTGGTGCGGGTCCATCTTCAAATACATGTCCGAGATGTCCACCGCATCTGCTGCATACCACTTCTTCGCGAACCATCCCGCCACTTTCATCGATAACCTTAAGCACAGCGGTTTCTTGGAGCGGCTTAAAGAAACTGGGCCAGCCCGTTCCCGACTCAAATTTAGTTTGCGAATTGAAAAGAGGTAATTGGCATGCTGCACAGAGGTAGGTACCCTTTTTATGGTTATCCCAATATTCCCCGGTGAAGGCTACCTCTGTACCTTTTTGCCTGAGAATATTATATTGAATGGGTGTCAATTGCTTTTTCCATTCAGCTTCTGTTCTCACGACTGTAAAAACTGAAGCAGGATTTGCCTTATCCTTAGTTTTGACTTGTGAACAAGCTGGAAAAATTAATCCCAGGGCCAAAATCAACAATAAACTATTCCGTTGCATATACTTTTCTTTTAACCTATATACGAAGCTATGACACAAATCAGATTGATATGGTTCAATTAAAATAGTCCGCTATTTGACAAAAGTGATAAGTTGGTCTAAATATCACCCAATGTTAGAAATGACCGATTTTTCACCATTTTCTGATGTGGGTGGACATATTTTTGTAATGTGGTATTTGAACACCATTATTACTAGCACATGAAGAAGGTTTCACTAATTGTAGTTTTGTCTGCGTTGAGTTTTATCCATGGCGCAGCCCAGAACTACAAGATGCATACGGTTTTCATTTTTAGTTTCACGCGGTATATACAGTGGCCGGATACTTATAACAGCGGTGATTTTGAAATTTTGGTTCTTGGCGATTCCCCAATTGTCGATGAGCTCAAAGCGATGGCACAGGTTAAGAAGGTTGGTGATCGTCCAATTAAGGTGATAAAGATTAGTGAACCGTCACAAATACGCAAGTGTAATATTCTGTTTATTCCCTCTGCTAAATCGGGCCAGATCGCTGAGATCTTGGGAAAGGTTACGAGTCAGTCTATTCTTCTGGTTACAGAAGAGCCTGGTCTTGGAGCAAAGGGAAGCAACGTTAATTTTATAACGAAAGATGGCAAGCTGGCATTTGAATTGAACCAGGCCGCCACTACGAAACAAGGTCTTAAAGTCAGCAATGAGTTATCCCGTCTGGCGATATTGATTTAATAATTTATGGAAGAAATTGAAAAGAAGAAATCAGGATTTCGATTAACCATTGGGAATAAAATACTTGGTGGTTTTTTAATTTTGATTGTTTTATTTATTGTCAATGGTACAATCATTTTCAGGAAAGGAAATGTTATTGATGATGTGGTCAACAGTTCGAGTCAGGTTTATCGGCCTTCACAGGACGCTATCAAGGATTTTATTCTGATGGTCACGCGATCCAAGATGCTGGTAACAAACTGGGTTTATCTTCAAACCAATCAGGAGGATAAAAATGCCCTCAAATTATTGCAGGATAATGAATATCCGTCATTGCAAGAGAAAATAACCAAGCTGATGACTACCTGGGAAAGTGACAGCCAACGCCGTCACATGGACACCGTATTTCTTAAGTTCGACACCCTGCTTACCGTGCAGAAGGAATCTATTATGGCTAACCTTCAATCGTTCGAACACTATGAGGATCCCTTAACAAAGCTTTTAGCAGAAGACGCCGTTGAAAGCCAAGTCATCCCCCGGACGACGGATCTTATCAACCGGTTAAATCGTATTGCCATTACACAAAATGACGTCACTGCAAAATCGGATAGTGATGTAATAGATTCTATTGGGAGCTTAAAGACCTATACGATTATGCTGGGTTCCAGTATTATTATTATTGGTTTGTTAAGTGCAATATTTTTGATGCGAACCATTACAAAGCCCGTCAATTTTCTTAAAAATGTCGTTGTAAAATTAGGACGTGGAGAATTAGTGGAAGAAAAACAAGCTCAGTTTAACGATGACGAAATAGGGGAGATGGCCGTCGCCATGGACAATCTGGTTACAGGATTAAAGGCAACAAGTCTCTTTGCTGAAAACATTGGAAATGGAAATTATAAAACAACATTTAAACCTCTTAGCGAGCACGATGTTCTAGGCAATGCGTTGATTAACATGCGCGATAATCTTTCAAAAGTTGCCGAGGATGATAAAAAACGAAATTGGGCCACCGAAGGGATGGCCAAATTCGGTGAAGTACTTCGAACCAATACGAATGACCTGGGCAAACTTGCCGATGAAATAATAAGCAACCTTGTTAAATATTTGAAAGCGAATCAAGGCGCGCTTTACATTATTGACGATAGCACGGAAGGGGAAGACCCGACGATGACGATGAAGTCTTGCTATGCGTGGGATAAAAAGAAATTTTTAAATCATAAAATTTTCCGTGGCGAAGGTCTGGCAGGGCAAGCTTGGCAGGAAGGTGATACTGTTTACATAACTGAAGTTCCGCAGAACTATATTAAGATCGCCTCAGGTCTTGGGGATGCAAATCCAACCAGTGTATTAATCGTTCCGCTAAAAGTAAACGACCAGATTTTCGGCGTCGTCGAAATTGCGTCCTTTAATGAATTCCATGATTTTGAAATGGAGTTCGTTCAAAAGATAGCCGAAACGATTGCTTCTACTATTTCGACCGTAAAGATCAACGCCCGCACGCAACGTTTACTGGAGGAGTCGCAGGAGATGACAGAACAAATGCGCGCGCAGGAAGAAGAAATGCGGCAAAATATGGAAGAGCTGCAGGCAACTCAGGAAGAAATGCAACGGAGCCAGGCAGAAACAGACCACACGCTATCCGCCATCCACAGCTCTCAGTCTGTAGCAGAATATAGTATTGACGGAACAATTTCGAAAGTGAATAGCAACTACCTGGAGCTATTTGGTTATACACAAGACGAAGTCGTCGGCGAACATCATCGGATATTTTCAACGAAGGAAGAAAAGAACAGTGAAGAATATCGCCAGTTCTGGAAAGACCTGGCCATGGGTTATCCCAAAAAAGGATTGTATAAAAGAATGAATCGAAAAGGTGAGATCATTTCGGTAAAGTCGAGTTTTTCAACCATTAAAAATCTTTCAGGAGATGTGATGAAGATCATGGAGATTACACATGCTTCAGCATAGCGCGAAGGCTTAGGATAATGTTTCAATACTCCATCGTAAGCTCGAAAGGCGATTGAGCCGAATCAAATAATTTCCCGTCTTCACATTTTAACACTCTGGCTGGATGTTTTTTTATAAGACCATAGCTATGGGTGGCCATTAATACTGCCGTACCGCTCTTATTTATTTGCTGAAATATCTTCATGATCCCATGAGAAACTTCCGGATCTAAATTTCCAGTAGGCTCATCTGCAATGAGAATTTGAGGTTCATTTATAAGGGCGCGTGCTATAACTACACGTTGTTGTTCGCCTCCTGATAGTTGGTGAGGCAACTTCTTTTCAACCGATCCCAATCCCACTTGCATTAATACTTCCGAAAGCCGTGCTCTCATTTTAGCATTGTCGCTCCAGCCAGTCGCCTTCATTACAAACATTAAGTTTTCGCCGATCGATCGATCATTAAATAGCTGAAAATCCTGAAAAATGATTCCGAGCTTTCTGCGCAACATGGGAACTTTGTCTGCCTTAATCACGCGTAAATCAAAACCTGCAACATTCATGTCCCCAAGGCGCAAGGGCAGGTCTGCATATAACGTTTTCAATAAGGAGGACTTTCCCGAACCGGTGCGACCAACCATATACACAAATTCACCTTTTTGTATATCGAAAGCAACATCGCCGAGTATGGTGTTATGATCCTGAAAGACGCTAACACCTTTTACATGAACTACCGGATTCGTTGAAAACATTTTTTACCTCCGTAAATTGAACGCGCTAAATTGCAAATTATTTTTCATTTGGAGCGGTCGCTTTTAGTCCTCGCTCAGCCGACTTTATCCAAAATAAAAAAGCCACAGATTCACTGCGGCTTTTCAAATTTATCCGGGATTATTAACCGTTTACTTTTTTGTAGTCCGCAAGGAACTTCTCCAATCCACTATCCGTGAGAGGATGCTTCAGTAAACCCGTAATTACACTTAGAGGGCATGTAACAACATCGGCGCCGAGTTCTGCACACTGAATAAGATGCATCGTATGCCTCACAGAGGCAGCAAGGACTTCCGTCGCGAATCCATAATTGTTGTAAATGCTTACGATTTGAGCAATGAGCTCAAGACCATCCGTCCCGACGTCATCCAAACGCCCGATAAAAGGAGATACGTAACCTGCTCCTGCCTTTGCAGCTAAAATTGCCTGACCAGCAGAAAATACCAGGGTACAATTCGTGCGTATATTTTCGCTTGTGAATTTCTTTATTGCTTTTACGCCATCCTTTATCATGGGCACTTTAACAACGATCTTATCGTCGATCTTCGCGAGCTCACGGCCTTCTTTGATGATCGTTTCGAAGTCGGTTGCAATAACTTCCGCGCTTACATTGTTATCCACAATATTGCATATGGCTTTATAATGAGCCTTGATATTTTCTTTACCCTTAATTCCTTCCTTTGCCATTAAAGATGGATTGGTTGTAACGCCATCTAAAACACCTAAGTCGTGGGCTTCTTTTATTTCGTTAAGATTAGCTGTGTCAATGAAGAATTTCATGCGATCGTTTTGAGTTTTATATGATTTGAGTTAAGTTAAGAATATCCATTACAAGGTGATCCTTGGCTTCCTATCCCGGAAGGAGTAAGAAAAAAATAGCAAACCGACATCGCACCGCTACAACTGCCTACCCTTGCTACCTTCCGATCCTGGGGGAGTTCAGCAGGAGCTGGTCGTGCCGATTTGCCGGTGCAAAGATACTATTTGACACTTGATAATCTTCAATTGAAATTAAAATTTCCTGGGATTATGACTTTTTTTGAGCTAATCCAGAATGATATAAATTAAATTCTAACGAACTTGCTTCTTCAAACCCGTCTGCCTTTAGATCCTCCAAAATTTCCTCATCGAATGTTAATTCGCGGGTTTCAGTCTTTCCATTGGGAAGCAGTGTAATTTCAATTCCCTTAAAACCGATGGGATTCACTTTTACCAGAATAGTAAGGGCATCAAATTTTTTTCTAAAGTATTGATGGACGATATTGCTGTCTTTGGCCATGAATATTATTGATATGGTAAAGCTGAATTTACCTACACATTTTGTTACAAAACGGTTGTCAATCCAAAAGCTAAGGTATGAAGAAGCCGAGGAAATATTTTACAGTTATGCAAGTAAGGCAGAAGCTACGCGGTTTATGTCATGGCCAACCCATCAATCGATAGAAGATACTCGGTCATTTTTAAGGTATGCTATACAAGGATGGGAAACGGGTAATGATTACTCGTACTCCATCCGTCTCGGCCATAATTCCAGGTTGATCGGGAGCTTTGGAGTAATAAACGATAATGGAAAAATTCAATTCGGGTACATTCTGAGCCCGACACAATGGGGAAACGGATATGCCACAGAAGTCTGCCAATGTATGATGACGTTGCTTCGCAGTCAAGCAGGCGTTAAGAGTGTCCAAACTTTTACTGACATCAATAATGTCGCATCCGGCAACGTTTTATTGAAGAGCGGATTAGTTGAAGACGGGAGATTATCAAACTGGTTTCGGTTTGTTAACCAGGGCAATCAAGCCAAAGATTGCATCCTGTTTACCCTTCCGTTATAAAGCGAGAATCGAATTCAGGGAATTTCAGCAAATATCAATTTATACCAAAGTCCGTCCGCTCGTGCCGACCATCCTCCAAATGTTTTTTTATCATAGTTCAATCGTTTTCGGTAAAAAATACTAAATTTATTTTTTGCTTAAGCAAACATTCTAAGGTTTATGCTAGCGACACCTCTAAAAAACCTTGCCCATAGTTCCAACGACCAATCCCTCGATGATAGTACCCTTTGGCTAAGTTTTAGGAAGGGCAATGACCTCGCTTTTTCTATTCTTTATAATAAATATGTTAAGCGACTCTATAATTATGGAATGCATGCGTGCAGGGATAAAGAACTGGTATTAGATTGTTTGCAGGAATTGTTCACGCGTTTATGGGATAAACGGGAAAGATTGGGTGAGGTAACTTGTGTGAATTTTTACCTTTTCAAATCGTTTCGAAGGCTGCTCATGCACCGGCTTACGGCGGGAAAAAAGTTTTTGAATTCACTAAGCATTAAAGATCGCCAAAGGTTTGATTTTGTGCCTTCTACCGAAGACTTGCTTATTGAAGAAGAGTGGGAAATCGAGCGCAATAAGAAACTAAGGCAAAGCCTTCAATCATTAACCAAAAGGCAACGTGAGGCGATCTTCCTAAAATTTTTCAATCAGTTATCATACCATGAGGTTGCAGTGATCATGGACTTGCATGTTGACTCAGTCTACAATTTAATTTCAAAATCGATCGATATTCTGCGTAAGAAGCTCAAAGCCAGCACAATATTCATGATCATCCTTACCTATTTGGTTTCTTAAAAACGACATCAGGCTTCGATTTTAAAAAAAATCTTAGTTAAAATGATGAGAAAGGGTACGGTGCCCCTTCTTATTAAGAAACCTAGCCTCGTATTGTGAAGGATTACGCTCTCTTTTCAGTTAATGATTTTGTCATGGACGAATATTTTCAATCCTGGGTTTTTTCCCCAGTTGAAAATACAAATGCCTTTTGGAACACCTGGGTACAGGAGCATTCGCATAAGCGAAGCGAAATTGAAGAGGCCCGGTCAATCCTATTGGGACTTAATTTTGCCCACCACGATCTCTCAGCACAGGAGATCTCACATCTTTGGAATCAGATTCGACAGCCTGGCAGTCACGAGGCTAAACCGGGAAGAAGGACATTGTTGCCAAGAGGATTTTTCTGGTACAGTGCCGTTGCGGCAATGCTTGTGATTGGATTCACCGCTTTTTTTTCGCAGTCAACTGAAACCACCATTGAACATCGCACCGCGTATGGCGAAACAAAAACTATTATTCTCCCTGATAGCTCTACGGTCATCCTGAATTCTAATTCTTCGTTGCGGCTCACATCCCATTGGAATGAGAAATCCGAACGCGAAGTATGGCTCGATGGCGAAGCTTTTTTTTCAGTCCTTCATAAAATAAACAATCAACCCTTTAAAGTAAAGACTAGCCAGGACGTGGCGATTGAAGTGCTTGGCACCACGTTCAACGTATATCATAGAAACCAAACAAAAATTGTTTTGAATTCAGGCCGTATTCAGCTCAGTCTGCCAACGGTTCAAGCGGAGGAGAAAATTTTTATGAAACCTGGTGAATTGGTGGAATACGATGAAAAAAAATATATCAAGCGAAAGGTTGATCCCAAAATTTATTCAGCATGGACTGAAAATAATCTGGTTCTTAATCGCACCAGTTTGCGTGAGCTGATCCGCATGATCGGAGATAATTATGGTATTGCTGTAGACGTAAAGGAAAGTCTTTTAGATCAAACCATATCCGGATCAATGCCAGTAACTAACGCGGAGAATTTATTACACCAAATAGCAAAAGCGTTTCGACTAAAACTCGTCAAAGAGAACGGCGAAATTTTTATGCGGGAGTAGTATCACATAAGTTTTGAATTTTTAAAATAAACGATAATTAAACCCTAACCTATGAAATGTCATTACGCACTATTCAGCATATTTATGCTGATATCTTATCAGGCGCTGCCCCAGCACGAGGAGGTGTATGCAGCAGCATCGCGCAGATCGGTTCGGCTGGACTCTTATTCACTAAAGCAAGGATTAAAGGACGTCGAAAAATCATTCAATGTTTCTATTGCCTACCGGGATGAATGGGTTGAGGACAAAGTGATTCAATCGGCCCCAACTTCATTTAAATCTGCTGAAGAAGCATTGGATATAATGCTGAGGCAAACCAGTTTGTATTATGAGAAGGGAGGAGAACGGTTTTACGTTATTTATGAAAAGAAACGCGTGAAACCATCTTTGCCTTTAGAAGAAACCGCTTCGATTTCCACAACACCATTGTTAATCAGTTTTCCCTCTCGTACTTATAGCGCTAATTTTTTTGCAGAACGTTTGGCAACGATTTCGAAAAAAAATGAAGTGGCAATTGCAGTTACTGGAAAAGTTAAAGATGAAAATGGAGCAGCGTTCCCCGGCGTCAATGTGTTGGTAAAAGGAACTGCAATTGGAACATCTACGGATACCAATGGTAGTTATTCTTTAGAAGTGCCCGATGAATCTGCAATTCTTGTGTTTTCTTTTATAGGATACGCTACCCAGGAAATAACGGTTGGCTCCAGAACCGTTATCGATCTTACACTAGATCCAGACATTAAGTCCCTGGAAGAAGTTGTGGTAACGGCGTTGGGTATTGAAAGGCCGAGTAAGAGTTTAGGATATTCCGCAACGAAAGTAGATTCAAAAGAGTTGGTGGTAAACAGGTCAACCAATATGATGAATGCGCTTCAGGGCAAAATTGCCGGGGTAAACATTAGTTCTTTGGGAACGGGTCCTGCCGGTACATCAAAAGTTCGTATAAGGGGCCAGTCATCCATAGGCGGTCAAAACACTCCTCTTATTGTAGTTAACGGTGTCCCTATTGACAATACAAACTTTGGAGTAAATATAGGTATGACGCAAGGAGGAGATGGCTCAGTCCAAAGTAGAGGGGGAGGCGCGGCAACAGATGGTGGAGATGGACTATCCAGTTTTAACCCTGATGATATTGAAAACATGGTTGTGTTGAAGGGAGCGACCGCAGCAGCACTTTATGGCTCCCGAGCTAAAGATGGTGTCATCATGATCACTACGAAATCAAGAGGGGCATCTCAAGGACTTGGAATTTCTTACAACCTCAACTATACCACGGAAAGAGCGATTGACTATACTGACTATCAGTATACTTATGGGCAGGGGGAATACGGAGGGGGTACTGCTGCTCCGAATGCGGCGCCAAATCCCAACAGCGGACAATGGTCTTTTGGACGTAAAATTGAACCTGGAATGACGCAACTGCTTTTTAATAATGTTGTTGTTCCTTACGAGGCACAAAAAGGTATTATTAACGATTTTTATCGAACAGGTCAGAATGTGACCAATAGCGTTTCAATTTCATCTAATGGTGAAAAGGGTGGATTGAACTTCTCCTTTGCCAACCTTGAAAGCAAAGGTATAACTCCGAATAATAAATTCAACCGCAAGACGATCAACTTAGGATTTGGATACGACCTCTCTAAGAAAGTGAGCGTTAAGGGAAATATCAATTACAGCAACGAGATTAATACTAATCCACCGGTAGTGTCTGACCAGGATAATTCAATTCCGACTTCGCTGTACGCTATGGCGAATACAATGCCGTTAGCAGTGCTGGAGGATAATAAATACAATGCCGGTGGTGGTGAATTCAACTATTCAAGGTTCACCAACCGCACCAATCCTTACTGGACTTTGGAGGAAGTGAAACAGAATATTAGAAGAGACCGGATCTTTGGAAACTTTACTCTTAAATACGAAATAACCGATTGGCTGTCTGTTCAGGCAAGGGCAGGGCAAGATTTCTGGACCAGGGATAATGATTATATAAATCTGCCAACAGGTAAGGCTTCCATTAACGCCAGCTCCATATTTTCAGCCAAGGTCGCTGGTTATTATAATGGACTATTCACACAGGAAACCAGAAGGCACAGAGAAACTAACTATGATTTCCTTATCACAGCCGCGAAGAAGTTCAATGATATCGGCATAAATATCAATGCAGGAGGTAATCAGATGCGCAAGAGATTTGATGTGAACAGTGTTCAGGTGGAAGACTTTACTGTGCGAGGCTTATACACGGTTCAAAATGGCCGTGATAAACAACCAACTTATGAATTGACCGAGATAGGAGTAAATTCACTCTATGCAATGGCTGAGGTTAATTTTAAGGAGATAATTTACTTAAATGGCACGTTCCGCCAGGATTGGTTCTCAACCTTATCGAAGGACGATAGAACGATTCCCTATCCGTCGATTTCAGGAAGTTATGTTTTCTCCGAGTCCTTCGCTTCAACACCAAGCTGGTTGAATTTTGGTAAATTCCGGGTTGCCTATGCTAAGGTGGGAAGTGATTCTGATGTTGGAGCTTATTCCGATGCATTTTATTATGGCGTAAATGGTCAGCCATTTCTTAGCCAAGCCGTTGGAAACTTTGCAACTGCAAACGGTGGACTTACTGTACCCAATGCGTTCTTAAGACCAATGTCTGTAGCAGAAACGGAATTAGGGCTTGAGTTAAAAATGTTTAAAAG
>CAZAHL010000194.1:0-13955 GCA_964484845.1 uncultured Chryseolinea sp. | reverse complement strand
TATCTTTGGCCTGGTAGGGGCATGTGCGGATAAAATTCAGTTGCGTTTCCAGAAGCGCGGCCTACGGCCGCGGAGACAAGGCCCTTGGAGTCACCGCGCACTAACTTAATGACATTGCCCTAAAAGGGACGAGGATAGGATTAAAACGATAAATATAGCAACCCACGATTAACTTAACATTAGGATGGAAAATAGAACCATTACACAGGAGAAGGAACCTTACAGAAAATTAATTATTGCTGTTTCGGTTATTATTCCCGTCACGATCGCCGTTCTGTTTAGAGTTGAGATACCTGGATATGATTTTTCTTTTTTACCTCCGGTTTATGCCACCTTCAATGGAATGACAGCAATCTTCCTTATTTCCGCTTTAATAGCCGTAAAAAATGGAAAACAAAAACTGCACGAATTGCTGATGAAGGTTTGCATGATCTTATCATCCTTATTCCTGGTTATGTACGTCCTATACCACATGACAAGCGAGTCTACAGCCTTTGGAGGAACCGGAATGATACGAAATGTTTATTTTTTTGTTCTTATCTCGCACATTTTACTTTCCATTGGTGTTATACCAATGGTGCTATTTACGTACTTACATGCATGGAGAAAGGATTTTAAGCGACATAGAGCGTTGGCGAAAATCGCATTTCCAATTTGGCTGTATGTGGCGGTAACGGGAGTCATTGTATATTTGATGATTAGTCCATATTACAAGGTGAGTTTATGAAGAAAGCATTTTTACTGGTGCTCATGGTTGTTGTAAACGCTACTGGGGAGGCGTTAGCTCAGTGTGCTATGTGCCGGTCAACGTTGGAAAATAATTATTCGAATGGTGATCCCGGAATTGCCGCCGGCATCAACACCGGAATCCTTTATCTACTGGCCATGCCTTACCTCGCAGTCATTGTCATCGGATATTTGTGGTATAAATCCAGTAAGAATGCCAGTAAAAAATTATCAGACAGCGTTACTTTACGGTAAGTGTCCGCGATGTCGCGAAGGTGATATGTTTACCTACCCTGTCACACGACTTTCCAAATTTAATGTAATGAATACCACGTGTCCGCATTGTGGCGTACGACTTGAACCCGAGCCGGGGTTTTACCAGGGAGCGATGTACGTTGGTTATGGATTTACTATTGGCACGATACTTTTGATCGGCGCAATTCTTTACGTGCTCGGAGATCCGCCAAACTGGGTTTACATTTCGGCTAGCATTGGTACAATGCTACTTCTTGTTCCTTTAAATTACAGATACTCGCGAATTCTATATCTCTATATGTTCGGGGGCATCAAATATAATCCTCACCTGTCTCAACCAAAGTAAATTCGTTAACTTTATCAATCATCATTTGCTCTTGACAATTGAATTTAAAATACTTAGCATTTTGCTTTATTGTTTTGTTCGTCGGAGGATTGACGTCCGCTTATTTTGCAGTTCAGCCGGTCTCGCCTCAGGAGGTTGCCTTCAATCTCTCAAAAAACCTGGAGGAGGAATTGCAAAAAGTAGATGCCGATGCTGCTGTTATTCTTCCTAAACTGAAAAGCGGAGAAAGTCTTTTACCCTCAATTACAAGCGAATATTCCTTTTTTTTGTTTGATGATCTTAGGCTTTCTTCCTGGTCAGACAATGCGTTTGTTCCGTCAGCTGCCTCGGTGGCTGAAGATTTTACTTTAAAATTGCTCAAGGCAGACAACGGAAATTATCTCGCTAAGAAATGGAAGGTGAACAGCCATCAGTTTTTGATCGCGATTGTACCGCTTCTTCGAAATTATTCCATTACAAATGATTATTTAAAAACCGAGTGGAATGAGCGAATCTTCACATCTTCGAATATTACCATTTTAGAACCCAATGCTACGCTTGGGTTGCCTATTTGTTCGCAGGAGGACTGTCCGTTTAGAATAAGTTTTTTACCAAATGAATTGTCTGTTCATGAGCGCACGAAAGGATTGGCGCTGATTTTAATTTCGCTTTCTATAATTCCATTGCTCATTCTTTTATTCCAGTATCTTAAGAGGTTTGATAATCCAGAAATCCAAGTGCTGGTACTCTATGCGTTTCTAGCGGGCTTGCGTTATACGATGGTAAAGCTGAATTTTCCTGGCGCATTTTTAAATTCAGAATTGTTTGACCCTCAGGTTTTCGCTTCCTCATCGTTAAATGCTTCCCTGGGCGATCTCATATTAAATGAAATCGCACTTTTGATTTTATGCATTTACTTGTTTAGAAATTATCAACATTTTAAAAGCCTGCGGTTTTTGTATGGCAAAAATCTGACAGCATGGTTATTTTCAGTTCTCTCGGGTTTGTGCGTTTTATATGCCACTCTATTTCCATTTGTTGTCATTCAAACACTCTATAACAATTCTTCCATTGCGTTGGATGTATCCGAATCACTTCAATTTGATGCCCTTCGAATATTTTCCACGATAGCGGTACTGCTTTCTGGTATTTGCTCATTTTTATTTGCGCACACCTTCATTAGACTCCTCATTGCCGACGGGGCAAAATTAAGAGTGCTTACTTCTTTCTTTTTTTCAGCAATATTGTTTTCTGTTATTAACACCCTTATCAACCAGGAATATACATCCTCGCTAATTCTTGGATCCGGATATTTCTTGTTAGTTTATTTCTTAAAGTTGTATAACAGTCTACGACACCTGAGCTTCAGCACATTTGTATATCTTTTTGTTTCTATATTTTTTTTATCAGCAAATGGTGCTTATGGGATCCATTATTTTGAGCATGAGGAGAAAATTGAAAATCAATTCCGTTTTGCTTCTAACTTTTTGATTGACAGGGATTATTTTGGGGAATATCTTTTGCGCGAAACCGCGGAAAAAATTTCTAAAGATGCCTTTAGCCAGATACGCATGGCGTCGCCATTTCTTAGCAGGGATGCAGTTCGGCAAAAGATCAGGCAGGTATTTCTCCCCAGCTATTTCAATAAGTATGATGTGGAAATTCTTTTTTTTAATGCGGCAGGGCAGCCGTTGGGAAATCATTCTGATGCTACGTTTTCAGAAATAATCGGGCTTTACAACGACGATTCTTTTCTTACGGATTATGAGAGTGTATACTTCATTAACAGCCCTTCCAGGGACGTAACTCAAAAGTATCTTGTGAAAGTACCAATGAATCGCATGAATGCGATTGCTGGATACGTATTGTTAGAGCTTTCGTTAAAAAAAGTTATTCCCGAAAGCGTCTATCCTGAATTATTGATGGCCACTCGTTTTCAACAATTTTACCGGGCCAGGGACATAAGCTATGCCGTATACTCTGATACCAGTTTGCTGTTTAGTTCGGGTGATTTTAACTATGATCAGACCTTTCGTTACGAATGGCTCGGCAGACTGGAATTACATACTACGGGGATCACAGAAGTAGGATACGATCATATTGCACAGGAAGATCAGAATGGAAGGATCGCTGTGGTCTCATCGCCACAAACACCCGATATGTATGTTTTTGCTAATTTTTCTTTTTGGTTAGTGTTAGGATTAGCGATCATTTTTATACAACTGTTAACCCTGGG
The DNA here is from genome assembly GCA_964484845.1 of uncultured Chryseolinea sp. Taxonomy (GTDB): domain Bacteria; phylum Bacteroidota; class Bacteroidia; order Cytophagales; family Cyclobacteriaceae; genus Chryseolinea. The sequence goes on along the minus strand of CAZAHL010000194.1, from coordinate 10,413 downwards.
TATTCAAAATTATTGGCAAGGCGAAAAGTTGTTTTTTTCGGCAAGGATTCAACTCCTGCTCAATGCGGCTTTCTTTCTCCCACTCATTGTCGTTAGTGTAGTTACGTTGGATCTCACAAACACTTCCTCTCAGATACAACTCAACAATGAGTATCTTAACAAAGCAGAATCTTTTGGTGCGCAACTTTCGGTATACCTGAACAATTACTTTACCGACGAGAAAGGCGACGTGGAAAGCTTTGAAAATCAATTGACCGACCTGGCCAACCTGACAAACCTGGATGCCAATGTGTACAACACCAATGGCGAAATCCTGGCCACAAGCCAACCTTTGATTTTTGAAAATAATCTTATCTCTGGCTACATTAACCCAGTGGCTATGCGTGAGATTCTAGGTGGTAAAAACTTAGTGACTCAAACGGAGTATGTCGGCACGTTAAAATATTTTGTTTCTTATGCTGCGTTGAAGGCTCCCCGTACGGGTAAATTAATAGGAATTTTAGGCATTCCGTTTTTTCAAGCTGCTACGTCGTTGGAAAAAGTTGAAATAAATATTCTGGCTAATATTCTCACTATCTTCGCCCTTATTTTTATTGGATTGGTCATTCTTTCTTATTTTGTGTCTCAGTGGCTTACTTTTCCACTAAAATTCATTACCCAATCGCTGAGCAAAACGTCGCTGACGAAAACGAATCAACCTCTTATCTGGAATGCCGATGACGAGATCGGATTGATGGTGAAGGAGTACAATCAAATGCTTTTTAAACTGAGCGAAAGTAAAGCGGAATTAGAGCAAACTCAGCGAGAGCGTGCCTGGCGTGAAATTGCACAACAAGTAGCGCATGAAATTAAAAACCCACTTACACCTATGAAGTTGACGCTGCAGCAGCTGGAGCGGTCGTTGGAGGCGGGTACCAATAATTCCGAAAAGACGGAAAAGGCAATTGTTTCTCTGCTTACTCAAGTAGAGACCTTAAATGAAATTGCATCTTCTTTCAGCTCCTTTGCAAAGATGCCAGAGCCTGTGATGCAGCCCCTGGAACTTGTTTCATTGTTGAAACGAATTGTTGATCTGCACATGCATACAGGTGACTTGATTTTAAACTTTGCTGTGAAAGAAGCTTTGGTTCTGGGAGATGATCAGTTATTAGGAAGAACATTTTCGAATCTAATTTTAAATGCCTTTCAATCCGTTCAGCCAGGCAGGCCGATGCAGGTGAAGGTTACCTTAACGAAAGATAATTTTAATTATGTGATTGGCTTTCAGGATAGTGGAAAGGGCATTGAGCCTCATGAAGCAGAACGAATTTTTTCACCGCATTTTACAACAAAAGAGTCGGGGTCGGGATTAGGGCTGGCCATAACGAAGCAAGCCATTGAGCAGATGCAAGGAAGGATATGGTTTGAGACGGTCCTTGGAAAAGGTACTGCCTTTTTCATTTCATTGCCGATTTTACATCATGACCATGATGATTAGAATCGCAAGATAAATATAGTCCTTACATCGGGTTCCGATTCAACCATGATGGACCCGTTATGCATTTGCATGATTTGCCTGGAAAGGCTAAGTCCGATGCCGGACCCGGTGCGCTTCGTAGTATAAAAAGGAACAAAGATGTGTTCCAATGCTTCTTTAATGATCCCCGATCCATTGTCGATAATCTCAATTTTTACAGAATTTTCATCGTATCTGCCAATCAGATCAAGCCTTGGATCCTCCGTTTCCGACAACGCTTCGATGGCGTTCTTTAGCAAATTGATAAGCACCTGTTCAATCATTTCGATGTCTGCTTGTATTGTTAAGTATTCGGAGCTGCATTCATACTGAAATTTAATCGACGTTTTCTTCAGCTCCGTTCGCATTAGCTGGGCTACATGATCGATCAAATCTTTTAGCCTTACCGTTGCTATCTTTGGCTTAGGCAAGGAAGTATATTCGCGGTATGCGTCAATAAATTTTATAAGACCACGGCTCCGGTTTTCTATGGTGCTTAGGCCTTCCCGTAAGTCATCTGCACCTTCTTCTTTTAATTCATAATGGGTACTTTTCTTTTCCATATCGTGATCCAAAATTTCCCGCAGAGTTGAAGTGAGAGAAGAAATCGGGGTTATTGAATTCATGATTTCGTGCCTTAATACACGGGTTAGATTTTGCCAAGCCTCAAGCTCCTGCTTTTGTAATTCAGGCTGAATATTTTGCAGGGTAACAAGCTTTACATCAGTTCCCCGAATTCGCAATTCTGTTGACTGAATGGTGAGATATACTTCATTGTTACCTTTATAAAGTTCACTCTTACCTAACTCCGCACTGTTAATAGCATGATAGAGCTTTGGATTTAGGTTAATAAGGTCACGGATATTTTTCATGCTGGTGATACCCAGGAACCGCTTTGCGTTGGCATTCATGAGCTGAACATTTCCTTCGCTATCAAAAGATAAAATCCCAGTTCGCACTTGTTGAACAACCGAATTCAGATACTGCCAATGTTCTTCCTTTTCCGATCGTGCTTTACGAAATGCTTCCAACACTTCATTAAAGGCAATGTTGAGCTGTTTAAAACTTTTGCCCAGTCGGTTATCGGCAGCAAACCCTGAAATAAAATCGGAATATCGTACAGACTCAAGAAACCGGGTAAGCTTACGGTTGGTCTGGCTTACGAACTTAAAAATTTCAACGAGCTCAACGATTATGGTGATACCCATCAGCATCGCTGCAAAGAGCATGTTAGGCCTGGATATCATGTAGACAAACAAAGCCATTGTTAAACCCAATAAAATAACCCGAAGTATTACCCGGGTTCTGAAGTCATTAAATCCTAAGTTCAATTTGGAAGTGTTGAAGTGTTGGTGTGCGAAGTGTTGAAGTTCAGTGTTCTCAAGTTGGTCAAAACAGTGGACAACTCGAAACTTTAAACTCCAAAACTAAGACTTGAACTTCAAACCTCAAACCAATTCGTTTCAGGTTCCATGTTCGAGGTTTAAGGTTATGGTCTTAACGGGTTGTGGGTAGATAGACCGCTATAGGGACTCACCTCCACGTTGCATAAAACGCGCAACCTTGAACTTCAAACATCAAGCTGACAAGGGATCGAAAGTACAAGTTTCGAGTCTCGAGTTACGAGTTGTCCAACCGCCACAGTAGATGCTCGAGCATAACTCGAAACTCAAAACTCAAACTTTACAGCCCATACTTCTCCAGCCTTCGATAAAGCGATGAGCGGGTGAGACCGAGTTCGGAAGCGGCTTGTGTAATATTGCCGTTGTATTTTTTCAGAACTTTTCGAATGAGCAGTTTTTCCACTTCCTCCAGGTTATATTGGTCAAGACTAAGTTGGCCGTCCTCTTTTCCGGAAGCAGGGGTGAAATTAAAATCTTCGGGCTGCAATACATTTGTAGCACTCAGAATAATGGCTCGTTCTATTGCGTGTTGTAATTCGCGAATATTTCCTGGCCACGGATGTTTATGCATGCGCGATAAAGCACCTTCACTTATTTTTGATACTGATTTTTCGTATTTGGATGCATAGTGTTTTAAAAAGTGGTTAGCAAGCAAAGGAATGTCTTCAAATCGATCCCGCAGGGGTGGCACTTCTATTTCGATCGTATTAATTCTGTATAAAAGATCCTGACGGAAACGATTTTGTTTAACCATATCGTACAAGGGCATATTGGTAGCACAAATGAGACGGATATCAATCGACGTATCTTTGTTAGCTCCTACACGGCTTACTTTTCTATTTTGCAAAACGGTGAGTAATTTTGCCTGTAGAGGCATCGACAGATTTCCGATCTCATCCAAAAACAACGTACCTCCGTTCGCCATTTCAAATCTGCCCGGACGATCTTCTTTGGCATCGGTAAACGCACCTTTCTTATGTCCAAATAGTTCACTTTCAAATAACGTCTCGGTTATAGAACCTAAATCGACACTGGCAAAATTTTCATTTTTACGGGAAGAATTTTTATGAATAGCCCTGGCGATAACTTCTTTACCAGTACCATTTTCCCCAAGAATCAGAACGTTGGCATCGGTCTTTGCCACTCGGTCGATGGTCTGAAATATTTTCTGCATGGAAGAGCTTTGTCCGATGATCTCGCTGTATCGATCATTTAGCGCCTGATTGATCTCGTGGTTCTTGATCTTGAGATTTTCAATAACGTCCCGTGATTCACGCAAGCGCATGGCGGAATAAAGTGTCGCCAACAATTTTTCATTTTCCCAAGGTTTCACCACGAAATCTGTAGCTCCGGCCTTGATAGCCTTTACAGCCATCTGAATGTCACCGTAGGCTGTGATGAGGACAACAACAGCTGAAGGATCTAGTTGAAGAATTCGCTCAAGCCAGTAATATCCTTCACTGCCACTGCTGACATCTTTCGTAAAGTTCATGTCCAACAGAATCACGTCATAATCCTCATGGTTCATTAAAGCCGGTATAGCTTCCGGATTTTTTTCGATATCTACCTGTGCGAAATGCCGCTTGAGATGCATTTTCGCAGCTTTAAGAAGATCTTCATTGTCATCTACTATAAGAATTTTTCCGTTTTTATTTTCCATTGACAACTCGGTTTAGGACGTGGTTTGTATCATTATCAAAAATGGCTGTCCGCAAATGGGCAAAGGGCATACCGAAAGGGATTACAGCCTTCATTCGCTTGAATCGAGCTTTCCTATTTTTAACGTCGTTCGAATGCGGACAGCGACGTTCACATGTGAACTGAATATTATTAAATAATCTGTTATAAACATCAAAAATGACCTTCCTCCACTTGGCACACTTGTTGGCATCGAGGGGTACGTGTCAGTTAACGCGGTAAGAATCTATCATTAGAAAATAAAATTGAATGGACAAGCAATTAAAGAAGAAGAGGTTTACGGTTAAGAAAGTAGCTACTTATGGGGGAATTGCGCTCTTTGTTGTGTTTATTGGCTATCAATTTATTTTTGCAGATAGGCGTTCGAAGCTAAAAATCGAGAAGGATAAGATCACGATATCCGAAGTAAAGAGAGGCGTATTTCAGGAGTTTATCCCTCAAACCGGAATTGTAGAACCAAGTCAAACCGTTTATCTCGACGCTGTTGAGGGTGGCACTATAAAGCGCGTAATAGCTGAAAGTGGTGCAATGTTGAAGGAGGGAGATATTGTTCTTGAATTAAGCAACCTTAATAGGGAGATTCAGGTCTTACAACAAGAGTCAAATTTAAATCAGAGTATAAATGAATTAAGGCAAACTCGTCTATCGCTAACGCAAAACGATTTGCAGCAACAACAAACCCTTGCTGAGATTGATAAAGAGTTAGCGAAGCTAATACCCCAATACAAAAGGCAAAAAACATTGTTTGAGAAAAAATTAGTTTCAAGACAGGATTTTGAAACAGTTGAAGCTGATTATTTATTCAATTTAAAACGACGGGAGATCACCTATACAGTATACAAGGCTGATTCCCTTCAAAGAATACGACAGGTCAGGGATCTTGACAAGTCTGAAAACAAGATGATGCAAAGTCTTGAAGGTTCAGGAAAAATACTTGACAATTTAATTATTCGTGCTCCCCTTGATGGACAGCTGTCGCGTCCGCAATTGAATACCGGCCAGAGTGTTAATACGGGTGAACGGTTGGGATGGATCGATGTTGTTGGAAGCTACAAAGTGAAGGTACCTATTGATGAATTGTATTTGCCTCGTATCACTACCGGGTTGCACGCTACAACCACCTTCAACAATAAGGACTATGATTTAACAATTACTTACAAATATCCCGGCGCCACGAACGGACGATTTGAAGTCGATATGAATTTTGTTGGGGAGCAACCCCCGGGTATAATAAGAGGTCTTTCCCTACGCCTCAGAATTGAACTTGGACAATCATCAGAAGAACTACTTTTGCCAGTAGGCGGGTTTTATAAAGATACGGGAGGAAACTGGGTATATGTGCTGGACGATGAGAATCGTGCCGTTAAGAGAGATATCAAATTAGGCCGTAAGAGCGGAGCAGAAAATTTTGAAGTGCTCGAAGGATTGAAACCTGGTGATAAAGTGATCACTTCATCCTATGAGAATTTTGGAACCAATGAAGTATTGCTTTTGAATTAAACTTTTCAGTTTCCGATTCGTAACAACTGAATTTAAATCATCGTCTAATAGTAACTTTTAAAGAATAGAGAAGTATTAAGTCAAACTAAAATTGTCCCTCAACCATCAAACTGTAAATAAACTCACCATGATCAAACTTAAAAATCTTGAAAAAGTCTACACGACTGAAGAAGTAGAGACCACTGCCTTAAATAACATAAACCTTGAAATCAAGGAAGGCGAGTTCGTTGCTATAATGGGTCCATCGGGTTGCGGTAAGTCAACCTTGCTGAACATTCTTGGGTTATTGGATAATCCGTCGGGTGGTGAATATCATTTTGGGGAACATGAAGTTGCAAGATATTCGGAACGTCAACGCGCCCAACTGCGCAAAGGCTCGATCGGATTTGTGTTCCAAAGCTTTAATCTTATTGATGAACTTACCGTATTTGAAAACGTAGAGTTGCCGTTGCTTTACATGAAAGTGCCGGCGGGAGAGAGGAAGCAACGCGTAGAAGAAGTTTTAGAGCGCATGAATATCATGCATCGGAGAAATCACTTTCCACAACAACTTTCCGGTGGTCAGCAGCAACGGGTTGCGATATCCCGTGCTATTGTGGCTAAGCCAAGAGTTATTCTGGCCGATGAGCCAACAGGTAATCTTGACTCGGCGAATGGTGAAGAAGTAATGAAGCTCTTATCGCAGCTTAACGAAGAAGGCACGACCATCATCATGGTTACTCACTCACCTTACGATGCAAATTATGCGCATCGTATTATCAACCTCTTTGATGGTAAAGTAGTGACAGAAAATATTAAAGAGCAGTTTCACATATAATGTCATGTAATAAGATCGATCATTGATCAATAGCCTTCCTGGAACTTAAGGTTCCGGGAAGGTTTTTTTGTGACATGTTTTTACACCCGTTGTGACAACTTTTTACGTAATACCTGCAACCTTCATGGTCAATTTCAAGTCTGTAGTCATATCTCTTTAACCAATTGTAAGTATGCTTAAAAACTTCTTCCTCATCACACTTCGCAATATGGCTAAGAACAAATTGTTCATTATCATTAATGTGTTTGGAATGGGAGTGGCAATTGCGTGTTGTATTGTTGCCTATTTTGCCTATGAATATGATAAGACTTTTGATGCTATTCACAAGAACGGTCACGCCATTTATAGGGTTAGTGCTGTACGGGAGTTTGAAAAGCAAATAACCAAGTTTGCGTATGCACCGCTTCCATTGGGCACAGTAGTGGAGCAAAATTTTAAAGACGTTGATAAATCATCACGGTTTTTTTATTCCTGGTCAAATTTTAAACGGGAGAATGACCTTTTTCAGTCTAAGCTAAGTTACGTCGATCCCGACTTCTTCGACATGTTTTCATTTGAATTCATCGTAGGTGACCCCAAAGAAATCAAGGATATTACAAGCGTTTTTGTAAGCGATAAAATGGCTGTACGATTATTTGGGTCTCCCAAGGAAGCTTTTGGAAAAACGATTTCGCAGGTTTATGGTACGGAATTGAAAGAAGTAAAAATTGCTGGAGTGTTTAAAGAACCTCCCCAAAATTCCAGCTTCTATTTTCGTGAAGCCTATATGAATTTTGAAAATTGCAAAGACGAGCATAAAGAATCAACCGATAACAATTGGAGACGAGAGGTAACCTTGTTTGTTAAAATCAACGATGAAAGCCGCATCAGCAGTGTACATAAACAACTCCAGCCCTATACTGAAAATAATAATAAAGTACGGGAAGACTTTATAATTAAAGAATTCGTACTAGACCCTCTTCCTACCATGGCCCGCCGTGATCAGGCGGAAAATATTGATTCATGGACATGGGGTGCACCTCCGCCCGCTGCGATCATAGGAACCTGCATTATGGGGATATTAATTTTGCTTATTGCCTGTTTCAACCTTACGAATACGGCAATCGCCATCTCTTCAAGACGATTAAAGGAGATTGGCATTCGCAAGGTAATGGGTGGTCTAAGAAAGCAGTTAATTATACAATTTATCGGCGAAACAATGCTAATATGTTTTTTTGCTTTGCTCTTCGGATTGTTGGTTGCTGAATTTTTAGTCCAAGGTTGGAATAACATGTGGGAGTTTATGCGGATCACTCCGCATTATCTGGATAATCCACAATTCTTAATGTTTTTATTTGGCGTCTTGTTGTTTACCGGCTTGTTGGCGGGAGGTTATCCTGCTTTTTATATCAGCAAATTTGAACCTATCAGCATTCTGAAAGGGAAATTGAAATTCGGAGGTACCAGTTATTTTACACGAGTTTTGTTGGGTCTTCAATTTGCCATTTCATTAATGGCTATTGTCAGCGCCATCGCATTCTTACAGAATGCAAAATTCCAGGAAGAATATGATCTTGGCTTTGATGCAAAGGGGTCGGTCATAGCTTGGTTGAATAGCAAGGAGGAATTTGAAGTTTATAGAAACGCGTTGCAGGGCAACCCTGAAATTACCTCTATTGCAGGAGCTTCCAGCGGTATTTTTTCAAATCGGAATCATGAGCCGGTTAAACATGAATCGAAACAAGTTGAAGTAGATATTATTGAAGTGGGCGATCAGTATTTGAAAACAATGGATCTTACGTTGACCGGTGGAAGGGACTTCGTACTAGATTCAGAGACGGATAAAAAAGAATCAGTCATTATATCTCAAAAAATGGCTTCTCTATTTGGTTGGGATAATCCCGTCGGTAAAGAGTTAGTGTGGAAGGATACGATTAAACTTTATGTAGTCGGTGTCGTGAAGGACGTATACACTCAAGGGTTATGGCGTACTTTGGACCCATTGATGATACGTTATGTTGGCCCCGAAAAATATAGTCAGATTGTCGTTAATTCAAAAGCTGCCAAAGTATCGATCATAAATACTTTTATGGAAGCGAAGTGGAAGGAAGTTTTTCCAAACCGGCTTTATAACGGCTACATGTTAGTGGAAAACACTAATGAAGTCGATAATGTCAACAAGAATATTGTAACGATGTATGGCTTTTTAGGCATCATCGCTATGCTGCTATCCGCTACTGGATTGTTTACACTTGTCTCACTGAATATCATTAGACGAACAAAGGAGATTGGAGTTCGCAAAGTTTTGGGAGCATCTATCGGTAATATTACCCGAATCATTAATACCGAATTTTTTATTATTTTGATTATTGCATCATTGGGAGGATCTGTCCTTAGTTACTATGCAGTTGATAGTTTAATGGATAGCATATGGGATTATTATCAGTCGACAACCTCATTTACTTTTATTGTTTCCATATCTATTATGTTTATCATCTCTGCGTGCGTAGTTGGCTATAAAGTATTTACTGCGGCATCAATGAATCCAGTAAATACCTTGCGTGACGAATAATTACAAGGCAGGTTTCAAGTTCTTTTGCTAGTAAACATTTAATTAAAAGTATGTAACTTATACCTCGGGTAGTAAGTCAAAGGCTTGCTTGGATATCCTTTTGTAAATTCAATTCTATTTATGTTAAGAAATTATTTTAAAGTAGCAGTTAGAAATATTCTGAAGTATAAATTCTATTCTGCTATCAATATTTTAGGAATGACTATAGGCATAGCAGCTTGCCTTATTATCATACTCTATATCACCGATGAATTAAGCTATGACAAATTCCATGCGAATGCAGATCGGATTTATCAGGTAGGGCTTCATGGAAAAATTGGTGATCAGGATCTAATGGTCGCAAACACCTGTCCGCCTATGGGCCCTGCGTTACCTCTTGAGATACCCGAAGTGGAATCGTCCATGCGCATTGCTCAATATTGGGGTGAACCTGCGATCAAGTATGAGGAGAAAGTGTTTGCCGAAACCAAAGTATTCTATGTAGACTCTAACTTTTTTCAATTCTTTAGTTATCAGTTACTGGAAGGTGACCCTCAGTCGGTATTGAAGGAACCCAATACACTCGTTATGACGCAAACCATTGCTAAAAAATATTTCGGCAACGAATCTGCAATAGGTAAGTTGGTGGTTGTTGACAATCAAAGTAACACTTTTAAAGTAACTGGCGTAGCTGCAGATCCTCCAACAAATTCTCACTTTGATTTTAACGTTCTTGTTTCCGCAGAAACCGGAGACCGTTTAAAAAGTACCGAATGGCTAAACAACAATATGTTTACCTATTTCTTACTGCGTGAAAATGGTCAACTAAGCGCTGTTCATAAAAAATTTGAATACCTGGTTGAAAAATACATCGGTCCCGAAGTTGAACGCTTTATGGGGAAGACGTTGAAACAAATGGACGAGCAGGGGGGTGAATATGGGTATTATTCTACCAAGCTTACCGATATCC
>CAZAHL010000193.1:0-14082 GCA_964484845.1 uncultured Chryseolinea sp. | reverse complement strand
ACTCGCTTAAATCTAGCACCCAATCGTCAATCGTAAATCTAAAATCTACAATAATTTAAACTTCCCGCCCTAACCCTTAACCTTGTAAGGATTGACGATTTTAGATTTACGATTGTAGATTGATGGTGTCTGCCAAACTCTTCAAACTTGAATCGAGCATCCAATCTAAAATCGTCAATCTAAAATCTACAATAATCCGTAATGGTTCACGCAAAGAATCGCAAAGGTAATTGAGGCGTGCTCACTTAAATCTCGCGCCCAATCGTCAATCGTAAATCTAAAATCTACAATTTATCCTAACTTACTGCCATAATTTGGACTCATGGAGGCTATTAAAGAAACGCATTTTAACTTTCCAGGCCAGACTGGATTTTACAGGGGGAAAGTACGGGATGTCTATTATTTTGGAGATCTGATGGCCATGGTGGCCACCGATCGGATTTCAGCATTTGATGTAATCTTACCAGAGGCAATCCCTGATAAAGGCCGGGTTTTAAATCAAATTGCGGCGTTTAACCTTCAGGCTACCAAAACTATTGTTCCTAATTGGGTCCTTGCCATACCGGACGAGAATGTTACTATCGGTTTCAAATGTGAGCCCTTTCCAGTCGAGATGGTGGTACGCGGCTACCTGGCTGGCCACGCCTGGCGTGAATACAAAGAAGGCAAAAGAACGTTGTGCGGCGTTCGCCTTCCTGAGGGCTTAAAAGAAAATGACAAATTACCCACGCCCATTATTACGCCTACTACAAAAGCACATATAGGACATGACGAAGATATTTCCAGGGAGGAAATTTTGAAACGGGATATTGTTAGTGAGGCTGATTACCAGGTTCTGGAAGACTATACCCTTAAACTTTTCCAAAAAGGGACCGATTTAGCGGCTGAACGCAACCTTATTTTAGTCGATACGAAATACGAATTCGGGAAATATCAAGGCAATATTTACTTGATCGATGAGGTTCATACCCCCGATTCGTCAAGATATTTTTACGCTGAGGGATATGAAGCCAGACAAAAGGCCAGTGAACCGCAAAAACAACTTTCCAAGGAGTTTGTAAGGCAATGGCTTATTGAAAACGGGTTTCAGGGGAAAGATGGCCAACGGGTTCCGGAGATGACCAAGGATATCGTGGCATCTATATCCACCCGGTATAAAGAGCTTTATAAACAGGTTCGTGGAGAGACCCTTAAGGATTTGGATTATACCCGTATTATCCAAAGAATTGAACAAAGCATCTTGAATTCGATAAATTCCGCTAACTTGGAAACCAAGAAAATCTAACCTATGAAGTATACTATTGATAAGCAGGAAAAGTACAGTTTATTACGCTTGCACGAAGAGAAGCTTGATTCCAGTGTAGCGCCTGGCTTAAAATCAGAATTGATTACGCTGCATGCTGAGGGAGTAAGGAATATCGTACTGGATATGGCAGAAGTGAAGTATACAGACTCCTCCGGACTCAGTGCTTTGCTCGTGGGAAATAGAATTGTGCAGGAAGATGGTGGCATTTTTATATTGACGACGTTATCAGATCATACCATGAAGCTGATCAAGATCTCCCAGCTCGACAGCGTCCTAAACATTGTGCCCAAAGTGGAAGAAGCCATTGATGCTGTGTTTATGCACGAAATCGAAAAGGATTTAAAAAACTCCGACGGAAATTAAATTTTGCCAATACTTAAATAGAAAAAACCAAAGCCGATGAAGCTTTGGTTTTTTAATTTACTTGATAAACGAAGCCAGTTTTGAGTTTTAAAATTACCATCCTTGGTTCAAGTGGTGCGATGCCTGCATACGGACGACATCCCGCCTCACAACTAATCGAAATACAAAACCGCTCTTTTCTTGTTGATTGTGGCGAAGGCACACAGATGCAACTCATGCGTTTGCAAGTTAATTTTCATCGTATCAATCACATCTTTATCAGTCATTTGCACGGCGACCATTATCTGGGACTGATGGGATTAATTTTTTCTATGCATCTGCAGCGGAGAGTGAACGACCTGCATCTTTACAGTCACCGTGGACTTGATGAGATCATCATCACTCACCTACGTTACTCCCGATCATCGCCAAACTTTAAAATTATTTTTCACTTGCTTGAAAAAGGGAGACAGGAAATAATCTTCGAAGACGAGGCGCTAACGGTGGAGACTATTCCATTGTCACATAAAATCCGGTGTTCTGGGTTTCTCTTTAAAGAGAAGTTAAAACCCAGGAGAATTGATAAAGATAAATTACCTCAAGGGTTGCTTATTCAACAGATCGCCAATCTAAAGAATGGTCATGATGTTTTAGACCCTTCCGGAAATCTACTTTACTCCAATGAATCGCTAACTTTTGGTCCAAAAAAATCAAGAAGCTATGCCTACTGTTCGGACACCGTTTTTGACGAAGGATTGGTAGGGCAACTGAAAAATATTGACCTGCTATATCACGAGGCAACATTTATGGATGAGGAAGAATCGAAGGCAAGAGATACCAAGCACAGTACCGCGAAACAAGCCGCTAGGATTGCAAAACTTGCTCAAGTTAACAAACTTATTCTTGGACATTTCTCTGCACGTTACAAAGACTTAACACCTATTTTAGAAGAAGCGAAAACTATCTTCAGCAATACGGCGCTAGCTATAGAGGGTGAAGAATTTACGATACTGGATTAATCCTTATTTTTAGATAAATGGAAAGCACACTTCAGCAAAAACGCAATAACCTGTTTATAATTCTTGCTGGTATTTTTATTACGAACGCACTGCTTGCTGAATTGATCGGCGTGAAAATATTTTCCGCCGAATCAACCGTGGGGCTCAATCCAGCGAATCTCAATATTATGGGATTTACAATGAGCTTTAACCTTACGGCCGGAGCGATCATCTGGCCTTTTGTTTTTATTACCACCGATTTGATAAATGAATATTTCGGAAAACCGGGCGTGAAACGTATCAGCTACTTTACTGCCCTGTTGATCACCTATGCATTCGTTGTTATTTTCATCACGATCAGACTTTCACCTGCCGATTTCTGGATCGATGTAAACAATAAAGATGCAGACGGAAATATTTTCAACATGGATTTTGCGTTCAATAAAATTTTTGGTCAAGGACAACGAATCATCATCGGATCACTATCGGCCTTTCTACTTGGACAATTGGTGGATGTATATATCTTTCAACAGCTGCGAAAATTCACAGGAAGCAAAAAGCTCTGGCTGCGGGCCACAGGCTCAACGCTTGTTTCCCAGCTTATCGATAGTTTTGTAGTATTGTTCATTGCTTTTTACGGCATATTCACCACCGAACAAATTATCGCGATCGGTATAACAAACTACATCTATAAATTTGCCGTCGCTATTCTCTTAACACCCGTCATCTACCTCGGCCATGCATTGATCGACCGCTATCTCGGAAAAGAACAAGCCGAGAAGATCTCATCGGACGCGGCGAGGGAGAGCAGGGGGTTCTTTTAAGTTTAGAGTTTCGAGTTTCGAGTTTCGAGTTGCTGGCTCAAGGCTTGATTGTTGAATCCGAATGGCTGCGGCTTAAGGTAAATAACATCAAACGCTGTACCCAGCAACGGAAAGTCAGCGCGGAAGTCTGAAACTCGACACCATCAGAAAACCAAGCGTAGAAGACCGAAACTCTAAACTCGAAACTCTAAACTCGCCTTACCACCTCGCATATAATACCCACCGCGATCGCGGCGTTTAACGACTCGGCTTTGCCAAATTTCGGGATGGTAAACTTATGAGTAACAAACTTTTTAAGGTCGGCATGAATGCCGTTAGATTCGTTGCCAATTAAAATTAAACCTCCGCGCCCGAATTTAGTTTGATGGATATCGACTCCATCGAGGTAAGCTCCGAAAACAGGGTGTCTATTGTGTTGAAGATACTCTCCCAGGTTTGTGTAGTACATTTTTACACGGGTAAATGAGCCCATCGTTGAGCTAATCACCTTTGGGCTATAGAAATCGGCGGTTTCGTTGGACGCAATAATACGATTGATCCCAAACCAGTCGGCTGTCCGGATGATCGTTCCTAAATTACCGGGATCTCGGATATCGTCCAGCAAAAGGACAAATTCGTCTTCCGATAGTTTTGTATCCTTATTTGGCTTAATTCTGGCAACGGCCAACGCCGAATCATTCGTTTGAAACTCGCCTAATCCTGACAGTTCATTCTCTGTAACCTCAATGACCTCCATCCCTTTACCTATTTTACTATCCGATAAAAATTCTGCAGTTCCCAGAAGCATCAACGTATCAAAATCAGAGGCCAGTAACTCTCGCACGCTCTTTGCCCCTTCAACGACAAAACATTGCTCCTGCTTCCGGTATTTTTTTATTTGCAGGGATTTGATAAACTTGATTTTGGCTTTTGATAGCATTCGTTAACACTTGAGTACTTCGCGGACTAAATATTTTCTTTTGATCGTATGGCTTGCAGCGTCCTTATCCGGGTGCCTGGGCACTAAACACCTGAAAGAAAATGAAAAACTCCTATACCGCCAAAGAACACAGGCTCCAAAACCCATCGATAAAGACGCCTTAAGAAACTTATATACCAAACGGCCGAATCGCAGGTTCCTGGGTTTGCCCATCACACCACTGGTCTCTATCTATTATTTCGGAGAAAGACGGTACGATCAGGAAAAATATATCCGTAAAAAAGCTGCTGTAGAAAAAAAGTACGATGATAAAATTTCGGGAACTGCGTCTGCCCGAAAAATCAATAATTACCAGTTCAAAAAGCAAAAGAAGGTAAATAAGTACAATGGGTTCATTGAAAATGGTAACAACTGGATGCAATGGGGCGAACCTATATCCGTGTTTGATAGCAGTGAAGTAACACTCACAAAAGAACGATTTAAGGAATATTTATTCTCAAATGGTTATTTCAAAAATAATGTAACTGATAGTATTATCGTAAAAGACAGGTTAGTAACAGTAATGTATCGGGTCAATCCTGGTAGACCTTATCTTATTGACTCGATCGTGTACGACGTGCCCGATACTACCATCCTTAAGATCATCGATGAAAAGCCTGAAGAAAAACTTATCAACGTAGGGGAGCGATTCCAGCAAGACAATTTTACAAAGGAAAGGGAACGAATGGATTTACTCCTGAAAGATCATGGATACTATGATTTCAGCAGACAGTATATTGATTTTTCAACCGACACAACATACCGGTCACCAGAGCACAAAATAGCAGTGATGATTTCCATTAAAGATCCGGCAAAACGCGGATATCATAAACAATTTAGAGTTGATTCCGTAACTTTTACTACCGATGTCGGAGCTAACGTACCCAATAGGCAAAGGACAACACGGCCCTACCATGATATTCAGTATAAGTATTTTGTTGACAATTATAATTTAAAGGTTCTAAGCCAGCGTGTCTTTATACGGCCGGAAGAACTTTATAGCCGCACCAAGACATTGGAAACGCAGCAGCAGCTGGGAAATATTGAGGCCTTTAAATTTATAAATATCAATTATGATACTTCCGGCGGAAAATTTATCGCCAACGTATTTGCAAGCCCGTTAACGCGTTACGAGTGGACGAACGAAGCGGGTGTTAATGTCACGCAAGGTTATCCCGGGCCCTTTTATGTTATTTCGTTTAAGAAGCGAAATGTCTTTAAAAGCCTAGAGACCTTTGACCTAAGCGGAAGATTTGGATTCGAAGGTGTCGCCTCTGCGATTAGTAGCGAAAACGTTTATAGAAGTACCGAAGCAGGTGTGAACGCTTCGTTAACTTTTCCGCAGTTTATCTGGCCGCTTAAGGAACGTGTAAGATTTAAATTCGCTCCCTACAATCCAAAAACGAGATTTACCACGGGATACTCTTTCACCGAAAGACCTGAATATAGAAGGACATTAATTTCGGTTAACGGTACGTATACCTGGCAGAACAAAAGAACCCGAACATATTCGTTGACACCATTAAATTTAGGCGTTATTGACACCGCTAATTTATCTACCAATTTTAAGGACCTGCTCGAAGAACAAGATAGTTTGGGTAACAATAATTTAACGAATGCTTTTCGTCCATCTTTTGTAAACAGTATTATGTTTGCCGTTACCTGGAATCTCAAGAATTATGGAAACCCGGACGAGAGTTCAGGTTTTATCAGGGCCCAAATTGAAAGTGGGGGAACCATCTGGAATTTCTTTAAAAAGAAACCGCAGTTCCTGACGGATCTGGGGCTTGAATATTTTAAGTACATCCGATTTAGTCTCGATATGCGGAGAGTCCATCCGTTGGATAAAAACACCGTACTAGCCTATCGTTTTAATTCTGGATTTGCTTATGCCTATACCTCTAAGGAGAATCGAAGTCTTCCATACGAAAAATTCTTCTTTGCCGGGGGAAGTAATAGCGTGCGGGCCTGGCGGCCGAGGAGGATGGGTCCCGGTTCTGCAAAACCCGCAGAAACCGTTGACGATGAAAAGACAAAAGATGGATTATTTGATTACAACATTGAAAAGCCATCGGAGATCTTATTGGAAGCTAGCATTGAGCTGCGTCAAAAGTTATTTGGCTTTGTAAACGGTGCAATCTTTATCGATGCCGGAAATGTTTGGAGTTTTGAACCTGTAAATGTGGAAGATGAAGCTGGCAACATTATTCCCGATAATAGTTCTCAGTTTAAAGCAGATCGTTTTTATAAAGAGTTTGGTGTCGGCACCGGTTTTGGGTTGCGCTTTGATTTTTCCTTCTTGATCTTGCGTTTTGATGTAGGAATAAAAGTGTATGATCCTGCCCGTGATAGTGGCGAAAAATTCGTATTAGATAAAGTACGGTTTTGGCAACCCTATGCCACCAAGAGAGAAGACGGTACGTATACAAATTTTAAAGAACCCGTGATATACAATGTTGGTATCGGATTCCCCTTTTAATAATACTTGTTCAGATTTTACATGCTTACAAAAGAAAATATTCAAGACAGTTTTACAAACCTTCAAAACGACATTTGCTTGCAACTTGAGGAAGCTGATGGAAGCGGAAAGTTTATAACCGATCGCTGGGAACGACCTGGCGGTGGAGGCGGAGTTTCAAGAGTGCTAACGGGAGGGAACGTCATCGAAAAAGGGGGTGTTAACTTTTCCGCTGTATGGGGAAAAACTCCCGAACCTGTTATGCAGTCGTTGAAATTAGATTTATCGAATCATCCTGATTTTTTCGCGACGGGAGTGTCTATTGTGCTTCATCCCCGCAATCCGATGGTCCCTATCATTCACATGAACATCCGTTACTTCGAAATGACCAATG
Source organism: uncultured Chryseolinea sp. (assembly GCA_964484845.1). GTDB lineage: Bacteria > Bacteroidota > Bacteroidia > Cytophagales > Cyclobacteriaceae > Chryseolinea. The sequence goes on along the minus strand of CAZAHL010000193.1, from coordinate 6,802 downwards.
GTATGTGGTGGTTTGGAGGGGGGATTGATTTAACCCCCCACTATATTAACGTTGAAGACGCGCGTCATTTTCATCGCGAGTTAAAATCAATTTGCGATCAACATCATCCCTCCTACTACCCTGAATTTAAAAAATGGGCCGATGATTATTTCTTCCTTAAACACCGGAATGAAACACGCGGTGTCGGTGGAATTTTTTTTGATTACCTAAAGGATCTCGATGGCTTCACGAAGGAATCAAGATTTAATTTTGTACAAAGCCTGGGTCATGCTTTTGCCCCTCTTTATATTCACTACATGCAAAACAATCATGGACTGCCGTTTACAGATAAAGAGAAACATTGGCAGCATTTACGCAGGGGCCGATACGTTGAATTTAACCTCGTCTGGGACCGGGGAACAAAATTTGGACTGGATACAGATGGAAGAACGGAATCGATCCTGATGAGTCTCCCTCCTCTCGCTGAATGGGTTTACAGGTACGAACCAGTCCCGTCATCGGAAGAAGCGAAAACATTGGCTTTACTCATAAAAGGCATTGATTGGATTAATGCTTGAGCTATCTTGCAGATAATTACGTCTCTTGAAAAACACGATCCAAAATTTTTTTTTTACCGGGTTAAAACCTGAGCTGTCTCTACAATTTAGGCGCACCATTATACTTAGTAATGCCATAGCCCTCATTGGGATAATTTCATGTAGTATTCTCCTGGTTTACAGTATGTGGAAATGGTCCTTAACCACGGAAATGATGGTGGTCACGATCGTACTGCTTTTTTTTATATTCGTTTTTAATCATTTTCACAAGTTCAATTTAAGCCGCTTCCTATTAAGTATTCTCATCCCGGCAATGAGTATGCTTATGATGATGGTTCCCAGAATTAGTGACCCATCACATTATTTCTATCTTCCACGAAGTACCAACTTATTTTGTGCTGTCATCGCTACTTCGGTAGTGCCATTGATGGTTTTTTTTTCACAGGAGGCGAAATATATGTTTACCGCGCTGGCTTTAAACCTTCTTATCCTCGTCTCTATTGATCCCGTCCTCTTTATTTTCAGCGCCGACTATAACGCATCGGAATACACGTTTAAGCTCTTTATTGCAAATAACATTGTTGTACTTGTTGCCGAGTTTTTCCTTATTGGCTGTATAATATTTCTGAAAACGCTCTTTGAACATTTTGAAAAAGAAAACGTGGCGCTGATTAGCAGCTTGAATGACAAAAATGGGGAACTAAAAATCAGAAATAAGGAATTAAATGACCTCAACCGAAATATTGAAATTCAAAATGAAGAAATTCAGACTCAAAGCGAAGAGTTGATGGAAAGTCAGGAAAGTCTTTTTGTAGCACACCATGAAATTGAGCGGCAAAAAGCAGAACTCGAAAATAAAAACGTCGAGCTTGAACGATCGCTTGACGATAAAAGCAAAGATTTGCTCCAAACCAATCAGCAGCTTGTTTCTCAAAACAACGGGTTACAGCAGTTTTCATACACAGTTTCACACAACCTTCGTGGACCCGTAGCCAGCATGCTCGGACTTATCAACATCCACCGCCTTTCGACAGATGATGACGATAAAGCAAGTATATTTTCACAGCTGGAGAAATCTGTACTATCACTGGAAACGGTAATTACTGACTTAAATAAAATTATTGATATTCGAAGAGACACATTTAATATCAATGAAAAAGTAAGTTTAGAAAACGAAGTAAAACAGATCATTCAATCATTGCATGTATATATCAAAGAAAATGATGTTCGTATCAACCTTGATTTTAAGCATCCGGAAATTATTTCCATAAAGGCATACATCAATAGCATTTTGTATAACCTTATCAGCAATGCTATTCAGTACCGTTCCCCTGATCGGAAATTGATTATAAATATATCGTCGTATTGGAAATCGGATATGGTAATCATCGAAGTATCCGACAACGGAATAGGCATTGACCTCGATCGATTTAGCGATGATCTTTTCAAACTCTACAAACGATTCCACACCCACATCGAAGGAAAAGGACTTGGACTATTCATTGTAAAGCAGCAAGTAGAAAAATTAAATGGAACCATCGAAGTAGAAAGCCAGCCAGACAAGGGTACACGATTTATCGTATCCCTCAATCAATAAGTTACGAGTTTAAAGTTTCGGGTTAGTTCGAAGTTTGAAGTCCAAGGTTCGAGGTTTCGGTCTTCCGCTGTTGGTCATATGAGGAAAGTTCGTAGGATATCGACGCAATTAAAAGTTAGCACTGAAATCGATTCAATGCGCAACCTCGAACCTTAAACCTTGAACTTCAAACAACTCTTCTAAAGCAGCGAGCTAGCGTAAATTTTTTCATCAAAACCAAGTGCCACAACTTTACCATTCTCCTCAATAAGCGGGCGCTTAATCACACTGGTTTTATCTTGCATAAGTTTAATTGCGGACGATTCATTGATTATCGCCAACTGGACTTTTTCATCCAGTTGCCTCCAGGTCGTGCCTCTCTTATTTACCAGACTCTCCCATCCTATTTGCTTACTCCATGCCTTCAGCTTCTCCACCGTAATGCCTTTGCTTTTATAATCATAAAATTCAAATTCAACGTTGTGCTTCTTTAACCACGCAAGCGCATTCTTAACGGTGTTGCAATTCTTAATTCCGTAGACTACCATTTAGTTTGAGGTTTGATGTTTAAGGTTCGAGGTTTCGGTCTTCCGCTGTTGGTCATATGAGGAAAGTTCGTAGGATATCTGCGCAATTTAAAGTTAGCACTGAAATAAATTCAATGCACAACCTCGAACCTCAAACCCCGAACCTCAAACAATCCCGTTCTAAAAGTGCGAACCTGAAAGCGCCTACACACAAGCTTTCCGCTTTCTGCTGTCAGCTTTCAGCTTCTTAAAAGCTTTCCCTAAGCGCAAATGTCTTTCTTAATTTCGAAACTAGCTTCGATGACTCTTCAAAATTTAATGTTTGTTGTCCATCGGAAGCGGCCTCCTCGGGTTTTTGATGCGTCTCGTAAATGATGCCATCTGCTCCCGCAATAACAGTGGCAAGGGCAATTGGGTCGACATATTCCCGTATGCCGATGCCGTGGGATGGGTCCGCGATCACAGGCAGGTGTGTTTTTTCTTTTAATATGGGAATAGCATTAATATCCAGGGTATTGCGACTGGCTTTCTCGTACGTCCGGATGCCACGCTCGCATAGCATCAGTTTCTCATTGCCGGCAGCAAAAACATATTCTGCCGAGTACAGTAATTCCTCGATCGTGCCGGAGATACCTCGTTTGATCATCACCGTTTTATCAACTTTGCCCAGTTCGTCCAGCAAATTAAAGTTTTGTGTATTTCGGGCACCTACCTGAAACACATCGACATAATCGTACATCGCCTCGATCTGACTTACCTGCATTACCTCGCTGATAATTTTGATACCAGCTTTCCTTGCAAGGTTGTGCCACATTTTTAATCCTTCTACACCCATCCCTCTGAAAGCATAAGGGGAACTCCGGGGTTTGAATACTCCACCTCGCATAATCCGGACGTTGTTTTGAAGCAGGTGATCGATGGTTTGTTGAACCTGTTCTTCATTTTCGATGGAACAGGGTCCAGCCATAATCGACAATGATCCATCTCCAATGATCACGCCATCGCCTAAATCAATATGCGTACGATTTACTTTCCATTTTCGCGATACCAGTTTATAATCATCTGAGACCCGATGTATGTCTGCAATGCCGTGCATTTGTCCGAGTAGCCGAAGATCAAATTCTTTTTTTCCTATACCCACGAGGTAAGTAGCTTTTTGAGTACGAACTTCCGTTGTCTTATAATCCAGGCTTTTGATCTTTCGGATGATGTCTTCCTTTTCGGATGTGGGTATGGAGGGTTGGAGCTGGATGATCATGGGAGAAGATTGGAAGATTTTGAAATTGGAAAATTGGAAGATTGGAAAATTGAAAGATTGGGAGATTGGGAGATTGGGTCAATTATTTTTTAATGACTTTACGAATGTTGTTATATCGGAGGTGAGGTTTGTGGACTTTTTGAGGAGATCAACAAATGCGCTGCCTACGATGGCTCCGGCTCCGTATTGTATTGCCGTTTTATACGATTCATGATTGGAGATCCCAAAACCTATCAGGTAGGGATTTTTCAACTTCATTTTTTGCAGGCGCTCGAAATAATCAATTTGCTGTTTTTCGAACTTACCTTTTGCACCGGTGATGCTGGAGGCGGAAACGGCGTAGATAAATCCGTCGGTGACCGCATCAATTTTCCGAATCCGGTCTTCAGAGGTCGTGGGGGAAATTAAAAAGGTGTTGCTCAAATTCACAGAATCGAAAAGTTCTTTATAATTCTCGATGTATTCATCCATAGGCATATCCGGAAGAATGACGCCATCCACTCCTGCTTCCGAAGCATCTTTTGCAAATTTTTCAATGCCGTATTGAAGCACGGGATTTATGTAGCCCATTAGGATGATCGGAACAGTAACTTTTTTCCGGATGAGTTTTACTTGTTCTATGAGCGTAGAGAGCCGCATTCCATTTTTCAATGCAAGGGTATTGCTTTCCTGGATCGTTGGTCCGTCGGCAACCGGGTCCGAATAAGGGATTCCGATCTCAATGATATCAGCTCCGGCTTTTGCCAACGCTTCTGCTATTATGGAGGTGTCGTTTAATGCTGGAAATCCTGCGGTGTAGTACATGGAAAGGATTCCGTTCTTATTACTTGCAAGTACTTCTTTGATTCTATTTTTCATGGGTTGGATAAGAGTTTGTGGTGAATGATTGAGTGTTATTCTTAGTACTTCCCCCACTTGATGTAAGTCTCCAGATCCTTATCACCACGACCGGAAAGGTTGACCACCACCACATCATCTTTGTCAAACTCAAACTTATTTAAAGCTGCAAGCGCATGTGCCGACTCCAATGCTGGAATGATTCCTTCTGCGCGGCTCACGTCAATACCTGCCTTCAACGCTTCATCATCCGTAGCACTTTCAAACCGAACACGACCTACTTCAAAGAGGTGTGCGTGTATCGGACCAATACCCGGATAGTCTAAACCAGCAGAAATGGAGTGAGGTTCTACTACCTGACCATCGTCGGTTTGCATGAGGATCGTTTTACTTCCATGAAGTACTCCCGGCTTTCCGAGCGCCGTCGTAGCAGCTGATTCACCCGACTTTAACCCCTTACCTGCAGCTTCAACTGCCACCAGGTTAACATGCTCATTATCAAGAAAGTGATAAAATGCACCAGCAGCATTACTTCCGCCGCCAACACAGGCAAAAACATAGTCAGGAAATGGATTTCCAATTTCTTCCTGCAGTTGCTTTTTTATTTCTTCGCTGATAATAGATTGAAATTTTGCTACCATATCCGGATAAGGATGGGGTCCAACAACGGATCCAATAATGTAATGTGTCTCTGTCGGGTGATTGATCCAATGCCGCATCGCCTCGTTTGTAGCATCCTTTAAAGTCATACTTCCACTTAGCGCGGGAATGACGGTTGCACCAAGAATACGCATCCGTTCCACGTTTGGCCGCTGACGTTCCATATCAACTTTACCCATATACACAATACACTCCATACCCATGAGCGCACACACCGTAGCCGTTGCAACCCCGTGCTGCCCTGCTCCCGTTTCGGCAATGATCTTTTGTTTCCCTAACCGTTGCGCGAGTAATATCTGACCAATTGTATTATTGATCTTGTGTGAGCCCGTATGACATAAATCCTCGCGCTTCAAGTAAATGGTAGCATTGTATATTTCAGAAAGACGCTTAGCCAGATACAACGGTGTAGGGCGTCCAACATAGTCTTTTAACAGCTTATGAAAATCCCGTTGATACTCTGGAGCATTAATTATCTCCAAGTATCTCGTCCTCAATTCTTCAACATTTGGATATAGCATTTCAGGAATGAATGCTCCCCCAAATTGACCGTAGTAGCCTTTTGCGTTTACTGTATATTTCATTGAAGATGTGTTTACGTATTTAAGTGTGTATGTGTGTGGAGTTCGCAACGTCGTGCCGCCTTGGCGACCAACTGTGGATGCTCATTGCTAATTACTCATTACTCATTGCTAATTGCTTATTTCTTATTGCATACTCCCCATCACCTGTTCCACTTTCTCTCTGCTCTTCATTCCCGGGCTTACTTCAACTCCGCTGTTTAGGTCGAGGGCATGGAGGTTCATGTTTTTTAGGTCATTTATTTCGTGAACGTTTTCTGGGGAAAGGCCGCCGCTCAGGAAGAAAGGTATCTCCTGGTCGTACTGCGTTAATATATTCCAATTGAACGTCTTAGCGTTGCCCCCATAAAGTTTTCCTTTGGTGTCAAACAGGAAATAGTCTACTTCTTTTTTAAAGGGTATCGTGGTATCAAAATTGAAATCATCATCGATCGAAAAAACTTTGATGACCTTAAGGCCTTCATTTTTTAATGCACGGCATTGCTGGGGACTTTCATTTCCATGCAATTGCACATGATCAAATCCAGCCCACTGAGATTTTGAAATAATGACCGCATTGGATTCATTAACAAAAACTCCTACCCGTTTTATCGAAGAAGGTAAAGTTTTAGGAATGCGAAATTCGTTACCAACAAACCTGGGTGAACCTGGGTAAAAGATGAACCCAAAATATTGCGGTAATAACGAAGCTATGTCCGTGATATTTTCATAGTCACGCATGCCACACACCTTAATTTCAATTTTCCTTCTGCTACTCATCGATCAAAGTCGTTTAAGGCGGTTGTTCCGATCATGTTTCGGTATCTGGATGGGGAGAGCTTCAAGCC